>NZ_SJPQ01000001.1:1310710-1638388 GCF_007859945.1 Pseudobythopirellula maris | reverse complement strand
ATCGACGCTGCGCGCTCGGCACGAATGGCCCGCCTGTCCTTGGCGCCGCTGGCCGCCTAACGGTCCGCCACCCCCCACCCCCCACAGTCAGAACCCGAAGAGCAACCGCAGTGCCGAACAGGATTGGCGCCCGCCTCGGAGTGCGGAGCGCGGCCGTGCGAGTCGCCTATTCGGCCAACTCGCTCGCCCGGCGGCGGTACTCGACCGCCAACTGGTCCTGGCCGCTGGCCTCGAGCTCGTTGGCTAACGCGTTGTAGGCGCCGACCAACTCCTCGTCGAACTCGATCGCGTTGGTCAGCGACTTGATCGCCCGGTCGTGCTCGCCCATCAGGCCGTAGGCCGTGCCGCGGCGGTAGTAGTGCGAGGCCTCGGTCGGCTGCAGGCGGATCGCCTCGTCGAAATCACGGACCGCCCGCTCGTACTCGCCCAGGTGCAGGTAAACGAGGCCGCGGTTGACGTAGGCCGGCACGTAGCGGTCGCTCACGGCGAGCGAGTCGCCGTAGGCCCGGATCGCCTGCTGGTAGTCGCCCAGCTTGACGAACGTGAGGCCCTTCCAGAGGTTGGCCCGCGGGCTGGCGAAGTCGATGTTCGAGGCCGTCGTGAAGTCGAGGATCGCCATCCGCTCCTCGCCGAGGTAGTGGAAGCAGATGCCGCGACGAAAGTAAGCCTCGCCCATGCTCGGGTTCGTGTCGATCGCGATCGACATGTCCTTGACCGCCTCGTCGAGGTTGCCGAGCATCCTCTCGGCCACGCCGAGACGGAAGTAGGCGGCCGCCTGGGCGCCGGGGGTCTGGGGGTTCTTCTCCGGCAGCAGCGAGATCAGCTCTTCGCAGGTCGCCTTCTGGGCGGCGTAGAACTCGCGGCTGGCAGCCTCGTCCTCGGCCTCTTTGCCCGCTTCTTCGAGCACGAACGCGCGGGTCAGGTAGCCCTGGACGAACGGCATCTCGTCGTCTTCGTTCTCGGGAACGTAGTTCTCGATCGAGGCTCGCAGATGCTCGGCCGCCATGGGGTAGTCCTCATCGGCGATCGCGATCGTGGCGAGTGTGTAGTAGGCCTCGTGGTTGTTGGGTTCGATCTGCAGCGAGGCGTCGACGTCGGCGATCGCTTCCTCGGTCTTACGCATCGCGGCGTAAGCGGAGGCGCGCTGGCGGAGCGCGTCGGCCCGTTGGGCGTCTTCGCCCTCGACCTCGGCGCTGAGGTAACGGGTGAGCGACTTGGCGCCCGCCTCCATGCCGCCGAGCTTGACCATCGTCTTGCCCAGGTCGAACTGGTACTGCGGGTTGCCCCGGTCGGTCTTGGCGGCCTGTTGCAGGTCGGGGAGCGCCCGGTCCCAGGCGCCCAGCTTCATGTAGAGCTCGCCGCGGGTGCTGCGGGCCTCGGCGGCGAACGCAGGTTGCGATTGGCCGTAAGTCAGCGCCGTCTTCAGGTCCTCGAGGGCCGCCTCGTACTCTTCGAGCTGGATGAACGCCTTGGCGCGGAACAAAAGCGGTTCGGGCCGGTAGCCGCCGCTCAGCGTGACCACCTTGGAGAAGGCGTTCACGGCGGTCTCAAAGTCGCCCGACTGGAAGGCGTTGCGGCCATCCTCGAGCGCCTGGTCCAGCTCGGCCTGGGCCATGCCTTGGTCTTGGGCCGCAGCCGGCGAGACGGCGAGCAGCAGGGCGAGGGCCGCGGGAGCGAGCAAACGAGTAAGACGGAGATTCATGGCGGGACTCGAGGGTCGATGGCTTGGTGGGGGCAGGGGGGCCCGGAAGCCTCGCCCTGCCGTTACCGACCGCCGCACCCTCACGGCGCAGCCGTCGCTGCACCAGCTTAGGTCGCCCCCGGGCGCCGGGCCGATGACCCTTGGACGCCCTGAAGCGAAAAAGGGTTCCGGTTCTCCCGGTCACACGGGCTAAGTCGATTGCGTGACCGACCCTGCGAATAGCCGTGTCGCCGACGCGTCCTGACCTCTACCCCAGCCCCTCGCAGCCAGCAGTAGGACCCGAGGCCACTGGCAGCTCAAGGAGCAGAGCCCTACTGCAGGATCTCATCGGGCGTCTCGCCCTTCTTGCCCGCAAACGCCCGTCGGCCGTACGGCTTGTTGGTGCGGGTGTATTCTTCCGAGAACTTCTCGGCGTCGTCGGCCGTGAACTCGCGGTCGAGCGTGCGGACGAACCGGCCCGTGTTGTAGACATGGATGACCGAATCGGTCGGCGGGCCGGTCGGCTTGGGCTCTTCTTTGGGAGCGGGGGCCGCGGCGGCGTCCTTGGAGTCTTTGTCGTCGTTGCTCGGCTTGGACTTGGTCGCCTTGGCGGGCGCCTTCTCGGCCTTGGGCTTCGACTTCTTGGGCTCCTCGTCGTCGAACAGGTTGGCGGCGAAGCCGTCGGCCTTGGCCGCCTTCTTCTTTTTGCCCGGCTTCTTCTTGGGCGCCGCCTTCTTGACGGTCTTGTCGACCACCACCTTCTTCTTGGGCGCCGCCTTTTTAGCGGGCTTCTTGCGCGGCTTCTCCTCGACCTCTTCGGCCTCATCGTCGGCGTCGTCGTCGACATCCGCGTCGTCCGCCTCGAGATCGTCGTCGTCCTCTTCGATGAACTCGAAGTCCTCTTCGAACAGGTCGTCGTCTTCGTCTTGCGGCTTCGGCATAGGGGGCGCTAAAAGTGGAATAGAGGATCAGGCGAGCCGCAGAAACGTTCAGGGCACAGAGAAAACAGCCCGGGCGGCTAGGCGGTTAAGTATCGCCCATGGCCGATCGGCCCGTCAACTGACGGCTCGAAGGGCGGGGCCGGTAATTGGGCCGCTGCGCCCGCCTGGGTGGCAGACACCGCTAAGTGTGCTTTTTCTTTGACGGCGCCACCTCGTGGTTGGGGTCCCACCAGACAGCCTTGAATTGATGCCGATCGCGTATTCCCCAAAGTCTGGAAACGCCATCGAACCGAAAGCGGAACAGCTCGTCGACGTCCAGATTCAACTCAAGGAATCGCTTCCGGGCCGCTGTACAGAACTGTTCGACACCGACCGAGTGGTTGCGTTTCTTGTCCCGCTCGATAGCCCCCCAAGTCATACTCTCGTAATTCTTCAGCTTGCTGAGGACCTCCGAGGCGACATCGGGGCTGATACTTGAAAGACCCCACTGGGAATCATTGTCGAAATTCCCGAAGAGCCAAACGGGCGTTTCGTGGTTGCTACTTGTCGGGTCTTCTCGCTGGCGGACGACTTTGCGAGGCGCCGGTTGCCCACCTTGCTTGGGCTTCTTGTTGGCGTTCTTGCGTCCCATCGGTCACAGGCTGCCGTAGTACTCGGCCATAGCTGCTCGGGTAATCTCGTTCTTGCTGCGTTCCCCCGGCGCAACCCCGATGCGCGCATTCCGCCAAGGCTCTTCCATATGGGTAAGGTCGCTTAGCCACTGAGAGGGCTTGTCGCCATAATGGTTAAGGACGGCGTCAATCGTCTCGCGTTCCTCATCCGTAAGATTCCGGTGGTCGCCGAGATCAAGGTCATTAGGGGTCACTCGAAAGCTCCCCCTGAGCTCCCGGTAGAGGCCGGGCACAACCGGGCCATTTGCCCACGCCTCGATTTGGCTCTTGTACAGCGGTCTCTCGTCCCACACGAGCGACCAAGCCTGCGCATAGTACACCAGCTTCTGGAGCTTCATGTGCGTAGTCGGACCCAACTTACGCAGGATGTACTTACTGATGTCGTAGACGGTGGCCATGGCGGAGAGGGGCTTCGTAGTGGGAGGTGGTCGACAAAAGAACCCTATTCCACGGTGCCATTCTATTCAGCCGACATGTTCACGTGAACCACAAAATATTGCGGCAGAACGGTTTGCGTCGAAGCCAGAGTAGGCGACCAATCCGAAGGCTTTTCTGCCAGTAGCTATAACGCTCGCCCGCCTACCGCATCGCCACCTGGCGGCGGGCGGTCTCGATCGCCTTGTCGAGGGCCTCGTCGCCCGAGGCGCCGCTGCCAGCGGCCCCGCTCTCGGGGGCCCCTCGGTATCCCGTTGTCTGACGCCCATCGGCCGAGCTCGTAGCATGTCGCACGACGATATCGGGGCTAACTCCGACCTTGCTGATCGGCTGGCCGCTGGGCGAGTAAAACTTGGCTGTCGTCAGTCTCACGCCGGCGCCGGCGCGAGACATGGGGAAGATTCCTTGCACGCTGCCCTTGCCGAACGAGCGGGCTCCGACCAGCGTGCCGCGGCGGTTGTCGCGGATCGCGGCGGCGAAGATCTCGCTCGCCGACGCGCTGTCGCCGTCGATCAGCACCACCAGCGGCACCCGCCAGGTGCCGGCCCGGTGGGCTCGGTAGTCGAAGTCCTCTCCCTCGCTGCGTCCGCGGGTCGAGACAATGGCGCCCTGGGCGACAAACTTGTCGGCCAGCTCGACGCTCGAGGTGAGCAGGCCCCCGGGGTTGCCCCGCAAGTCGATCACCAGGCTCCGCATCCCTTGGCGGTGCAGGTCCCACAGGGCGGTCTCGAGGTCGCGGCTGGTCGACTTCTGGAACACCGGGATCCGCACGTACGCCACGCCGTAGTCGGGGTCGATGATCCGCGACTGCTCGAGGCTCGGCACGTCGACATGCTCGCGGCGGACCGTCACGACCCGCTGGCCGCTCGATTGCTGGCTGCGAGCACGCGGGGCGGCGCCGGCGGCGGGCTTGGCCACCAGGTGGGGCTGGTTCGCTCCGGCGTGGGGCGATTCGATCGTCACCAGCACCTGCGAGCCTTCTTCGCCGGTGAGCATGCCGGCCGCCTCGTCGGTGGTGTAGTCGCGGGTCGCTTTGCCGTCGACCGCCACGATCCGCTCGTTGGCGACGATGCCCGCCTTCTCGGCCGGGCTGCCGGGGATGACACGCACGATCAGCAGGGCGCCGTTGTCCGCCTTGAGCTCCACGCCCAGGCCGACAAAGTTGCCCTCGATCTGCGAGTAAACGTCACGCAATTGGTCGGGGGTGAGGAACGACGAGTAGCCGTCCAGGCCGTTGGCGGCCGCGGCGGTGAACTCCAGCACACAGGCCGCCCGGCCGACGCCAACCCGCTGCTCGGCCAGCCGACCGACCTCGTTGGTGAACCGGCTGAGCTCTTGCCGCGAGCGGATCGGGGGCCAATTGCTGTAGAGCGAGCCGATCTCTCGGCTGAGAGCGCGGAGCGACTCGGCCGACGCTCGCACGCCGTTGGTCTGTTGGAAACGGTCGTCTTCGATCGCGATTTGCACGGCCGAGGCGCCGAGGCGGGCGATCTCGCCCCACGGCGGGTCGATGACGTAGTGCGACTCGATCTTGGCCAGCAGCTCGCCGTACAGGTCGTACGAATCGGGGGCCGAGAGCTCGCGGACCGCGTGGACGAAGCTGCCGTCGTGGTACCGTTGGTCGAGGCTCAGGTGCAGCCGCGAAACGCTGTAGCGTTCCTGCAGGCGGCGGTCGCCGGGGAACTCACGCAGCGCCTCCTCATAAAGGGCGGCGGCGTCGGACCAGCGGCGTTGCGACTCGAACGACCGGCCCTCGTCGAGCCGGCGGAGCGCCTCCTGCGGCAGGGCCGCGGCGGGGATCTCGACGATGTCGCCGGTCGCCCCACGGGCGCTAGTCGCCTTGTAAGGAGACGATTCGTAGGGCGACGAGAGCACGCCCTGTTGCGCAGCCGCCGGGACGGCGAGCACGGTGAACAGCAGCGTGGCGTCGAGCAAGCAGCGGGGCAGCCGGATTGGCATAATGGTTCGTTCCGTCTCAGCTAGGCGCGTGGCTCGTTGCGCGAAAATTTCAGGACCGGGGAGGGTTCCTGCGCAACAAGGGCCAAGGTTCGGGTCGCGTCCCAGCTGACACGGCCCGGCGCCTCCCGGTGGGGGGGCTCGGGCCGCCTGTCCGAATCCGTGGTGAGAGGGCGACGTGCCGACCTCTCTGCCAGTCGAATATAGGTCACGAATCACGGGTGGTCAAAAATCGTTTTGACGATTCTTGCCCGGCCCGCCGTCGCGGCGGGCGTAACACCCGCACAGCCGGAGCGACGCCCCCAACGGGGCGTCTCGATTCGATCGCTGGGGACGGTTGCGACGAGTCTGCGATGCTCGCGTCGTCACAACCCACACAACCCGCTAGGGGCCGCGCCTCGCGTTTCCTGGTGCAATGGAAACGGCGTCTTGCCAGACAAGCCGGGCGTTCCAGTCGCCCGGCAACATTGATCAGAAGTTCTGTCCCCCCCTGTCCCGTAAAGGACCCGTCCCGTGAGGGACCGGCGGGCGACATGCCTGATTACGGGCGCCCCGCGCGGCCGGTTCGGGACCGTTCGGGCGGGCCCCGTGTTTTGTAAGACTTACCAACCCGGGGGGGCATTCCCTCCCCCCTTGGCTCGTTGTGAGCGGCTCGCGAAGGTGCTATCGTTCGCGATTGGCCTGGGTCGTCGAGCCGCCTGCCGCTCCGACCCGGCCCTCCCCGCCCCCCGAATCTCTCTCTCGGAAGGACTCGCCACCATGGCCGCTGCTGACACTGAAGCCCCGATCCAACGCCTGATCGACTCGGGCGCGAGCCCCAAGATCGAGCGGGCCTTGCTCTCGGTGAGCGACAAGACCGGCCTCGAGGCGTTCGGCAAGCGGCTCGCCGAACTAGGTGTCGAGCTCTTCAGCACCGGCGGCACCCGGCGTTGCCTGGAGCAGGCCGGCGTCGCGGTTCGCGACGTGGCCGATTACACCGGCTACCCCGAGATGATGGACGGCCGCGTCAAAACGCTCCACCCGCGCGTGCACGGCGGCCTGCTGGGCCGACGCGACCAAGCGGGCGACATGGCTTCGGCCGAGGAGCACGGCATCGTGCCGTTCGAGCTCGTCGTGGTGAACCTCTACCCGTTCGAGGAGACGATCGCCCGCGAAGGGGTCACCGTGGCCGAGGCGATCGAGCAGATCGACATCGGCGGGCCGTCGATGGTCCGCTCGTCGGCCAAGAACCACGCGTTCGTCACGGTCGCCGGCAAGGCGAGCCAATACGACGAGATCCTGCAGCAGATCGAGTCGTCCGGCGCCACGACCCCCGAGTTGCGGCGCCGGCTCGCCGGCGAGGCGTTCGCCCAAACAGCGGCTTACGACACGGCGATCGCGGCTTATTTTGCCGGGCTCGAGGGTGGCGAGGGGGCCGACGCCGACGCAGTGTTCCCGCCGCGGCTGACGTCGGACATGCGTCGCAAGGCGACGCTGCGCTACGGCGAGAACCCCCACCAGGCGGCCTCCCTGTACGTCGACCCCCAGGCCGGCCCGCACGCGCTGGTGAACGCCGAGATCCTCAACGGCAAAGAACTCTCTTACAACAACCTGCTGGACCTCGACGCGGCGCTCGCCTGCGCCCGCTCGCTGCCGGCGCCGGGCGTGGCGGTGCTGAAGCACAACAACCCGTGCGGCGCCGCCACGGCGACGACCGTCGGCGAGGCGACCGAGCGCGCCTGGGCCGGCGACCCGGTGAGCGCGTTCGGCAGCATCCTGGGCTTCAACGCCGAGGTCGACGCCGCGGCGGCCGAGTGCCTGGCCGAGCCGGGCAAGTTTGTCGAGGCGATCGTCGCCCCGGGCTACTCGGCCGAGGCGCTCGAGATCCTCACCACCAAGCCGAAGTGGAAGGCCAACGTGCGGCTGCTCCAGGTCGGCGCCGTCGAGCCGGGCGACGGCGCGCCACTGGTCCGCACCATCGACGGCGGCTGCCTCGTGCAACAAGCCGACGACCAGCCCGATCCCGAGGCCGAGTGGCGGGTGGTGACCGACACGAAGCCTACCGACGAGCAGCTGGCCGAATTGCGATTCGCCTGGGCCGCCTGCCGGCACGTCAAATCGAACGCCATCGTGCTATCGAGCAATGGGGCGCTGGTCGGCGTGGGCGCCGGCCAGATGAGCCGTGTCGACTCGGTCGAGATCGCCATCCGCAAAGCGGGAGACCGATCGACGGGGTCGGTGCTCGCTTCCGACGCTTTTTTCCCGTTCGACGACGGGGTGCGGACCGCCCACGCCGCTGGCGTCACGGCGATCATCCAGCCAGGCGGATCGCGGGGCGACGAGTCGGTGATCGCCGCCTGCAACGAGCTCGGAGTGCCGATGGTGTTCACCGGCCGCCGTCACTTCAGGCACTAGAACGCACGAACGATAGCCGTAGCGTTGTTTTCGCCTGATCGACGCCGAATCACACCGCCACACACGCTACGCATCCGTGCGATTCGCACTAATCTGCGGCGGCGGCGACGCCCGACCGCTGGAGGCGGCCCCCCCTGCACGCGGCAACGAGCAAAGGGGGGGCGATTCGCTTGTTTGCGTGAAAGAGGCGTGTTATAAGTCGATACTGTCGGAATCGGTCGGTTTTGTGTGCACGGGCTTGCACGCAATCGCGGTTTCGGAGGGTGGTTGAGCGGCGACCGCTGGTCGGTTGCGGCTCTTCCCTAGGACCCGCCGCCGCCGCACTCGCCCTCTCGACACGCCCTCCCTCCCCTATTCCCCTCCGCGCTCCGCATGGCCCATATCACCCTCCGAGTGATCGACGGCGCCGATCGGGGCATCGAATACGATTCGATCGAGACGCCGATCACCATCGGCCGCGAGGAGGGCAACGGCGTCCAGCTCAACGACGAGCGGATCAGCCGCTTCCACATCAAGATCCAAGAGGATCAGGGCAAGGTCGTGCTCACCGACCTGGAGAGCACCAACGGCACCCGCGTGAACGGCGAGGTGACGCAGCTGCGGATCTTGCGCTACGGCGACCTGATCTCGGTCGGCCGCTCGGTGCTGATCTACGGCACGCGGGAGCAGATCGCCGATCGGCTCGACGCGCTCCGCGGCGAGGGGCTGCTCTCAACCGACCAGAAGGCGTACGACAACCTCACCGGATCGGTCGAGAGCGTGATGTCGGGCGCGTCGGACATCGACTGGGACGACTCGCAGGTGATCTCCGGCACGCTGCACCTGCCCTCGCCGCCCGATCTACCGATGGGGCTCACGCCGGGCCAAGCGGCGCAGTTCTCCGAGGTGCTCGAATACCTGCACCTCCGCAGCCGTTCGTTGGTGCAGTCGACCAAGGTCGACGACGAAGCCGACGCGGTGTCGATCAGCTTCGAGCGCTGGCAAGACCTCCTGGACCAGCAGGCGCACCTGGCGGAATACCTCCGCAAGATCGGCGACCCCGGCGAGGAGTAAATCGGCTTCACTCGGCGGGGTAGGGTTCGGGCTGAATCCATCTCGCGTAGGCCCGGTGAGGGGCCGCAAGCCCTCGCCAGCCTTTGACTTCTTGGCCGTGCAGCTGCGCAAGAACCAGTCCGTTCAACTCGCCCACGAGCACCGTGTGCAAGATCTTGTTGTCGGGGTTGGGGTGAACGAGCAGGGCGTAGCCATTGCCTTGGTAGACGACCGTACCGAAGCCGCTGGCGCGCATCGGCCAGTATTCCATGAACGCGTCTCGCATCCGCCCGGTGGCTCGGTAGGTCCCGCCGGTTGGGCCGACGACCTTCTTGCCGTCGAGGGTGATCTCTCGGTCGTCGTAGGCGACGGCCACCAATTGGCGTCGCGGGGCCCCTTCGATCCAGCGGCGGAACTTCTCGGCGTGCTTGTCGGCGTCGAACGAATAGTTGGCGTCTAAGAACACGATGCGGTCGACCCACTCGGGGATCTCGCCCGCTTCCAACACGCCCCACAAGAAGCTGCCGCCGCCCGAGTGGGCGGCGAGCGTGACCCGCGCGTCGGGCGCCGCAAAGCGCACCCGCCAGTCGGCCAGCAGCTCGGCGATGCGTTCGTTGGCGCCCTCGTGATCGCGGCGCCAGGCGGGCCAGCTCAGCCCCTTGGCCTCGGCCCCCAGCAGCACGATTCGTTCCGCGGGCAGCAACTCGCGGAGCATCCGCGTCTGCGCCGCAATGTGCTGGATGTTGTAACGCCAGTGGCGCCCTTCGGCCGGCTGGCAGCCGAGGGTCTGCTCCAGTGTGTTGCCGTTGGGCAAGGCGTAGAGGAGCAACCGCACGGGGCGGTCGTCGTCCCCGTCAGCGTCGTCCCCGTCAACGTCGTCGGCTTGGGCCTCGACCGGCTGGTTGACGTGCAATCGCACGTCGGGTTCGGCCACGAGCGTGGCGAACCGCTCGGGGAACACGGCGGAGCTCCGCCAGACGATCTCGCCGTCGGGCGCCGCAGCCACAACCGCGCCAATGCAAACGGTCAACTCGACCGCCACGAGCGAGGCCACGACTCGCATCGTTGTTGGGAGTGGGCTGCGCATCGCTCTAAAATCCCGGGGAAACCGTTGGCCCAGCCCGCGATGGCCATCTTTGGGTGGCGACCGCGCGCGGCGGCGTTAGAATCAGTCATGCTACCACACGGCTGGCGCCGAGGCGCCCATACGACAGCCGCGCCACACCACCCGCCGCCCTCCCGCTGCGATTTCACGGACGACGCTTGCCCATGGACGCCCCGAAACCCTTCGTCCACCTCCACTGCCACAGCCACTTCAGCCTGCTGGACGGGGCGAGCAAGATCAAGAAGCTCGTCGCGCGGGCCAAAGACCTGGGGATGAACGCGCTGGCGCTCACGGACCACGGCAACCTTTACGGCGCCCTGGAGTTCTACCAAGCGTGCAAAGACGCCGGCATCAACCCGGTGGTCGGGTACGAGGCGTACATCGCCCCCGGCAGCCGGTTCGACAAAGGGGGCGCCTCGAGCAGCAAGGAGGCGAGCTACCACCTCACGCTGCTGGCCCAGAACCGCCAAGGCTTCCGCAACCTCATCAAGATGGCGAGCCGCGCTTACCTGGAGGGCTTCTACCACAAGCCGCGGATCGACAAGGAGCTGCTCGAGTCGCACAACGAGGGGATCGTCTGCCTCTCGGGCTGCGTGTCGGGCGAGCTGAGCCGCACGCTGCTCTCGGGCGCCACGGCCGACGAGGCGCTCAGGACCGGCGAGCCGATCGCCGCCTGGTTCAGCAAGACGTTTGGCGACCGCTACTTCCTGGAGATCCAGGACAACGGCGTCGAGATCCAGCGCGCGGCCAAGGAGCTGACGGTCGAGTTGGCGAACAAGATGGGCCTGCCGCTCGTCGCGACGAGCGACGCCCACTACGTCAACCAGGAGGACGCCGAGGCGCAGGACGTGCTCTTGTGCATCAACACCGGCCGCTACCGCACCGACACGAACCGCATGAAGATGGAGGGGGACCAGTTCTTCCTCCGCTCGCCGGAGGAGATGTACGCGGCGTTGCCCGGCATGGACGAGGCGCTCTCACGCAGCCAGCTGATCGCCGACTCGGTCGACCTGGACCTGAAGCTCGGCGAGCGCTACTTCCCTAAGTTCATCACGCCGACCAAAGACGAGCCCGACATCAAAGAGTCGGAGGCTTATCTGCGTGAGCTCTGCCTGCAAGGCCTGAAGGAGCGTTACAACTCGCCACGCGACCACGACCGCTGGAAGGACAACGACCCGTCGAGCGGCGAGCTGAGCGACGAGGTCCACGCCCGCCTCGACCGCGAGCTGCGCGTGATCAACAAGCTCGGGTTCCCCGACTACTTCTTGATCGTGTGGGACTTTGTCCGCTACGCGGTCGACAACGACATCCCCTGCACGGCTCGTGGCTCGGGCGTCGGCTCGCTGGTGTGCTACGCGCTGAGGATGAGCCACGTTTGCCCGTTGCGTTACGACCTGCTGTTCGAGCGGTTCCTCGACGAGAGCCGCCTCGAAGCGCCCGATATCGACATCGACTTCTGCAAGGAACGCCGCGGCGAGGTGATCCAGTACGTCAAGGACACGTACGGCGAGGCGAACGTCGCGCAGATCGGCACGTTCGGCACCCTGGCCGCGCGGGCGGCGATCAAGGACGTCGGCCGCACGATGTCGATGCCGATCTTCCGCGTCGACCAGATCACGGCCATGATCCCGGACCAGTTGGGCATCTCGCTCGACAAGGCGCTCGAGACCAGCGAGGAGCTCAAGAAGTCGTACGAGGGCGACCCCGAGATCCGCGAGCTCTTGGACCTGGCCCGCAAGATCGAGGGCCTGGCGCGCAACGTCGGCACCCACGCCGCCGCGGTGGTGATCGCCGAGAAGCCGGTCGAAGAATACGTGCCGCTGCAGCGCGTGAAGGGCAAGACCGAGATCATCACCCAGTGGGCGATGAACGACGTCGAGGCGGCCGGCCTGCTGAAGATGGACTTCTTGGGCCTCAGGAACCTGACGATCCTCGCCAAGAGCATCGACCTGATCGAGCAGACGACCGGCGAGCGCGTCGACCCGTACGCCTTCCCGCTGGACGACAAGCCGTCGTACGCACTGCTCTGCCGTGGCGAGACGAAGGGCATCTTCCAGCTCGAGTCGGGCGGCATCCGCGACCTGCTGCAACGGATGAAGCCCGACAGCTTCCACGACATCATCGCGACCGCCGCGCTCTACCGCCCCGGCCCGCTCGAGGGGGGCATGGTCGACCAGTACATCGAGGTCAAGCACGGCCGCCGCGAGGCCGAGTACCCGCACCCCGTGATGGAGGAGATCCTCAGCGAGACGCACGGCGTGATGGTCTACCAAGAGCAGGTGATGCGGATCCTCAACCTGCTGGGCGGCATCCCGCTGTCCGACGCCTACAAGTGCATCAAGGCGATCAGCAAGAAGAAGCTGCCGATCATCGCCAAGTACTTCGAGGAGTTCCTCAAGGGCGCGCAGGAGAAGGGGCTCGACAAGAAGAAGGCCGAAGAGCTGTTCGGCATGATCGAGAAGTTCGCCGGCTACGGCTTCAACAAGAGCCACTCCACGGCGTACGCCCTGATCGCGTACATGACCGCCTACCTCAAGGCGCATTACCCGGTGGAGTTCATGGCCGCGCTGCTGTCGGGCGACATCCCGGGCCGCAACTTCAAGAGCAAGGACGCCCTGGTCGAGCACCTGGAGGATTGCGCCCGGATGGGCATCAACGTCGTGCCGCCCGCCGTGAACCGCAGCGACGCCGATTTCGCCGTCGTGCCGTACGACGCCAGCGACTCGCGGGACCCGGAGAAGACGGCCCGCCACGACAAGCAGATCGTGTTCGGCCTCAGCGCGATCAAGGCGTGCGGCGGGGGGGCGGCTGACGCGATCGTCGCCGCCCGCAAAGCGGGCGGGCCGTTCCGCGACATCTACGACTTCTGCGAGCGGGTCGATCCGCAGGTATGCAACCGCTCGACCGTCGAGACGCTGGTCAAGGCGGGCGCCTTCGACTCGTTTGGCGAGACCCGCGCGTCGCTGACCGCCGGGGTCGAGAAAGCGATCCAGGCGGGCGCCGCGGCTCTGAAGGACCGCAAGAGCGGCCAGAAGGGCCTGTTCGAAGACGACGCCGCCGAGGACGATGCTCCCGCGCCGCTCCCCCAGGTGCCGGAGTTCGACGAGAAGGAGATGCTCACCATGGAGAAGGAGGTGCTCGGCTTCTATCTGACGAGCCACCCCCTGGCCGAGCACGAGAAGACGCTGCGCATCTACTGCTCGCACACCAGCAAGCAGTGCGGCGCCCTGGAGCACCGCACCGAGGTGCTGCTGGGCGGCATGATCGCGGCGATCAAGTTCTCGCACACCAAAAACCCCAAGCCCGGTGCGCCGAGCAAGTACGCCATGTGGGACCTGGAGGACATGGACGGCATCATGCGCTGCATCCTCTGGCCCGAGCAATTCGCCCAGTGCGGCCAGCTCGTCGAGAACGAGGCGATCCTCGGCGTCCGCGGCGCGATCGACCGTCGCCCCGGCGCCGAGGAGGTGAACCTCATCGTCAACGAGCTGATGCCGATCGAAGAGCTCGCCACGCGGTTCACCAGCGGCGTGGTGATCAGCGTGCAGGAAGAGGGCCACGGCGAAGAGCGGCTCAAGATGCTGCGGGAGATCGTGGGCGGATACCCGGGCGACAAGTCGATGAAGCTGCGTCTCGACCTGGCGGACGGCGGCCGTGTGCAGCTCGATTGCTCGAAGAAAGTCGAGCTCAACCCCGAGCTGCGGCAGCGGGTGGAGGACCTGCTCGGCCCGGGCCATTTCCACCTGATTGGCGGGGCCCCGCGGTTCGAGCGGCCCCAGCCGCGCCGCGGCCGCGACCGAGCCCGCAACTAAACCGCATGCGGCAGCATCCCAATAGGATCCGGAGGGTGGGTGAGTAGGGAACCGAGTGCTAGCAGCCCGCCGTGTGGGCTCCGCTTGACGCATGAACCTTAAAAACGGCGCAATCCGTCCCTTCCGTGGGACTTAAATAGTTGACGCCGCCCCGATCTATGGCCGATACTTCTGGACTGCTGCAAATGCGGCGATCCGTCTGGACTGCCCGGCCGCCAGCCAGTCCCATAGGCTAGCCGGTCCTCCAGGCAAATCACTCCCATAACCTCATAACCCCCCTCGCGCGGCCCGCCGACCGCCTTGCGAGAGCCAGAGCTTTTTCTCACCCCCCACAGGAACAAATTTGTCCCGCTTCCGCACGTTTGATCGCGACGCCGATCGCAAGAACCAACAGAGGATCAACGAACAAATCCGCATCACGCCCATCCGCGTGATTGCCGACGATGGCGAGCAGCTGGGGATCATCCCCACCGAAGAGGCGCTCACCAAGGCCAAAGACGCCGGGCTCGACCTCGTCGAAGTGGCGCCGACCGAAAAGCCGCCCGTCTGCCGAATCATGGACTTCGGCAAGTACAAGTACCAGCAGAAAAAGCGGCAGAGCAAGGGCCACGTCCACCAGAGCCAGAACAAAGAAGTCCGGCTCAGGCCCAAGATCGGCGAACACGACCTGATGACCAAGGTCGAGCGGGCCCGCAAGTTCCTCGAGAAGCGCGACAAGGTGATTTTCTCGGTCATCTTCCGCGGCCGTGAGAACGCCCACGTGGACGAGGGTTTCAAGCTCGTCGAGCGAGTCACCAAAGAGCTCGAGGACGTCGCCAAGCTCGAATCGGCTCCCGGCATGCAGGGCCGCCGCATCGTCGTGACGTACGCCCCCAAGTAACGCCCGGCAGCTCTCCTGTGGCGTGGCGGTCATCTCCTCGCGGGATCGTTACAGCTGCTATGCCTGCTATGTGGCAACCGCCGGGCTGTGCAATGGGTGGCCCCTTTGCACCGGCCCCAGCCCCCGTTGCAGCTAGGGCTGGGGGGCTACGGCTGGCCGCTTGTTCTTCAATGGACCGGCGCCCGAACCTCAGCGCCTCGAGTCGTCGCAGACGGTAGAGGGTGATTCCCGCCGCGGGGGCCCAGTTTTCCAGGGTATTCGGCCCTTTCGGTGCCGAAGAAAGCTGCTAGAATGCGGGGCTCGCAGAGACTTTCTCCCACGGAAAGGGCATTCCCATGCCAAAGCAGAAAACGCACAAAGGGACCAAGAAGCGGTTCCGCCTCACCGCCTCGGGCAAGGCCAAGCACCGCATGACCGGCACCAGCCACTTGGCGGGTCGCATGAGTCAGAAGCGCAAGCGCAACCTCCGCGGCACGGGCACGGTCACCGGCGTGACGGCCAAGAAGCTGGCCGAAGCGCTCGCTGGCAACAGCTACTGATACTTGTCCTTTCCCCTGATGGGGAAGGGAGTGTGAAACCAACTCAGCACGTCGGGCGGTAGAACGGCCGGGAGATCTTAACTCTCACCGGCGGCCCGGGCGGCGCAACCCAGCCGGCTCTCCCCAGGGGGGGCGGCAATGAAGGAGCCTTTACGATGCGGACCACCAACGGCGCAGCTCGCCACAAGAAGAAGAAGCGTCTCTTTAAGCAGGCCAAGGGCAACCGCGGCGGCCGCGGCAATCTGCTGCGTACGGTCAAAGAGACGACCGTTCGCGCCGGCGCCTTCTCGTTCCGCGACCGCAAGGTCCGCGCCCGCGAGTTCCGCAAGCTCTGGATCATCCGCATCAACGCCGCGGCGCGTGAGCGTGGCCTGCGTTACAGCGAGCTGATCAACGGCCTGAAGCGGGCCGGCATCGAGCTCGACCGCAAGACCCTCTCCGAGATGGCGATCTCCGACACCGCGGCGTTCGACGCCGTGGTGGAGAAGGCCAAGTCGGCGCTGGCGGCGGCCTGAGCACTGCTGATGGTCGCCGGCTCCTCCGGGGGCTGACGCCCCCGGCTCGCCTACAAGCGTAATACAGGGATTCTCCCGTGGCGCTATCGGACTTTATTGCCGAGTTGGACCAGCTCGCCTCCGACGCGCAGAGCGCGTTCTCAGCGGCCTCGGACGCCGATGCGCTCGAGGCGGCCCGCGTCGAGTTCCTCGGCGCCAAGGCCGGCCGCCTCAAGGCGGTGCAGAAGGGAATGGGCAAGGTCGACAAGGCCGACAAGCCCGCCGCCGGCCAGCGGCTCAACTCCGTCAAGCAGCTCGTCGAGCAGGCCCTCGAGGCCGCGCTGAGCCAGGTCGGCTCCGGCGACGACGAGGCGTCGGGCGAGGCCTTCGACATCACGCTGCCGGGCGTCTTCCCGCGCACGGGCCCGCTCCGCTTGGGGCGTCGTCACCCGATCTCGGTCACGATCGAGCGGATGAAGGAGATCATGGGCCGCCTCGGCTTCACGGCGGTCGAGGGCCCCGAGATCGAGGACGACTGGCACAACTTCGAGGCGCTCAACATCCCGCTGAGCCACCCGGCCCGGGATCCGCTGGATAATTTTTACTTGTCCGTGGCTCAGTCAACCCGCGATGACTCATCGGGGGTTAAATCGCGTTGCGACGCCGCCTTGGGCCCCGACGGCAAGCCCCTCCTCCTCCGCAGCCAAACCTCCACGGTGCAGATCCGCACGATGGAGGCAACCAAGCCGCCGGTGCGCATCGTTTCGCTGGGGCGCGTCTACCGCCCCGACACGGCCGACGCCACGCACTACCCGATGTTCCACCAGATCGAGGGCCTCTGCGTCGACCACGGCGTGACGATGTCCGACCTGAAGGGTGTCTTGGAGATGTTCTGGCGGGCCTACTACGGCGAAGACCTCGAGGTCCGGTTCCGGCCGAGCTTCTTCCCTTTCACCGAGCCGAGCGTCGAGTGCGACATCTGGCACGACGGCAAGTGGATGGAGATCGGCGGCGCCGGCATGGTCGACCCCAACGTGCTGCGCTCGGTCGGTTACGACCCCGAAGAAGTGACCGGCTTCGCCTTCGGCCTGGGCGTCGAGCGGATCTGCATGCGTCAGCACCAGATCACCGACATCCGTGACCTCTACACGAACGACGTGCGCTTCCTGGCTCAGTTCTGATTTCGGTTTCACCACAGAGAGCACAGAGGACACGGAGGTGCTCCACTATCACGATGTGCAATGACTGACAATGATATCGAGTTAATCGAAGACTCGCTTAACATCGAGTTACCGGAGATGTATCGAGCATGGCTCAAGACCTTGCCTGCCAGCTTTGATGACCAGTTGGCTGAGCGCATTTGGGAGAAAGTCGGCGAGGTTTATAGCAGCCCCGTGCAGTTTATCCAGAGCACCCGCGATCTGATCGGTTCGGACTGGTTGGAGGACACGGATTGGGATGACATCGATTTGTCGGACTACGTTGCAATCGGTGGAGACGGCTGCGGCAATCTCTACTTGATTGAGCGAGACGAAGAGGCCCCCGCGGTCCATTTTCTTTGTCACGACCCTTTGGGGTTTGAGGAAGAGCTATTCCCCTCGATAACCGAATACTGCGATTCGATTGACACAATACTCCGCTGACTCTTTCTCTGTGTTCTCTGTGGTGAATCCATGATCGTCTCGACCGATTGGCTTGCCGAGTACGTCACGCTCCCCAAGGACTTGGAGGAGCTGACCGACCGTTTGACGCTCACGGGTTTGAACCTTGAGGGCGTCGAGAAAGTCGCCGTTTCTTCGGGTAAGCGGGACACGGCGATCGACCTCGAAGTGACGAGCAACCGCCCCGACTGCCTGGGCCACTTCGGCGTCGCGCGTGAGATCGCCGTCATCTGGGGTCACGAGCTCAAAAAACCCCAGCTCCAAACAGAGCCGCGCACGACAGTAAGCGGAGCGGCGTCCAGTAAAAACGATGTCGCCCAAGTCACCAGTGTCACGGTCGACTGCCCCGACCTCTGCCCCCGCTACACGGCGCGTGTGATCAAGGGCGTCAAAATCGGCCCGAGCCCCGACTGGCTCGCCGACCGGCTGCGGACGCTAGGGATCGCGGTCATTAACAACGTGGTCGACATCACGAACTACGTGATGATGGAGATCGGCCAGCCGCTGCACGCGTTTGACTTCGCCAAACTCCGGGGGGCCCAATCTCCCGGAGACACTGTCGTCGTCCGCAAGGCGAAGCCTGGCGAGCCGTTCACGGCGATCGACCACAAGGAGTACAAGCTCACCGGCGATGAGGTCGTGATCGCCGACGCTCTGCGGCCCGTCGCCCTGGGCGGCGTGATGGGCGGGGCCGACACCGAGGTGTCGGACGCGACGATCGACGTGCTCATCGAGGCGGCCGACTTCGACTGCATGGCCGTGCGCAGCGCCGCCCGCCGGCACGTGCTGCAGAGCCCGAGTAGTTATCGGTTCGAGCGCGGCGTCGACCCCGAGTCGATCGATTGGGCGAGCCGCCGCTGTTGCGAGCTGATCCTCGAACTGGCCGGCGGCGAGCTGTGCGAGGGTGTGGTTGACGTGGCGACGCCCGCCAAGGACCGCCCCGAGATCAAGCTCCGCTTCGACCAGATCCCGCGCCTGCTCGGCGTCGAGATCCCCAAGGACGAGACGCGCAAGATCCTCACCGACCTGGGCTGCGAAGAGACGCACTTCTGCGAGAAATGCGTCAAAGCCGTGCCGCCGAGCTGGCGGGCCGACCTCACGCGCGAGGCCGACCTCTTGGAAGAAGTCGCCCGCATCCACGGCTACGACAAGATCCCGTCGACCACCGGCATCGGCTTGGTCCCGTCGGCCAAGAGCCGCGAGGACGTGGTCTTGGAAAAACTCCGCACGGTGCTCGCCGCGGCCGGCTTCGACGAGGCGTTCACCTTGAGCGCGGTCGAAGAGGAGACGGTCGGCGCCTTCCAGCCGTGGGGCTCGCGCGGCGAGGCCCTGGCGACCGGCACGCCGGTGCTGAGGCGCGCCAACGCCCTCAGGCAGAGCGTCGTGCCGAGCCTGCTCGCCTGCCGCCGCACGAACGAGACGCTCTCGAACCCTGTGATCGAGCTGTACGAGGTCGCCAAGGTTTACCTGCCGGTCGAGGGCAAGCTGCCGACCGAGAAGCGGGTGCTCGCACTCTGCTCCGGCGGCGGCTACTTGGAGCTGAAGGGCGTGGTCGAGGCGCTCGTCCGCGAGGTCGATCCCGCGTTGTCGCTCGGCGTCGAAGGGGCGGAGCACGAGCTGCTCGACCCGTCACGCAGCGCGCAGCTGAGCGTCCTCGGCCAATCGCTGGGCGTGCTCGGCGAGCTGAGCCCCGCGGGCCTCGGCCGCTTCGAGCTGCGCGGCGCCGCGAGCGTGGCCGAGCTCGACCTCGGCGTGCTCGCCGAGCTGGCGCGGCTGACGCCCACCACCACGCCGCTCTCGCCCTACCCGCCCGTGACGCGCGACCTGAACGTGGTGGTCGACCTCGCGACCCGCTGGGCCGACATCGAGCGCCACACCCGCGAGGCGGCCGGCGAGCCGCTCGAGAGCGTCGAGTTCCAGGACGACACGTACCGCGACGCCGGGCAGATCGGCGAGGGCAAGAAGAGCGTCGTCTTCCGCGTGCAGCTCCGCTCGGCGGACGGCACCTTCAAGAGCGAAGAGGCCGACGCGGTGCGCGACGCGATCGTTGAGCGGCTCGGCAAAGAGCTCGGCGCCACGCTGCGGGCCTAGGCTGCTGGCGCGTCACTCACGAAAGGCCCGGTCGGCGCCCGATAGTATTGCCTGACTCCATCGCGCCAGAGCGATTGCAACACTCCGGCCCCTGCGGCGGCTAAGCACGCGAGTGCCCCCGCCATCACGAGGCACTCGTCGGCGGTCACCATGTCCGGACTCCCTTTGCCAGCAGCGTGTGCCGCAAGGAACAACAGGCTCATCAAGCAACCCAAAACGCCCATCAGCACAAAGAACCCCGACAAGACCACGCCAACCTTCCACGCGGGTCGGTAGCCGCAGATCAATCCTAGCCCCACGTATAGCAGCACGCCGTACAGCAACCAATCGCTGAGATCTAATCGGCCGGAGCCGTAGGACCTCAGCACCGGGAGCAACGCTCCCGCCGCGATAAAAAACAGTCCGACCAGCAGGGCCGGGGCGGGTGGCTTCGGGAGAGCAAGAGTCTTCATCGGCATGGCGGCGTACCGGGGTAGGGCGGGCGTTCTGCACTACAAACCTAGCACACGGCATGACCGGCGTGACCGAAACCTCTACGATCAACGCAGCCCTTGCCGCGAATGTCGCCCAGCAACCCGATAAGCCGGCGCTGGGGACGATCTGGGACGGGGTTCTCGTCTGGGTGACTTGGGAACAGCTCCACGGGCAGGTTCAGAAGCGAGTCGCTGAACTTGGCGAGCAAGGTTTCTCCGGCGGCGATGCGGTTGAAGAAAATCGCTCGAACGAGTTCGATTGGATCGTCCACACGCTGGCCGTCATGCGGATCGGGGCGACGCTCGTCCCGCCCGGTTTCGACGGGCGCCTGCCAGGCGAGCCCCCTCCCGCCACGGTGGTCACGACCTCCGGCACCGGCGCCGAGCCGCGGCGGGTGATGCTCTCGCACGAGAATCTCTTGGCCAACGCCAGGGCGCTAAGCGAGGCAAGCGGCGGCAGCGGCGACGAACTTCGGCTCACCTTCCTGCCGTTTCATCACCTCTACGCCCGCACCGGCGACCTCCACATTTGGCTGCTGCGAGGCTCGCGTCTCGTGCTGGCCGAGTCGCGCGAGACGGTCTTTCGAGACTGCCAGATAGTCCACCCGACCGTGGTGAACGGCGTGCCGTACTTCTTCCAGAAGGCGATCGACTTGGCCGACGCCCAAGGGCTCTCGCTGCGCGAACTCTTCGGCGGCGAGATCAAGCGTTGCTACTGCGGCGGGGCCGCGCTGGCGCCGGCCGTCGAGCGGCGGTTCTTCGACGAGGGCGTGCCGCTCTACACCGGCTACGGGCTGACCGAGGCGTCGCCCGTCGTGACCGTGAACACGCCCGACACGCACAAGCTCGGAACCGTTGGCAAGCCGCTGCCGGGCGTTGAGGTGCGAACGGCCGACGACGGCGAGGTCTTGGTCCGTGGGCCGAACGTCATGCTCGGCTACTGGAACAACCCCGAGCCGA
Source organism: Pseudobythopirellula maris (assembly GCF_007859945.1). Lineage (GTDB taxonomy): Bacteria > Planctomycetota > Planctomycetia > Pirellulales > Lacipirellulaceae > Pseudobythopirellula > Pseudobythopirellula maris. The sequence continues at coordinate 1,617,263 of NZ_SJPQ01000001.1, read as the reverse complement.
CCGCCGAGGTGCTCAAGGACGGTTGGCTGCACACCGGCGACCTCGGATCGCTCGACGAAGAGGGCTTCCTCACGATCACCGGCCGCAAGAAGGAGCTGGTAGTACTGTCGACCGGCAAGAACGTGGCGCCGTCGCGCGTCGAGGCGATGCTCGCCGCGTCGCCCTGGATCGAGCAGGCATGTGTCATCGGCGACGGCGAGAAGGGCTTGCGTGCGCTCGTTGTGCCGAGCCGCGATCGACTGCGGGCGCTGATCAAGCGCGAGCGGCTGTGGGTCTGGTCCAAGCGGCGGGCCGTCTCGCACCCACGGGTGCGGGAGGTGTTTCGCGAAGCGATCGACGGCGCCCTCACCGGCGCCGCCCGGGAGGAGCAGGTTCACGATTTCTTCGTGTTGCCCCGGGGCTTCTCGCAGGAACTGGGCGAGATGACGGCGAAGTTGAGCCTGCGGCGCGAGGTGATTCGGGCGAACTTCGCGCGACAAATTCAGACGATAGACAAACGATGAGCGAGAAAAATCCCCAGACCTTGATGGGGAGGCCGTACCCTCGAAGACACATTGGGGAGGGGTGAAGAACCCGAGCACACGGGGCTTTCCCCCCTCCCTAGCCCTCCCCACCAGGGGGAGGGGATAATTGGTCTATGCCCAACGCCTTCTACACCGACTACCCCTGGCCCGACATCGAGCTGGAGCGCAAGATCCTCGCCGAGGCCGGGTGTGAGCTGCGCACCGCCAGCGACAACCGCGAGGAGACGCTCGCCCGTGAGGTCGGCGACGCCGATGTGGTGCTCACCTGCTGGGCGCCCGTGACGGCGCGGGTGATCGACGCCGCGAAGAACTGCCGGCACATCGCCCGCACCGGCATCGGGCTCGACAACATCGACGTGGAGCACGCGACCGAACGAGGCGTGCTGGTCACCAACGTGCCCGACTACTGCTACCGCGAGGTGGCCGAGCACACACTGGCGCTTGTGCTGACGATGGCCCGCAAGATCGCCGAGAGCCATTGGGCCACGAAGCGCGGTGAGTACGACTTATCGTCGCACCTGCCGATCGAGCGGGTCGAGGGCAAGACGCTCGGCCTGGTGGGGCTGGGACGCATCGGCAAGAGCCTGGCCGCCAAGGCAGCAGCGCTCGGCATGCGGGTGGTCGGCACGAACCGCTCGCGCGAAGCGCCCGACGGCGTCGAGTGGCTGCCCCTAGAGAAGCTCCTTGCCGAGAGCGACCACGTGGCCCTCTGCGCGCCGCTCACCGATGAGACGCACCACATGATGCGGCGTGAGACCTTCGAGCAAATGAAGCCGACGGCCTTCTTGATCAACACCGCCCGTGGCGGGTTGGTCGACCACGACGCCCTGGCCGCGGCGCTCGACGCGGGCAATCTGGCCGGCGCAGCGCTCGACGTGCAGGACGTCGAGCCGCCCGACCTCGGCCGTGCGCCCTACAACGACCCGCGGGTGGTGGTAACCCCGCACACGGCGTTCTGCTCGACCGAGGCGATCCACGAGCTGAGGACGCGGGTGGCCCGCCAGGCGGCCGATTTCTTGCAGGGCAAGCAGCCCGAGTGCCGGGTGAACGACCCAAAATAGTTGCGGGATGCTGAACCGGGCTTGCCCTGGCGCCCGGGCGAAGCGGCCCTATTCGGGCGAAACCGCCCGCGGCGCGCGCGACTTGCGGCCATGCCCCGCCGCAACCGGCGCCACCCGCACGACCCGCCCCCCCACTTTTTGGGCATACGCCCCCCGTAACCTATATACCGATGGAGCTTTGCGCCCGTGGGGCGCAGGGTCCGCATGGAGAAGCCGCGCGCCGGCGCCGCTGGGACACGCCAACACGAATATTTTGCCGACCGGGAATGGACCCCACCCCCGCCGAATCCGATCCTCTCGACGAGCTCGCGCAGCAATCTGCCGCGTCGATCCAGGCGCTGCGCGACCAGCTAGAGGATTCGTTCGACAACGCGAGCGACTCGTTCCGGGCGTTGGAGCGCGACCTGGCGGAGCGGATGGACCAGTCGTCGGCGGCGGCGGTCGAAGCGATCGTCGAAGAGCGGGTCCGCGACGAGTCCGAGCGGCTCGCCCAGCAGGCCCATTTGCTCGAGGCCGAACGCCACTCGTTCGAGCTCCGGCGCCGCGAGTGGCAGGAGGAACGCAGCGAGTGGGAGTCGCTCCGCGATCAGGTCGAGGCCCAACTCGCCTTGCGTGAGCGGCAGGCCGCCGACCGTTCGATCCGCACCGGCCAGCAGGCGAGCCACGAACGCGACGAGCTCTCGGCCGAGCGCGACGCGTTGGCGCGCGAACGAGACCAATTGCTCCGTCAGCGCGACCAGCTCAACCACGCCAACGAGTCCGAACGCCGCGATCGGCAACGGGTGGAGTGTGAGCTGAGCGACGCACAGCGGGCGCTCGCCGACGCCGCGGCGCGGCTCGAGCAGGCCGAGACGCAGCGCAGCGCTCCGTCGCAGACCGAGCTCGAGCTGCAGCAGAAATGCGAGATCGCGATGGCCGATCTGCAGCAGCACCGCGAGCGCGCCGCCGAGCTGGAGCAGCAGTTGGCCGAGCGGCCCGAGCTGGGCGCCGCCGAGGCGGCCGAGCTGATCTCGTTGCGGAACGAACGCGACGAACTCGCTCAGAAGATTGAAGACCTCTCCCGTCAAGCGCCCTCGGAACCGGCCGACGACTCGGAGGAGCTGGTCGACCTGCGGCGTCGCTTCGAGATGGCGGTCGAGGACCTCCGCGAGCTCAAGGAAGAGAAATCGCGGCTCGAAGAGCAGCTGGCGCAAGGCGGCGGCGCCGCCGCCGTGCCCGCGCCGGTGGACGACGGCGCCAACGACTGGGAGGCCCAGAAGCGGCGCATGCTGGCCGCCCTCGAGGGCGAGTACGAGCCCGAAGACCCCCGGGAGGCGGAGCAACGGGCCGAGGAGCGAGCGACGATCGAAGGGACGATTCGCATCACCGACGAGGCGCTCGCCGAGAAGGACCGCGAGATCGCCCGCCTCGCCGCCGAGCTCGAGGAAGCCCTCCAGCAGCAGGGCGCCGGCGACGAGCAGGTGCGCACCGCCATCCTCGACGAGAGCGAAGTGATCCAGGCCGAGCGGAAGCGGCTCTCGCAGATCGAGCAAGAGCTGCTCGCCAAGCTGCGCGAGGCGGAGCTCGAGGTGTCGGTCGAGCGGGCGGCGATCGCCCGCCAGCAGTCCGAGCTCGCCGCTTGGCGGCAAGAACTCGAGGCGATGCAAACGAACGCCCCCAGCGGCAAGCCGGAAGACTCGCAGGGCCGCTGGTTCAAGAAGCTCGGGCTCAACAACGAGCAGTGACGCGGGGAGAGCCGCGCCTGAGGGCGGGCGCCTCAATCCACCGAGTCGGCGATCATCTGGAAGACGCCGAGCGTCTTGCCGTCGAACGTGAGCGGCTCGATGCGCAGCCGCCCCTCGACCGCGACCGGGCGGATCCCGTAGCTGGCCGTCTTGCCGGGGGCCATCTCGACCAGCACGCAGTCGTAGAGCGCGGCGCCGGGGCCGAAGCAGCACTCCTGGTTGTCGCGCACCAACACGAACTGCTTGAGGTGGTGCTTCTGCATCGTGGGGTAGATGTAGCCCCGCAAACGGACCCGGCGCCCGGCCAACGCCTCGACCTCGGGGGTGATCATCGACCGCTCGAAAGGCTCGTCGGGCTCGATGTCGAACACCAGGTCGTCGAAGGTTTTGTCGAGCAAGCGGTCGGAGTCGTGCTCCGGGCCGGCGGCCGCAGGCCTTTCGGCGGCGCGATCTTCGGCGGCGGCGTCTTGCACCGCCGTCTCGCTCGCCGCGTCGGCGGCGATCTCGGGCGGCGCCTCGCCGCAGCCGGCGCAAAGCAAGCCGATGCAAAAGCTCAGCCGCAAGCGGGCGCACGGACGCGGGCTCGGCGGTGCATGGTATCGTCGCTTGTGCACGTCACCCCGGACTAAAGCAGCGGTAAGACTTACTTGACGTAGTCGGCTTGCATGTGGAATGTGAGCGGCGTGTTGCTCTCGGGGTCGCCGGGGCCGACTTTGAGCAGGCCGCCGAGCCTGAACAAACCGGTGTGGTAATCGGTCGTCATGCCAGGGTCGAGCTTCACCTGGATCTGGTCGAAGTAGTACACTTTCGCCATCGGGCCGAAGCAGCACTGCAAGTTGTCGCGGACCAGCAAGAAGTCGCTGATGTTCTCGTGGTATTGGATCGTGTCGGGCCGGATGTAGCCCTTGATAAACACCTTCTGCTCATTCTTCATCAGCTCAAGGATGTCGGGCGGTATGGGAGTGCGGTTCACCTCTTCCGCTTCGGTCGGCTTCATGTCGATGAAGCTGATCCGCTCGTAGCCGTCGGGCGTCTCGGTGGCGTAGACGTAGCCGCCGTAGCCGAGGCTCGTCACGAGGAACAGCACCGAGAGGGCGGCGCCGGCGCCGGCGATCTTGCCGCCGGTGTACAGTTCGGGCGCGTGACGGATCGTCGACAGGGCCGAGAGCGAGAAAAGCAGCCCGGCGAGCGGGATCGGGGCCAACATCAACGCCGTGTTGAAATTCCCGCCCGAGGAGATCGGCGCCACCACGCCCAACAAAGAAATCAGCAGCCCCATGATCGCCGTGGCGGGGATCGAGCGATAGGCGAGCGAGTCGTCTTCGCTCGTGGCCCCGACGGACGGGGCGTCGGCAATGGCTTCGGTCGGCATCGGTAGGTTCTGACGAGTCGGCGAGGGGGGAGGTGGGGAAGTCGCGGCCTCAGCGGGCTCAAGCGACGCCCCCGCGGAGGATAATCCAGAATAGTCCGAGACAGATCGCTCCGGCAACCAATGGCGTGGCGAGCAGCACAAAACGGCTTGGCGGCGTCAGCGGGGCGGTTTGCTCGATCGTCTGCGGCTCGTCGGCCACCGTTTCGGCGACCACCCTCGCCGGGCCGGGCGTTTCGTCGGCGGAGGGCGTTGCCGCCGTAGGCTCAGACGCTTGGGGCAGGGGGGGGACCGACGGGGACGATTCGGAGGGGCCCTCCTGGGCCGCCAGTTGATCGGCGACCGCCTCCTCACCACTACGCACGCCGTTCTCCAACGGGTCGCGCGCGGGCCGGGCCTGGGCCAAAAAGCCGAACGCCCGCAGGCTGCGGGCCCGCTTGAACGCCTTTTCGTCGACCGGCTCGATCCGGGCGAGCGCCGCGGTAGCGCGTTCGCCGAGCTCGCCGCCGCGCTCGGCGGCCACGTCGAGGTACGCGACGATCGGCTCGCGGACGTATTGCTGCACCCCCTCGGCTTCGGGGTCGATGTACATCGCTTCCAAACGGTCCAAGACCGACCAATCCTCCCAGCGGGCCAGGTCGGGAATCACCTGGTCGGCGAAGTCGGTGCTGCCCAACAGCAGCCGGGCCGAGACGAGAACGCGTTCGCGGGGCACGGCGTCGCTTTCCTCGGCCAGGAAACGCAGCGCCATGAGCGTGGAGTAGACGTGCGAGTAGTCGCCTTGCTGGTCGGCGAGGAAACGGCGGTCGATCAGGTCCATCGCCCGCTCGCCCTCGCCCGCCTTGCCGCTGAGCGTGATGTAGCAGGCGATCATCGCGTCGAGACCGAGCTTGTTCTGCCGTTCGGCCGACAGTAGCGCGTCGGCGGCCAGCGGCGCGGCCAGCGGCGCGCCGGCTGCGACTGCCGCGTCGACCGTGACGCGGGCGGCCGGTTTGAGGGTTCGGCTGTCGGAGAGCAGCAGCCGCTCGATGCGTCGGGCGTCTTCCTTGCCGCCGCACACGCCGAGCATCGTGAGGTAAAGACGCCGCCGGCTGGGGCTGACAGCGGGGTCTTCGATCCAGCTCATCAGCTGCTCGGGATCCATCCGGGGGGCCAGGTCTTGCACGTCGCTGTAAGGGGCGCGGGCGAATTCGTCGTAGGCGTCTTGGGCCAGCAGCGAGTCGCTGTGCTCCAAGTAGTCCTGGAAGAACGCCATTCGGTCGGCGCCGCTTTCCGGCAGCCCGATCAGTTTGGGGACGTAGGCGACCGCCTCGTCGCTGAGCGGCAGCGGGATGTTCCACTCGGGCGGCTCGCCGACGCCACGCAGCAGGTACGCCACGTCTTGTTGGGGGTCGCCGAAGTAGATCGCCTCGATCTGCTCCTCGTCGCCGAGCAGCGTTTCACCGGTGAGCACCTGCTCGACGCGGAACCGCGCCGTGCCGTCTTGAGGGTTGAGCACGCCGCCGAGCGTGGGGTCGTCGGGGCGGGCGTCCTCGTCGACCACGAGCGAGCCGATCAGCACCACGCTGCTGTCGGCTATCTCCTCGCTGAGCGTGCGGTTCTCGGCGACGCAGAACGGACAAGCGCGGACCATGCCGGCCGTGGCCAGCAGGGCCGCCAACGCGATCAAGAAGATTGGACGGGGGCGTGTCATGGAAAACGTGATCCGCCAACTAGTCGCAGGCGGGTGGAGGGAGGCGGGGAACGCAGGAGGCTCACTACTGATTTTACCGTCGAAACCTTCAGCGGGACACGCCGATACCCCGCTCCGAATCGCAGGAGACCGGGCGATGCGATCTCGATTGAACGCAAGGCGATCAGCGGGCGCCCTGTAGCGCTTTGGCCACATCAGTGCGGTAGGCCGAGATGGCGGGCAGCAGCCCCACCAGCGCCGCCAGAGCGACCAGGGCGGGGATAACGGCCGCTTCCCAGGGGTCGAACGCCAGGGCGTTGAGCCGCACGCCGGTTTGGGCCTCGACGTAGGGCGCCGCCAGACCGACCATCGCGTGCCCCAGCACGATCCCCAATAGCCCGCCGGTGAGCGAGAGCAACACCGACTCGCTGAGCACCACCAGCATCACGGCCGAGCGGCTGGCGCCCAAGGCGCGCATCACGGCGATGTCGTGGCTCCGTTCGCTCATCGAGTTGTAGATGCTCACCAGGATGCTGATCGAGGCGACCACGACGATCAGGACCGTCATCACCAGCAGCACGATCTGCACCGGTTTGACGATGGCGTTCAGGAGCGACTCGATCACGCCGATCGGCGCCACCGCCTGGGCGACGGTGTCGCCATCCTTGTTGATCCGTGAGCTGAGCGCCATCGAGCCGAACGCGTTGCTCGTGGCGACCAGGATCGAGGTCACCTCGCGTTGGGACATCGGCAGCGGCTCGATCTCGGCGCCCTGGTTGTCGAACAGCTTCGCCGGCGGCAGGGCGCCGCGGGGCTCGTCGATGCGCGAGGTCTCGGGAAGCGGCTCGCTGGCGACTCCTTCGGCCGGCTCGCCCAAGGCGTGGTCGTCGATCTGGAAGAAACCCTCCAGGTTGACGAACACGGCGCGGTCGTTGGCCGTGCCGGTCGGCTCGAGCACGCCGACCACCTTGAAGCCGATGTGCACCTCGCCGTCGCCACTCACGCCGTGGGTCGGCTGGATGGTGTCTCCCTCGTGCAGGTCGGCCTGAGCCGCGACGACCGAGCCGACCACCGCCTCGTAGGCGTTCTGGACCAGAAAGTTGCGACCCTCACTGAACTCGTACCGCTTGAACGTGCCGTCGCGCTCGATACCGTAGTTGAGCTTGTTGAACAGGTCGGGCGTGGTGGCCACCACGCGGTACATCAGCCCCCGCTCGTCCTCGCCGTTGGACGGGTCGAAGCTGTCGCCCAAACAGTAGGGGATCGCCACGTCGGTCACGCTGGCGAACTCGCCGTCAACGAATTTCCGGTAGTAGTCGTACGAGATCGGGTAGAGCGGTTGGCCCAGGTGGTAGACCGTGCTGAGCACCAACTGCAACGCGCCGCCCTTGCCGCCGACGATCAGGTTGTACCCGTGGGCCGACTGCTGGAACTGGCGGACCGTGACCGAGTGAATAACGATCACCCCGACCATAGCCGCCACGCCCAAGGCCATCGACAAAGCAGTGAGCGACGAGGCGAGTCCCCGCTGCTGCATGTTTCGCCAGGCGATCTTCCAGAAACTCATTCGGTCAGTGCAAAGCGTTGAGGGCGAGGGGGAGAATCATATTGTGCGGAACGACCAATAACCAAGCCCGATGACCCATCGAGCTGGCTGGCAAGCATTGGTCATAGAGGCTTCGTCATTGTGGCTTGAGCCATCACGCGATTGATCTCTTCGAGCGGCTCGACGCGGCCGAATTGCCCCGAGACTTCGGGGCTGTGCGTCACCAGGAGCATCGCCACCTTTTCCTCCTCGCAAACGGTCCGCAGCAGGTCGATCACCTGCTGCTGATTCGAGGGATCGATATTGGCCGTCGGCTCGTCGGCCAGCAGCAGTACCGGCTTGTTCGCCAAGGCGCGGGCCACGGCGGTCCGCTGTTGCTCGCCGACCGACATGGCTGCGGGTTTGTGGTGCATCCGGTGGCCGAGGCCGACCCGATCCAGCAGGTCGCGCGCCCGGGCGGCGTCGCGTGTTTGGCCGGTAAACGTCATGCCGAGCATCACGTTTTCAAGCGCGGAGAACGCCGCCAGCAGGTTGAAGGTTTGGAACACGTAGCCGATCTGTCGCGCCCTGAATCGGTCGCGGCCCGCCTCCGTGAGGCGGGTGAGCTCAACCCCTTTGACGGAGACCGAGCCTGCGTCGACGGTCGTCAGGCCGGCGATCGTGTTGAGCATCGTCGTTTTGCCGCAGCCGCTGCGGCCGCGGATCACGACTTGCTCGCCCTCGTCGACCGCGAAGCGGGGGATATCAAGGATCGGCAGCTCGGACCCGTCTGGCTCACGGTAAGACTTTTTGACTCCTTCGAGCAGCAGCATGGCTTAGCGGCAGGGGGGAGGGCGGGGCTTGCGGCGGGTAAGGAGTCGATCGTTCAGCGGGAATCGCAAGCAGCGGGCAAGGCCGCATCGCGGTGAACCACACACGGTAGCAGGACTGCTGGCGTCCTGTCACTGGCGCCCTACGGCCCAGATCGTCGCCCGAGTGCGCGCCAACTGCCCGTGTAGAGGCCCAAGCCAAGCAGCTTGAACTGGATAACGCCTCCGATGGGAGCTGCTAACGTTGCTGGCAGGGAAGGCTGACTGCCGATGAGCTGCGTTGTTTTGACAATACGACAAAAGGGAGGAGTAAGTTTTTCAAAACGGCTCGCCTTCCTTGCTAGCGCCAATCCGACATCGATGCCCTGAAGCTCGCGGTTTGGTGAGGTGGCATACTGTTTCTTGGTGGGCGGGAGTGCGGCGAATGACTTGGCACAGGCGTTGCTTAAGTTCTGTCTCAGCCAGCGGCGGACTCCTTCGCCTCACCTCCGTCCTGGCTGCTTTTGCATTTGACAGCGTTTCAGTCCCTTTGGGCCGTCGAGCTTCCCGCAGTTCGGCGGCTCTTTTTATGCGCGCCACACAGAAGACCGCATCAATGCATACGGGACTGCGCACGTCCGGTCGGTTGTTAAGCGTTACAGAGAGGTTGGAGGCTCAGGCGGCGTGTTCATCGGCGTCGAAAAGGAATCGATCGACACACGCCAACAGTCCCAACGCCACGGCGGCGGCCAAAAAGGCGGCCGACGACATTGCGGCGTCGCGCAATAAACTGAAGTCGGGTTCGGTTTGAATTGTGCCTATCCACAAACTGCACCGGTAGATGGCCGTTCCTAAACAGAGCCAAGCCACGAGCATTGCGACCCAAGCTGCCGCTTCGATTGTGCGTTCGAAAAGCCACGCCATAGCTACTCTCCCTTGTAAAAGCATGTGAATAAGGGCTTCGACACGCTCCCGCGCCGTAATCGATTCGTCGACATCATACCGATGGGCGGAAGGCGATGCCACGGCGGGCCAAACGTTGCTCAGCGAACACTCTCGCCAAAACGTGTCATACGAGTTGTCTAGACGCGTGCTGCTTCTACGGTGGATACGAAACAGGAGTGACCTTTTGCTTGCGCCGAAACGATAGTCTGCTGCGCTGAACCGGGAATCGTGTGACGCACCTTGTCAAATGGGATAGCGATCCCCTATTCAAATCGAGGATGAATCGATGAGGTTAAGCCGCACGCGCACACTCGCTATTAAGACTATTCGTAGTAAAATCGTTATACCCCCTGGCGGAGATAGGGTGTTTTTGCTCATTTATACATCTAGATGGGGTGGCTTGCTGTGACACTCCGATACGAGTGATTCACGTTCGATCGTCTACCCCGTAGTCGGCGGTCGGAATAGCGGTCCCAACTGCTTGGCCGGTCGCTGATTCATCTCCCGGGTTATCCGTTTGGCTGCTTTCTTAGCGGCTTCGCCGGCGCCTGGAGCAGAGTGACGAACAATAGAGTAGTGACCCGGTGGCACACCCCTTGTGTCGTTGGGTGGCCAAGATTTCAGACGGACCTGCCGTTCGGAAGCGGCTGGGCGGTTGGAGGCGATAGCCAACGACAGGCCCGAGCGCCCGCGGTGTTAACTAACATATTTTTTGAGGAGTGAGTTCGTGGCGAAAACCGCGTCGAAGAAAGTTGCCAGCAAGAAGCCCGTGAAGAAGCGCGTGAAGCGTGGCCGCAAGCCGGGCGCCCCCAACATGAGCGAAGCCGCTCGCGAGTACCTGCGTGAGAACCCCAGCGCGGGTCCCAAGGAGGTTTGCGAGGCCGTCGAGAAGAAGACCGGCATGAAGCTCGCCCCCGCTTTGGTGAGCAACGTGAAGGCCCGCATGTTCGGCAAGAAGCCTGGCGGCAAGCGTGGACCGAAGAAGTCGTCCGGCGGCGGCGCCGATCAGGTCAGCCTGTCGGCCCTGCTCGACGCCCGCGACTTCGCCGCGAAGTGTGGCGGCGTTGACCAGGCCGTCGCGGTTCTCAAGACCCTCGACAAGCTCAGCTGAGACAACGGTTCTTAAGAACCCAACAAACGACAGAGGCCGGGGCAAATGCCCCGGCCTCTGTTTTTATAGGAGGCCCGTTTTTATAGGGGGCCCGTTTTTATAGGGGGCCCGATCGGCCGAAACGGTCACTCGTCGCCGACGCCTTGCAGATGCTCGTCGAGGGCGTCGATTGCCCCGGTCCAGCCCCAGGCGTGGTGGTCGCGCATCGCCTCCGCCGGGAAGCGTTCGTGCGTGAGCACCAAGTCCGTCTGCCCGTCTCGCTCGGTCAGCTCGACCGTGACCTGGGTCAGCTCACCGGCGTACTCGTGGGGTGGGCGCCACACCCACGTGAATGCCAGCCTTGCCGGCCGATCGAACTCGACGTACTCGCCCTCGATGATCTTCGGGTCCGGATCGTTGGGGACGAGGTAGGTGATCTTGTACGCGCCACCGACACGCGGATCGGACTCGGCCCGTTCGATCTTGATCTCCGGAGTGGGACGCAACCAAAGCGAGATTTGCTCGGGATCGGTCCACGCCCGAAACACCCGCTCGCGCGGCGCCGTGTAGCTGCGCCGTAGAACAAGCACGGTGGGGTCGTTTTCTTGGGCCTCTCTTACCATCGCCAGGTCCTGTGCTGGACGGATCAAGCATCTTCTTTAAGAAACTCGCCAAGCGAATCGAGGCTGGCGCCCCAGAAACGCTGGTAGGCTGCGATCCAGCGGTTGGCTTCGCTCAGCGGTTCGGCCTCGAGCCGCAGCGTGTGGACGCGTCCCTCGATGGTGCGGGCGACCAAGCCTGCGCGTTCGAGCACTTTGAGGTGCTTCGACACCGCCGCCAGGGTCATGTCGAACGGCTCGGCCAACTGCGAGACGGTTTGCTCGCTGCGGGACAAGCTGGCGAGCAACGCCCGTCGTGTCGGGTCGCCCAAGGCGGTGAACACCACGTCGAGCTGCGTCTCGGAGGGGCTTGGCATTACTGCATCGCGTGGAGCGCCACGCGGTTCCCCTCGGTGTCTTCGAAATGGCCGACGAAGCCGTGCTCGCCGATCGCCATCTTCGGCCGCAGCGTCATGCCCCCAGCCGCTTCGGCGCGGGCGAGGGTCGCTTCGATGTCGTCGACATGGAAGTAAACCAGCGTGCCTTCGTGCGAAGGCGTGTAGGCCTCGTTCTGGATCAACGAGCCGGCGGCGCCATGGCCCTCGGGGTCCCTTTCAAACATCGCCATTTTGGCGGCGCCTAACTCCATGATGGAGAGCTTTACACCGAGAGTCGCTTCGTAAAAATCGACGGCGCGCGACAGGTCGGCGGCGGGGATCTCGAACCAGTTGACCGGGTTGGGGCTGGTCATCAGACGCGTGCTCCGGAGCGGGGAAATAAATATACCAACGAGTTGAATATATCCCGCGACAGGTGATAGTCAACCATTGTGTTGAATATTGTATCACTCCGCGATCGGGTAACAGAGAATGAGGTCGATCGTCTCTTCACCTGCTGCTCTGTCAGCGACATTCACCCAGACCGCCCCCGCGGCGTCGACTTTCGATGGGACGGCGGTCCCCTCCTGCGGAGGAAAAAGGCGAAGCGGTGTTTCGTTCGGCTCGCTCCCCTCCGGAAGCTCAACGCCTGTCAGCTCGAGCCAACCGTCGGCGTCGGCGGCCGAGCGATCAATGACGTGCAAGTAAACCCATTCGTCGCTCCGATTCGACACACCCCATGACTGCGGCGGGACCGGGCTGCCCCGCGTTGAGTAGATGGCCGCGCCGTTCTTGGCGAGCCATTCGCCTACGCCCCGCAGCCGCTCGGCCGAGACGGGGTCGATCGTGCCGTCGGGCCGAGGGCCGACGTTCAGCAGCAGGTTCGCATCGCGCCCCGACGATTCGACGAGGAACCGCACCAACTGCTCGACCGTCTTGTGGCTCTTGTCCCCCGCGCTGTAGCCCCACGAGCCGTTGATCGTGTTGCACGATTCGAGCGGCAATGAGCCGATCGTGGCGTCTGCGCTGAACCCCCCGTGGTTCTCGCCCGGCAGATCGCGCTCGAACATCTGAAAGTCTTCGCCGTCGAACGGCGCTAGGTGATGGTTCGCGCCGACCAACGCGCTCGGCTGCAAAGAATGGATCAGGCCGTAGGTCTCGTCGAGTCGCCAGTTGACTTGCGAGACATAGGGGTCCTTCACGCCCGAGCCCTTGAGCCGCTTCGACTGTTGGTCCCACCAGCCGTCGAACCAAACGCCGGCCACCTTGCCGTAGTCGCCCCCCAGCAGCTCGGTGAGCTGGGCGTTCATGTAATCGACGTAACGGTCGAAATCGCCCGACTCGGGCCGCCCCGAGTGCCGGCCGGTGTCGCCGCGCGGGTAATAGTCGGGGTGGCTCCAGTCGAGCTGTGAATAGTAGAAGAACAGCTTGAGGCCATGCCGCTCGCACGCCTCGGCGAGCGGCTTGAGCACGTCCTTGCCGTACGGCGTGTGATCGACGATGTCCCACTCGGTTTGCTGTGTGTCCCACATGCAAAAACCGTCGTGGTGCTTGGCGGTGATCACAACGTAGGAGGCCCCCGCTTCTTTGAACAACTTGGCCCAGGCGTCGGCGTCGTATTCGACGGGGTTGAACGTGGCCGCCTCTTTGCGGTACTCGTCGAGCGGGATCTTCTCGGTCTGCATCACCCACTCGCCGCGCGCGAGCTTGCTGTAGGCGCCCCAGTGGACGAACACGCCGAAGGCGTCGTCGCGGAACGCCGCGCGGGCGTTGAGGCCCTCCGTCGTAGAAGGGTCGCACGCCTGCGCCACGCACGAGAGGGTCAACGGCAAGGCGACGGCCAACGCCACCAAGCCACGGGCGAATGCCGAAGGCATCGTCTGCTCCGAACGGGATGAGGGAAATCGAAGAGTCAAAATCAGCGGAGTAAATTGGCCGAGTGTGCCCAAGGTAACACATCGGCGCGGCGTTGGGGCGACGAGAGTTGCCCCCGCCAGACCGGGGTGGTTATCTTGCTTTCGGCGCCCGCATGGCGCCGCCTCCTCCGACGAAGCCCCTGTTGGCTTCCCCTTGCCGCTCGTTCCTCTTGCTCCGATTCGAGAAGCCATGGCCGCCCGCTCGCTCAGGCTCCCCACCCGATTGCTAACCTTCCCCCTCATGGCGTTGGTTCTAGGCCATGTTTCGAAGGCGCAGGCCGACGATTGGCCCCGCTTCCGCGGCCCCACCGGCCAGGGCGAGACGCCCGAGACCGGTCTGCCGATCCGCTGGAGCGAGACCGACAACGTGACTTGGAAAACGCCGATCAACGGCTCCGGGTGGTCGTCGCCCGTGGTGCACAGCGGCCGGGTGTTCGTCACCTCGACGACCGACGAGGGTCGCACCTGCCACGTCCACTGCGTCGACGCCGAGAGCGGCGCGTTGCTGTGGGACAAGGTCGTGTGCGAGCAAGAGCCCAAGCACAAGCGGTTGCAGAACTCCCACGCCACGCCGACGCCAGTGACCGACGGCGAGACGGTTTTCGCCGTCTTCAGCGCGGGCCGCGTGGTGGCGCTCGACTACCAGGGGGAAGAGCGGTGGAACGTTCAGGCGGTCGACTTTTACAGCCAGCACGGCCTCGGCGCCTCGCCGATTCTTTACGGCGACATGCTGATCATGCCGTTCGACGGCTCGAGCCCCGGTGACGACGCGAAGGTCGGCTTCAAGAAGCCGTGGGACGGCGCCGTGCTGATGGCCTTCAACAAGAACACGGGCAAAGTGCTGTGGCGCGGATCGCGTGGCATGTCGCGCCTGGGGCACGTCACGCCGCAGATCATCGAGCAGGGCGGCGCCGTGCGGATGGTCAGCGCGGCGGGCGACGTGGTGCAGGGCCACGACCCCGCGAGCGGCGAGCTCGTCTGGAGCATTTACAGCCAGGGCGAAGGCGTCACGCCCTCGATCGTCCGCGGCCCGGAGGGCGTGGTCTTCACCTGCTCCGGCTTCGAGGAGCCGACCATCCGCGCCGTCCGTCTCGGCGGCGAGGGCACGGTGACCGACTCGCACGTCGTGTGGGAGCAACGCAAGGGCGTGCCCGCGCTCTCGTCGCTCGTGTACGTGGCGCCGCACGTCTTCTCGGTGACCGACGCCGGCATCATACACTGCTTCGAGGCCGCCACGGGCGAGCTGGTCTGGAAGAAGCGGATCGGCGGCAAGCACTCGGCCTCGCCGATCGTGGCCGAGGGCCGCATCTACACGCTGTCGGAGACCGACGGCGAGACGGTCGTCATCGAGCCGGGCGACGAGTACCGCGAGATCGCCCGCAACCAGATAGGCGAGCTCTGCAAGGCGTCGATCGCCGTGGCGGACGGGTCGTTCTATATCCGTGGCGAGCACAGCCTGTTCCGCATCGACGCGCCGGAATAAGAAGTGTCGGACGTAACCCCCCTCCCCCTTCCGGAGAGGGGAATACGCGCGCTCACGGCGTCGAGAGGTCCGACCGGATCCGCAGCCCCACCTCGGGGTCGACCATCAAAGCGGTGGCCAGGTGCGTCATCTCGGCGCCGGCCGACAGGTAGCGCCGCACGTCGGCCGCGGTCGACACGCCCCCCACGCCGATCACACGCAGGTCGTAGCCCTGCCGCGCGGCGTGCCCGGCGAGCCGTTCGACCTGGCGGACCGAGGCTTCCAAGATCGCCGAGCCGCCGATGCCGCGCGGCTGGCCGCCGAAGGCGCCGCGCACCGTGGCGGCCACGCAGTTGGTCGTCGCCACGGCGTCGGCGTGCGGGGCGAGGGCGTCCATCAGCCGGCCCGGCGTGTCGTCGTCCTCAGCAAAGTGACCGATCTTGCAGACGAGCGGCAGCTCGCCGATCGCCGCGCGGGTGCGCTCGGCCACGAGCGTCGCGTGCCGGGGGTTCTGGTAGAGCTGCCCGTCGCACGACGTGACGTTGGGGCACGACAGATTGACCTCGATCGCGTCGGCGCCCGCCTCGGCTGCCATGCGAGCGCACTCGGCGTAGTCGTCGGCGACCTGTTCGATAGGCCAATCGGGCTCGGCCGAGGCGACGACCGAAACCGACAGCCGCACCCGCTTCGGCAGCCGCCGGCGGGTCGCCTGGACATCGGCTGTCCACACCTCGGGCGGCTTGGACGGCATGCCGAACGAGATCGCCCAGCTGCCCCCCATCTGCTCTGAGGCGGACAGGTCGGTCTCGCCCCCCGCCAAGGAGCCGGTTTGCACGGGCAACAGGTTCGGCGTGGGGTAGCAGGCCCGCTCGCGGCTCCGCACGGTCTTGTACGTCACGACGTCGAAGCCGAGCGTCGCGTAGTAAAGGCACCACGCCCCATTGAGCAGCGGCCCCGCCGCTACGCCGAGCGGCGACGCGACGCGCTGCCGGCAGAACGACCAAACGCCCGGCACCCCCGGCTCGCCGGTGGGGGCGTGCGTCGGCGGGTGGTCGTAGTTCCAGTCGTAGCTCTTCGAGATGTCGTAGCGCGGCAGCGGCATAAAGACCATTGTGCCCAATCACCGCCTGTAGGGAACGCCCTCCGCGGCGTTCCGGCCCTGGGTACACGCCCATCCGCCGAGGGACAGGGTGGCCGGGGTCGCAGCGAAGCTCCCGGAGAATCAAGGAAGCAGTCTCAACTTGCTGGCTGCTGGGGGCTACGCCTGCGGCTCCGATCCCAGCCACCCGTCGCGGTAGGGGCATAGAAACCATTGTGCCGATTCGACCCCTGTAGGGAACGCCCTCCGCGGCGTTCCGGCCCTGGGTACACGCCCATCCGCCGGGGGACAGGGTGGCCGGGGTCGCAGCGAAGCGAAGCCCCCGGAGAATCAAGGAAGCAGTCTCAACTTGCTGGCTGCTGGGGGCTACGCCTGCGGCTCCGACCCCAGCCACCCGCCGCCACCGAGGTGGTCCCTACAGTGCGTGGCTAAGCAGCCCGGTGGCGCCGCATCAGTCGTCTTCCGGCTCGCCGAAGTCCACGTCGGCCCAATCCAGCAGGCCGACATCGACGTGTGCTTTGCAGTACTGGCACAGCTGCGTGGTGCCGTCGAGCGAAGCAGGGAACATCGACAAGCGGCTGCACTCTTCGCACTGAGCACTGATGGTGGCGCCATCGGCGTGCTGCGGCGGGGAGGCTTCGGCCGCCTTCCGTTGGCGGTATTCGTTCAGAAGCTCCGCGGCGCGATTCTTGTGCTGCCGGCTGACCCACACTTGTGGATTCATGACCCGGGGCGCCCCGCTGATAAAACCGAAGACCTCCATCGAGGTGTCTTCGATGACCTGGGCGGGAACCCCCTTGGCCGACAGCAACTCGGCGACATGAGCCGCCTCAAAGTTGTCTGCGGCGTTGAACGCCGCGATCGGATCTTCAAGATTCATGGGGCCAACCTCACCAGAAAACCGCGTAGAGCACGAGCGTCAGCACCACCACGCCGATGCCGGCGAGCTTCGCCCCCGGCGAGCCGGTGACGTCCATCTCCTCGTTCACCGGCAGCTCGACCGGCTCCTTGAGCGGGAACAGCGCGGTCAGCACGGCCAGCACCGCCAGGATCACGCCGAAGCAGATCGCCATGCGGTTGAGGAACGCCATCTCCGAGTGATAGACCTTGAGGTACCCGTACAGGAACGGGTTGAGGGCCAATCCCACGGTGCCGACCATCCGCGGCGCCCGGTGCACGAGCAGGCCGAACAGGAAGATCGCCAGGATGCCGGGCGAGATGAAGCCCTGGAACTCTTGGACGTACTTGAACACGCCCCCCAACTCCGGCCCTTGAAGCATGGGCGCCAGGTACATCGCCACGCCGACGAACAGCACGATGAAGAACCGGCCAATCGCTACGAGCGACGCCTGCGAGGCGCCGGGCGCGATCTTGCGGTAGAGGTCCATCGTGGCGATCGTCGAGGCCGAGTTGAGCATCGAAGCGAGCGAGCTCACCACGGCGCCGAACATCGCCGCCAGCACAAAGCCCTTCAGGCCGTTCCCCTTGGGCAGCAGCTCACGGATCAGCGTGGGGAAGGCGTTGTCGTAGTCATGGTCGACCAAGGTCTCGACGGAGTACGACTCGGTGTCGCGGCCTGCCACCGCTGCCTGGGCGGCCGCAGTGGCGGCCAATCCCCCGGCGTCCTCGTCCGTAGCCACATCACCCAGGACCGAGCGGTTGTGATCGACAAACCGCTCGGCGGCGTCAGGGTAGAGTTCGGCGTAAGCCTCTTCAAAGCCGTAGACGGTCGGCTTGGCGGCCGCTTCGGTCGAGTCCAAGTAGCCCTGGATCCGGTCCAACAGATTGCCGTTGCGCTCGGCGTCGTCGGCCGGCTTCACCGCGTCGGGGAGCGTGGCGTAGAAATCGGGCGAGTTCTTGGCCACGACCAGCGCGTTACGGTTAATGGCGTCGGTCTGCAGGTCGCCGCTGAAGAGGTTGTACGCCAGGATGCCGGGGATCACGACAACGAACGGGATGATCAGCTTGAGGAACGCCGCGAACACCACGCCGCGTTGGCCCTCGGCCAAGGACTTCGAGCCGAGCGTCCGCTGCGTGATGTACTGGTTGAGGCCCCAGTAGAAGAAGTTGGGGATCCACAGGCCGACGACCAGCGCGGTCCAAGGAATCTCAGGGTCCTCGACGCCGCGGACCATGTGCAGCTTGCCCTCGGGAAGGTCCCCCTCGTTAAGTTTGACGAACCGCTCGATGGGCGACGCCTCGGCGATCTCCTCGACCGTCACTTCGGAACTGCGGGCGGTCTGGATCAGGTCGGCGGGGTCGGCGTTGTCGAGCGCGGCAAAGGCGCTCCAGGCGATGATCGCCCCGCCGATGACGAGCGCGGCGCCCTGGATCACGTCGGCCCAGGCGCACGCCTTCAGGCCGCCGGCGAACACGTAGATGGCGCCCAGCGTGCCGATCAGGTAGCAGCCGTGCGTCACGTTGCCGAACTCGATGCCGGCCCACTCCAGGCCCTGGAAGTTGGCCGTGATGACCTTGGCGCCGGAGAAGATGACCGTCACGGTCGGCACCAAGACCAGCACGAGCAGCGAGAAGACGGCCATCACGGTGCGGGCGAAGGCGTTGTAGCGGTACTCGAGGAACTCGGGGATCGTGTAGATGCCGCTCTTAAGGAACGTGGGCAAGAAGACGAAGGCTACGACGACCAGCGTGATGGCGGCCATCCACTCGTAGCTGGCGATCGCCATGCCGAGCCAGTTGGCCGCCGAGCCGCTCATGCCAACGAACTGTTCGGTGCTGATGTTGGCCGCGATCAGCGAGAAACCGACCAGCCACCAGGTCAATCCGCGGCCGGCAAGGAAGTAGTCGGCCGCCCCCTTCTCACCCTCGGACTTCTCATCTCTGCTCTTCCAGAGGCCGATGCCGATCACCGCCACGATGAAGCCGACGAACACTACGAGGTCGATAGCCGCCATGATTTTTTAGAAAGGAGGGGTGAGAGAGGAGAAGGGAGAAGGGAGAAGCCCCGGCGCCGCGGCGCTCGGTTGACGAGGCTCCGATTCTAACTGGCGATGGGAGGGGAAGTAAGCCGTTTGCCCGGAGGAGACCGCAGCGGGGCACGGGCGGAGCCAGCCGATCGTGCGGGTTGCAGCGAGAGGGCGGAGTGGCGCCTCGTTCGCACGGATCGAGAAGGCTGTGCGAGGCCGACAACGCGCTGCGGGAGTTAACGCCCGACATGCCGATATCGGCGTCGGAGACGCCTCCCACATTCGAACAGCTCTAGGCGTAAAAAACTGTGCTAGATTCGCCGCCTTGGCTTTACAGCCGGGGCGACGCTTCCGATCATGAGGCCGATGACAGACAGCGCACCAACACCGACCCTCGCTGGCCCGGCCGAACCCGAGAGGGCGCCCTTGGCCGAGGCCAAGATCGCCGCGATCGACATCGGCTCGAACAGCGTGCGGCTCGTGGTGGCCGAGTCGACGCCGAGCGGTTACCGGGTGATCGACGAGGAGCGAGAGAACACCCGGCTGGCGGCTTCGCTCGCCGCAACAGGTGAACTCGATCCCGATACGATGGCCGAGTCGCTCGGCGCGCTCAAGAACTTTGTCTCGATCGCCCGCGGCTACGGCGCCGAGCGGCTGCGGGCCATCGCCACTAGCGCGGTGCGTGACGCCGAGAACGGCGCCGAGTTCTGCGAGCGGGTGAAGGCCGAGACCGGTGTGACGGTCGAGGTGATCTCGGCCCGCGAGGAGGCGCGGCTGGCGTTCATGAGCGTGGCCCGTGCTTTTGACGTGGCCGGCAAGCAGGTGGCGATCGCCGACATCGGCGGCGGCAGCACCGAGATCGTCATGGCCTCGGCGGGGCTGGTCGACGAGGTCTACGCCACGCGGCTCGGCGCGGTGCGTTTGACCGAGCGGTGCAAGCTCGGCGAGGAGATGAGCAAGAAGGACCTCGACCGGGCCCGCAAGCAGATCGACCGCGACCTCGACAAGCAAGTGAAGAAGCCGCCGTTCGTTCCCTCGATGCTTTACGGCACGGGGGGGACGTTCACGGCGATGGCGTCGATGCTGCTCGCCCGCGAGGGCGCCGAAGAGCCAACCGTGCGCGGCTACCGCACCACTTTGGCCGAGGTCGACCACCTGGTGAGCGACCTGGCGAAGATGAAGCTCGAGGAGCGCGGCAAGATGACGGGCCTCAACCCGCGGCGGGCCGACATCATCGTCGCCGGCTTGCTGGTGATCGAGCAGATCATGCGGCGGCTGAACGTGAACGTGGTGCAGGTCCACACCGGCGGCGTGCGCGACGGCCTGCTGCTGGAGATGCTCCGCGAGCTCAGCTCGCCGAGCGAGGCGATCACCCCCGAACAGTCGCGTGCCGCCGTGGAGCGGCTTGCCGAGAACTGCGGCGTCGACCTGCCCCACGCCCGCCAAGCGGCGCGGCTGGCGGGCAAGCTGCACGCCGAGCTGGCCGAGCCTCTGGGGCTCGACCCCGCCGACCGCGAGCTGATCGAAACCGCGGCGATCTTGGCCAACGTGGGCTACCTGATCAACTTCGACAAGCACCACAAGCACAGTTATCAGCTGATCCGCAACAGCGACCTGCCCGGCTTCGAGCGACGTGAGCTGATGCTCGTGGCCTGCACGGCCCGCTACCACCGCGGCTCGCGCCCGAAGCAGAAGCACCGCGAGTACAAGCAGCTCAACGACGAGGACCAAGACCGCGTGGCCAAGATGGCCGCGATCTTGCGGCTCGCCCTGGCGCTCGACCGCACGCACCAGCAGCACGTGAACGACGTGCGTTGCAACGTGAAGGCGGGCGGCGTGGAAGTGACGGTCCGCTCGACCGGCGACGCCGAGGTCGACCTGTGGGCCGCAAGGCGGAAGGTCGACTTGTTCGAGCGGGTGTTCGGCCGGCCGGTTTACTTCGCCGCCGAAAAATAAGCCCCTCAAAGATGACCGCGATGCCGCCGACCCGCCTGTTCACGTACGGCACGCTGCAAGTGGCCGAGGTGTGGCGCGACGTGGTGGGCCGCGAGTTCCCGTCGTCACCGGCCGTAGCGCACGACTTGGCCACCTTCCGAGTCCATGGCGCCGGCTACCCCGGCGCCGTCATTGAGAAGGGCGCAACAACGCCGGGCGTCGTTTACTCGGGGCTCGACGCCGAGGCGCTCCGGCGGCTCGATCGGTTTGAGGGATCGCAATACCAACGCCTCGAGATCCGAGTCGAGAGCAACACGGGCGTGAGTCTCATGGCCGATGCGTACCTCATGGCGCCCGGGCGTGAGGGCGAGCTCACCACCGAGGCTTGGACGCTCGAACGGTTTGTCGCCAGCGGGGCGTTGGCCGCTTTTCAGGCCCGTTTCGGCGGGTTTTGCTGGATGGAGGATGGCAATGACTGACAAGTCACAGGCTCCCAACGACACTCCCATGACCGCCTCGGAGGTGATCGACCTGCTGGGGCTCGTCCCCTTGCCTGAGGAAGGGGGGTTTTACAACGAGACGTTCCGCTCGCCGATGGTGCTCGGCGCCGAGGGCCTGCCCGACGACTACGACGGGACCCGTAACGCCAGCACGACGATCTACTTCCTGATGACCCCCGAGGAGCACTCCGCCTGGCACATCTTGCCGAGCGACGAAGTGTTCCACCATTACACGGGTGACCCGGTAGCGATGCTACTCCTGCCGCCCGAAGGGGCAGCAACGCAGCTGCGGCTTGGCCCCGATCTGCGCGCGGGCGAGCGGCCGCAGGCGATTGTGCCGGGAAACACCTGGCAGGCTTGTCGGCTCGCCGACCGCGAGGCTGATACCCCCTCTCTCGGCTGGGCGCTGCTGGGCTGCAACGTGGCGCCGGGCTTCGATTTCAAAGATTTCCACGTTGCGACACCCCACGAGGTCGACGGACTCGCGGCGCGGTTCTCACAAGTTGCTGAAGAGGTGCGGCGCCTCGCGCCGCGGAATGATCCTCCGTAACAGCCGCCGAGGGCCGGCGTACGGGGTATCAGGCACGACAACACCCGCCGACCACTAGGGGATCGGCGTCACATCGTCACTCAGTGATTGGAGCGATACGCGCATGTACGCCAGACTCTACGGACCCTTCGCCCTGATGGGCCTCATGACGCTGATGGCGGCGTTCTTCATGGGCTTTCGTTACGACGCCGCCGCGCCGGCGGTCAACTACTTCTACAACTTGCTGCTGTACGGGGTGTTCTTCGCCGTGCACCTAGTGATGATGACGCCCACCTGCAAACGCCTGCTCTACGGCCGGCCGGAGGGCTCGCTCGGCGAACGACAGATCTACATCATGGTGACCGTGGTCACTTGGCTGGCGGTGTACGCCCTGCACTGGCCCGTGCCGGGGCCGGGGTTCGAGTCGCCCGAGTGGCTGCGGTTCCTCGGCTACTGCGCAATGCTGATCGGCGTGTTTGGCTTCTTCGAGTTCGCCAATTACGACGCACTCGCCCAGCTGCTCGGCATGCCGGGCGCCGAGCTGTCGCACACCGTGGGCGCCGAGACGCCGGTGATGACCGAGGGCGCTTACGCCAGCGTGCGGCACCCGATGTACCGGGCGGCTATTGGCACGGGGCTCGCCTCGCTTTTGGTCCACCCGCAGGCGGGGCAAGCGTTTTTCGGCGCGATGATCGGCGCCTCGTTCCTTGGCTTCATTCCACTGGAGGAAGCCCAGTTGATCCGCTCCCGCGGCGACGCCTACCGCGAGTACCAGCGGGCGACGCCTTGGCGCGTGATGCGCGGCGTGTGGTGAGAATCGGAATGACGAAGCAGGAATGATGAAAACCAGACTGTCGGCGTGACCGTCGGGCTCGTCGTTCGTCATTCGGATTTCGTTACTCTACAAAAACCGCCGCACGCCAAACCCAGTAGGCGCTCGCCACCGCGGCGATGTTCCAGGCGATGAACACCACGGCGAGTTGGCGGTCGCTGACCAGCCGTCCGCCGCGCAGCACGCGGTCGGCGGCGAAGCCGGCGCCCGCCAGGGCGAGGAACCAAGCGAGCGGCGCACAGTCGAACCACCGCCACACGACCATCGCCTCGACCAGCAGCAACGCGGCGGTCAGCAGCTTGGCCCCGGCGGCGCCGAGCCAAACGGCGGTGGTCTGCCGCCCTGCCGCGCGGTCGGGCTCGACGTCGGCGATCTGCCCCAGCAGGTGAGAGTGCATGGCGAACAGGGCGCCGAACAATTGTGCGGGCCAGGCGAGCAGCGGCGCCTCGTTGAGCCAACTGCTCAGCACGAACACCAGCAGGTAACCGGTTTGGTTCGCCAGGTCAAACAACGGTCTCGACTTGAGCCGTAGCGGGTGGTTGTTGTAGGCCCAATTCACGGCGCACGCGGCGGCGGCCCAGAGCAGAAACTTTGGCCCGATGAGCCACAGGAACAACGCCCAGAAAGGCGCCTGCACCAAGGCCATCTTCCGCGGCAAGTGGCGCCGCTCCTCGTCGCTCGGCCTGGCGCCGAACAGCAGGTTGCCCTTGCGTGGGTTGAGGCGGTCAGACGCTTCGTCGCCGAGGTCGTTCCAGCCGTAGAGCAGATGCCCGAGCGGCGCCGTGGCGTAGATCGCCCCCAGCCAGAATGCCGGCTGGGCGAGCACGTCGCGTCCGCCTAGCGGCAGCAGGTAGAACCAAAGGTGCGTGATCCAGAAGCCGGGCCGCGAGACCCGAACCGTGTCGGCCAGCCGCCCGCCTAGCACTGCCCGGCTACCTCGGCGGCCGCCTCACAGAGCGCCGCGGCGGCCGCAGCCTCGGGCGCCTCGGCGATGAGCCGCACGATCGGCTCGGTGTTGCTCGCGCGCACGAGCAGCCAGCGGCGGTCGGGCCAGTCGAGCCTGAGGCCGTCCATCCGGTCGGCCGTGGCGTCGGCGAAGTGCTTTTCCAAGGCGTCGAGCAGGGCGGGCACTTTCTCGGGCGCCACCGTGGCCTTGGCCTTGTGGATGGCGTATTGCGGCAACTCGTCGGCAAGCTCGGCGACGGTTTTCTTCCGCGACGCCATCGCGTCCAAGACCATCGCCATGCCGACGAAGCTGTCACGCACCAAACAGACGGCGGGGTGGATCACGCCGCCGGCGCCCTCGCCCCCCAGCACGGCGCCGCCGGCGAGCATCGCGTCGACGACGTTCGCCTCGCCAACGGCCGATCGGATGAAAGCCACGCCGTACTTCTTGGCCAGGTCCTGCGTCACGCGGCTGCTGGAGCAGTTCGACACGATCGGCCCCGGCTGCTGGCGGAGTTGATGGTCAACACACAGAGCGAGCGTGAGCTCCTCGCCGAGATAGCGGCCCGCCGAGTCGACGATCGCCAGCCGGTCGGCGTCGGGGTCTTGGCAGAAGCCGGCGTCAAAGCCGCCCGCGGCGATCTGCTTCGAGACGCCCGCGAGGTTCGTCTCGGTCGGTTCGGGCAAGTGAGCGAAGGCGCCGTCGGGCTCGGCGCCGAGCACGGTCACGTCGCAGCCGAGCCGCTCGAGGAGCGGCGCCCCGACGACGGCGCCAGAGCCGTGGTTCGCGTCGAGCAGCACGCGGAACTTGGCGGCGCGGATGCGATCGGCGTCGACGATCTTCTCGACCAGCTCGAGGTGCGCGGTGGTCGTGTCGTCCAGGCAGTCGGCCACGCCGATCCGGTCGTGGGCTCGCCACTCGATCTTGCCGGCTAAGTAGCGGTCTTTCACGGCTTGGCCGTCGCCCGCCGGCAAGATGCGGCCGTCGCCGCCGAAGAGCTTGATGCCGTTGTACTCGGCCGGATTGTGGCTGGCCGAGATCTGCACGCCGCCGACGCAGCCCTCGCTGCGCACCAACACGCCCGCGGTGGGAGTGGCGGCGACGCCCCCCTCCAGCGCGTCGCGGCCGGCGGCGACGATCGCCGAGCGGATGGCGTCGGCCAGCATGGCGCCGGTCGCGCGGCCGTCGCGGGTGATGAGCACCCGGCCAGCGGGCAGGCCTTGCACAAAAGCCGCCGTGTAGCGGGCCGCCAGGTCGGGCGTGAGTGAGCTGCCCACGACGCCTCGCAGTCCGGAGACGCTGATGATCGGTTGCTGCATGCGGAGGGGCTTGGCTTTGAGTATAAGGGGCTTCAGGAGGAAGGCTCAGAATGAGGTAGCACGCAGTATACGGCTGCGGCTGGTCTCCGACGACCGTGGGTAGTCGGCTAAGGAAAATCAATTCTTCTGACCTCGGGCCTCCGACCTCTCGCCTCACTTCGTTTAGAATGGAGCCTATGTCCAAGAGCGTACACTCACGACGTGATTTTCTGCGCGGCAAGGCGGCGGCCGGCGCGATCGCGGACGTTGTGGAGAACACGCTCGACGCCGTTCTGCCCGCCGAGTCCCCCCGGCCGCTGGCCGCGGCGTCGCCCTCCGACGCGCCGACCGGGTTGGTGCGCATCTACCACCGGCGAGCGATGGCGTGTGACTTCGAGCTGCGGGTGCGCGACGACCGCTCGCGCGACCTCGACCGCCCCGCGATCGCAGCGCTCGACCTTGTCGACCAAGTCGAAGACAGGCTGACCGTCTACCGCGACCACGGGGCGACGGTCGAGATGAACCGCGCGGCGGCCGCCGCGCCGGTTGTCGTGGACGACGATCTGTTCCGCCTGTTGGAGCTCTGCGATCGGCTTTACCAGATCACCGGCGGGGCGTTCGACCCCACGAGCGGGCCGCTCTCCCGAGTGTGGGGTTTCCACCGCCGCGAGGGACGCCTGCCCGACGGGGGCGAGATCGCCCAGGCGCTCGCGACGGTCGGGTGGGACCAGGTTGCGCTCGACCCCAAGGCACGAACCGTTCACTTCGGCGCCGAAGGCGTGGAGATCAACTTCAACAGCATCGGCAAGGGCTGGGCGCTCGACCGGGTGGGGGAAGGCCTCGCCGAGCGCGGCGTCGACGACTTCTTGATGCATGGCGGCCGCAGCACGCTGCTCGCTCACAACCCTTCTAAAGACGCCCCGCAGGCCCACGGCTGGTGGGTCGCCTTGCCGAACCCGCTGCGTCCCGGCGAGCGGCTCGCGCAGGTTGGGCTGGCTGGCGAGGCGTTTAGCACGAGTGGTTCGGCGACACAGTTTTTCGAGCACGAGGGGCGGCGTTTCGGCCACTTGATCGACCCCCGCACCGGATGGCCGGCCGAGGGGCTGCTGAGCGCCTCGGCGCTGGCGCCCACGGCGGCTGAGGCCGACGCCCTGTCGACCGCTTTCTACGTGATGGGCGCCGAGGCGACAGCCTCTTTCTGCGACGCGAACCCGCAATACGGCGCCCTGCTAGTGGAGCCAAGCGACACGGCGGGTGGGGCGGCACTCAGCGTGTTCAACCTGCCTGAAGACCGCTGGCGCCCCGAAAAGCCAGATTGAGCAGCGACCATTCCCTGCGTGCTGTTATACGCATGAATCCTTGTTCAGTTCTCAACCTGGTTCGGACGTGCGGGCGTCGGGATGTGGCGCCCGGTAGGTGAAACCGTGGCCCCTAGGTATACTTCTGCATTGGCGTCTTTGGGGCTGGCGGAGCCCCGCAGCCACGCCCCCCCGCCTCGATCGGAACCGGCCCCCTAGGAAACAGGGCGCCGCCAGCTGTGCTCGACTCCCTGTTTGGTCACCTCGGTTACCTCGGCATTGTCGCGTTCCTCGCGCTCTGTGGGTGCGGCATCCCCGTGCCGGAAGAGGCGCCGCTCGTGCTCGCCGGTGTGCTCAGCTCGAACGGCACGCTGAACCCGACCCTGGCGTTCGGCTCGTGCCTGCTGGGCGCCTTGCTGGGCGACTCGGTGATGTACGGCTTGGGGCGCCACTTTGGACACGAGTGGCTGACTAAGCACCCGAGCGTTTCGCGGTTTATCAACGCCGAGAAGGAAGAGAAGCTCGAGCACGTCGTGCAGCGGCACGGTTTTAAGGTGGTCGTGCTCACTCGGTTCCTGATCGGCGTGCGCGGCCCGGTCTACTACGCCGCCGGGGCCGCCAAGGTGCCCTACCTGCGGTTCCTGCTCTGGGACTTGGTGGCGGCCTCGATCGTGGTGAGCGCCGTTTTCGGTTTGTCATACTACTACGGCGAACGGATCGCCGAGCTGGTGGGCGACGCCGAGCGGGCCGCCACGCTGGTTGTTCTGCTGGTCCTGCTGGTGGGCGGCTTCTTCTTGTACCGAGCTCACCAGCGACGCATGGACGCGACCCTCGAGAAGTACGCCGACGAGGACGAGGAGTCCGAAACAAGCGACGCGGCCGCCGAGGCCCAGCCCGGCGTGGTCGCCGCTCACTCCGAGGGCACGCAAGAAAGCCAAGATTCTTCTTCCAACGAAGCGCCGTCTAACGAAGCTCAGCCTAGCGGCGCCCCGTCGAGCGGAGCCCCGTCGAGCAAGGCTTCGGTCACCTAGAGCGGCGCGCAAAAAAAAAGCCGCCGCCCCTTCAGCAAGGGGCGACGGCTTGCGTCTTCAACGGCCGTGCTTGAGGGCGTCGGCCGTTTGGTTTTCAACTCAGCAGCCGCAACCGCAAGCGGGGGCGGCACAGCTCGGCTCGCAGCCGCACGACGGCTCGGCGACGCAGCAGCTGGGCTCGCAGCAGCGGTTCCGGTGGAACAGCCCCTTGAGGCCGCTCAGCAGACCGCAACGACGCGGGGCGCAGCACGGGTCGCAGCAGTCGGTCTCGCAACCGCACGAAGGCTCGGCGACGCAGCAGCTTGGCTCCGGAGCGCAGCAAGACGGCTCGGGGGCGCAGCAGCTCGGCTCGCAGCAAGCGGGCTCGCAGCAACGGTTGCGATGGAACAGCCCCTTGAGGCCGCTCAGCAGGCCGCAACGACGGGGAGCGCAGCAGGGGTCGCAGCAATCGGCCTCACAGCCGCACGAGGGCTCAGCGACGCAGCAGCTCGGCTCGGGAGCGCAGCACGACGGCTCGGCGCAACCACACGAGGGCTCAGCGACGCAGCAGCTCGGCTCGCAGCAACCACCCTTGAACATGCCAAAGCCGAAGGCGTTGGCGTCGGCCGCGCCCAGCGCAACAGCGCCCAGACAGAACGCCGACAAAGCGAAACGAAGGTTCATCACGGGACTCCTAACGAAAACGAAACGGGAGGGGGGGAAACACAGGGGCATCCACCAGCGGTTAAGACGTCGCCCCGGTTGGTGAAGGGGCCGGCATCGGAACCGCATGCAGCGGAAGGGTCGATTTCTCTTCCACACTCTGTATCGACGACCCTTGCTTCCCACTTTCACGAGACAACCCAGTTTCCCCGTTCGTTTCGGTCGCCCGGGCCGGTGGCGCCGGTCGTTACGGTTGCGCCCTCAGGGGGACCGTAGCGCACGTCCGTTCTCAGCCGCAGCGCTGTGGCCCGCGCAGCGGTCGCCGGAGACGGCGACCCGAAGAAGAACTCGCCCGCCGGCGAGAACGCGACAAACCTCAGGAGATCTCGATTGCTTCGATCTCTTCGCCCGCGGCTCCACTGCACTCTTCGCGGCGGCGCTGTGTCAGGTCGCGCATCGCGTGCCACCAGCGATCGCAGCGTCGCTTCGAATCGGCGACCGCTTCTAAGAGCGGCTCGGGGTCGCTGAGCGGCTTGAAGAAGCACGCCTCGGCGCCCTCCTGCATCGACTCGAGGACCGTTGTCACACTCACCAGGCTGGTGAGCATGATCACCTGGATCCCCGCGTCGAGGCTCTTGATCTCCGACAGGAGATGCATGCCCGATTTCTGCGGCATGTCGATGTCCAGCAGAACGATGCGGAACTGGCCGCGCTCGATCGTGGCGATCGCATCGAGCGGGTTGTTGAGCGACTCGACACGATAACCCGCGTCGCCAAGATACTTGGCCACGAGGGCCGTCATGTCAGGCGAGTCGTCAACGTGGAGGATCGCGTTCCCGTTTGTCGGCAGCATCTCGAGGTTATCCGGTGGGCGGCGTGGTGGTATCGCGTCCGAATGGGGCGACGCGATGTCCAGCGGTTAGTAGCGGAATCAGCATGAAAACCTTGGTTCCAAAGAGCGCCACGTCAAAGGGGATTGCCGAATTGCAGACAGCCGAAACAGGTGAGAAGCCCCCTGGCAGGATGGACACCAGCCCTACGATCGTTTCGACCCGCACACCTCGCATGGGGATGGCATTCCACTTTCGTACGGCCGCAAACTCGACCGCCCCAGAGGCTTTCCGAGATGTCTCTCCCGAGGCCTGTTGAATACTTCATTCCAACTGCGCGTCAGAACGCGTATGAGATGAACGCCCCCGCTTCATCCGCCAGCCCGGACCCGACCTTATAGCCATGAGCCTTCCCGCGGAAATCCCGATCTTGGCCGACCCCGGCATGCGTGAGTTGGTCGACGGCTTCGTCATGACCTTCGAGAGCAAGTCGCTGCAGCTCGAACGGCTGCTGGTCCACCAGGACTACCCCGAGATCAAGCGCCTGTCACACCAGATCAAAGGGGCGGGCGGGAGCTACGGCTTCACGGGGCTCACGGCCCCCGCCGCACAAGTCGAGCGGCTGTGCGATTCCGTCACCGATAGCGACGAATCGCAAGCGGCTGTGGCCGTGGAAGCGGCGGTCACCGTGCTGCAAGAGAAGTTGCTCCATGCGGCCGCCGCCTGGAACGTGTCGGCGTCTTCGGCCTAACCGGCGGAGCGCGTTCAGGCCTCGACCGGTTCGTCGGCCTCTTCGGGAACGCCGATCCGCTCTTTGCCGATCCACGGCCTGAGCGCCTCGGGAACGAGGATCGATCCGTCGGCTTGCTGGCAGTTCTCGAGGATCGCGATCAGCGCCCGGCTGATGGCCACCGCCGTGCCGTTGAGGGTGTGGACGAAGTTCGTCCCCTTCTCGCCCTTGGTCTTGTAGCGGATGTCGAGCCGCCGCGCCTGGTAGTCGGTGCAGTTGCTGGTGCTCGTCACCTCGCCGTACTCGCCGTGCTCGCCGCGACCGGGCATCCACGCCTCGAGGTCGAACTTGCGATAGGCCGGACCGCCCAGGTCGCCCGTGGCGATGTCGAGCACCCGGAACGGGAGCCCGAGCCCGTTGAAGATCTCGCACTCCAGGTCGAGGAACATGTTGAGCGTGTCCTCGCTCTGGTCGGGCGTGGTGAAGGCGAACATCTCGACCTTGGTGAACTGGTGCACCCGGTAGAGGCCGCGCGACGCCCGGCCGGCCGAGCCCGCCTCGGTGCGGAAGCAGTGGCTCACGCCGCAGAGCTTGATCGGCAGGTCTTCCTCGTCGATGACCTGGCCGGCCATCATGCCGCCGAGCGTGATCTCGGCCGTCGCCACGAGGTTCAGGTCGAAGTTCTCGACGCTGTAGATCTGGGTCTCCGGACCGCGCGGGATGAAGCCGACGCCCTGCAGGATCTCGCCGCGGGCGAGGTCGGGCGTGGTCATCGGGGTGAAGCCCTCGCGGATGAGCGTCTGCATGGCGTACTGCTGCAGCGCGAGCTCCAGCATCGCCGCTTCGTTCTTTAGGAAGTAGAACCCGTTGCCCGCGATCCGCGCTCCCGCCTCGAAGTCGATCAGGTCGTGCTGCTCGGCCAGCTCCACGTGGTCGGAGACCGGGAAGCCCATCCGCCGGACCTCGATCTCGCCCTTGCGCAACTCGCGGCTGGAGTCTTCGCCGCCAACGGGTGACTCGGGGTGGGTGAGGTTCGGCATGCGGCGGTGCAGCGCGTCGGCCTCGGCGGAGATGCGCTCGATCTCCGACGCCTTGGCGTCCTTCTCGTCGCGCAGGCTGCGGCCCTCTTCCTTGCGCTGCTCACGCTCGGCCTCGTCCTTGGCTTTGCCGATCGACTTGCTCACCTCGTTCGCTTGACGCGAGAGGTCTTCGATCTCCTGTTGCAAGCCGCGCCGCTTGGTCTCGAGCTCCACGAAGCGGGGCACGTCGACCTTCACCCCGCGACGCTCGCAGTTGGACTGAACCAGTTCGGCGTTCTCGAGTACGAATCGCTTGTCTAGCATGTTATGGATGCGGATTGCGGAGTGCGGATTGCGGGGTCAGAGCTGGGAAGTGGAGCGACTCAGGTCGCTCCGCATTCCGCACTCCGGATCCCGCATTCAGAGAGTTGTTGCCACAGGGCCGCGCTGGAGCGGATGCCGCGGTGGAAATCGCCGAGGTTGAACTTCTCGTTCGGGCTGTGGGTGTTGTCGTCGTCCAGGCCCCATCCTAGCAAGAGCACCTCGCAATTCAGTTCCTTGGCGAACCGATTCACGATCGGGATCGAGCCCCCCTCACGGATAAAGACCGGCCGGCTGCCGAAACCGTGCTCGATCGCCGTGGCGGCCGCCTCCATCGCGGGGCTCTCGAGCGGGAAGACCACGCCCGGAGCCCCGTGGAAATCGATCAATTCCATTTCGATTCCGGGCGGCAGCAGCGGCTCGAACAGCTGGCGGAGGCCCGCGGTCACTTTCGCGGGGTCTTGGTCCGGCACCAGGCGGAAGCTGAATTTGGCGCCCGCTTTGGCCGGCAACACCGTCTTGGCGCCCTCGCCCTGGTAGCCGCTCCACAGGCCGTTGATGTCGCAGGTCGGCCGCGCCCAACGCCGCTCGAGCGTCGAATAGCCCGCCTCGCCCGTGAGCCCATCGACGCCGAGCTGCTTCTTAAACTTCGCCTCGTCGAACGGCAGGCCGGCAAACTCCTCCCGCTCACGCTCGGTCAGCTCGGCAACGTCGTCGTAAAAGCCGGGGACCTGAATGCGGCCCTCGCCGTCGACCAAAGCGGCCAGCAGCTTGGCGAGCGTGTTGGCCGGGTTCGTCACCCCGCCGCCGAACGTGCCGCTGTGCAGGTCTTGCTTCGGGCCCTGCAGACGGACCTCGTAGTAGGCGATGCCGCGCAATCCGTAAGTCACCGCCGGCACGCCGGGGGCGAACTGCGAGCTGTCGCTGATCACCACACAATCGCAGGCGAGCTTGTCTTGGTTCTCGGCGACATACTTCTCGAGGTTCTCGCTGCCGACCTCTTCCTCGCCCTCGATCAAGATCTTCAGCTGCAGCGGCAGCTCGCCCTCGACCTCGAGCACCGCCAGGGTGCTCAGCAGGTGGGTGAGCATCTGCCCTTTGTCGTCGGTGGCGCCGCGGGCGTAGACGGCGCCGTTGCGCACGGTGGGCTCGAACGGCGGCGTGAGCCACTCGTCCAAGGGGTCGGGCGGCTGCACGTCGTAATGGCCGTAAATCAGCACAACCGGCTTGCCCTCAACGGCGGGCGACTCGGCGTAAACCAGCGGGTGACCGGCCGTGGGGATCGTCTCGACCTGGAGCTGGGTCCCCTCAGACAAGAGGGCGGCGACCCAATCGGCCGCCCGCTGCACGTCGCCCGCGTGGGCCGAATCGGCGCTGACGCTCGCGATGCGGAGCAGCTCCATGAGCCGCTCTTCGTGTCGCGAGGCGTTTTCTTCGAGGTGAGAGTCCAGTTGACTCATAGCGGTTGCAGTCGGTTGCTAGTGTCGAGCGGTGAGAGCTGGCGAATGCAGCGGGTTTCCTTAGAAGGAAAGCCGCCGACTCGTTGGCCTGGGCGGAATGGCCCAATATACTGCCCCGTAAGGACTTCCACCACCACGGGGGGCCGGAACGGGCCGCCGCCGAGCCGGCAGCGATTCACCCGATCGCCAGCCGCCCCGCCAGCACAAAAAAGCCGCCAGATTGGTGGTTCTCAGGCGAATCTTTCGATTCCACGATCGGGCCGATTCCCCTAACTTGCTCGCCCCGGCGATCGGCCGGTTTGCAGCCAATTCTCCCCAATCAGCACGCCACGGATTAGCCACGCATCGATATGACCGACCTCGACCCTTTCGAAGAAGGCGACGGCCCCGATGGCGGCGCCACCACCATCGTCCGCCCCAAACGGGCGCCCGAGCCCAAAAAGACCGACCCGAAACGCCGCGAAGTCCCCCGCTACCACGTCATCCTCTGGGACAGCGAGGAGCATACTTACGAGTATGTGGAGCGGATGCTCCGTGAGCTGTTCGGCCACGACGCCACGCAGTGCCTCAAAATCGCCGAAACGGTCGACGCCGCCGGCCGTGCGGTCGTTCTGACGACGACCAAAGAGCACGCCGAACTCAAACGCGACCAGATCCAGGCTTACGGCAAAGATGAATCGACCAAAGGCTGCAAAGGGTCGATGTCGGCGACGATCGAAGCCGTCCCTTGAATGTGCATGTCAGGTTGCGGATCGCGAACCACGGCATCGATTACCTTCGGTCGGGCGAAGTTAGCAAGCATTTCTTCGCCGAAGGGTCTGCTACCCATACTCTGAGGCATCGCCTCAGGTAGGATTGCGTTTCCAGCCAACCGTTTGGCGGGCGCCACGCCGACCCACTGGTGGCCCAGTGACGGTGAACTTGGTGGTGAACTTGGTGGTTGGGCTCGACCAGCAACGGTCGCCCTCCCGTCTTGGGGCACTGCCTTGGGACGCGGCGTCAAGAGGCCTTCGACCCTAGCTACGGATACGACGCGGCTTATGAAATTACGCACCCACACGCTCGGTTGCAAAGTCAACCAATACGAGACCGAGTACCTGCGCGAGGGGCTCGCAACGATCGGCTACGCCGAGCCCGAGGGCGACGAGCCGGCCGACCTGTGCGTCGTGAACACCTGCACGGTCACGGCCGAGGGCGACTCCAAGAGCCGGCAGGTGATCCGCCGCATGGCGCGCAAGAACCCCGGCGCCAAGATCGTGGTGATGGGCTGCTACGCCACTCGCGCGCCCGACGAGGTCGCCGCCCTGCCGCAGGTCACCGAGGTGCTCACCGACAAACGCGAGCTGCCCGACCTGTTGGGCCGTTTCGGAGTGACCGACGTGCCGACCGGCGTTTCGGGCCTGGGGGGCCGCAGCCGGGCGTACCTCAAGGTGCAAGACGGCTGCATCTTGCGCTGCAGCTTTTGCATCATCCCCCACATCCGCCCGCACCTTACGAGCCGCCCCGTGGAGCACCTCCAGGACGAGGTCCGCCGGCTCGTGGGCAACGGCTACCGCGAGATCGTGCTCACCGGCATCCACCTGGGTCATTACGGCGTCGACTGGAACCGCGAGCGGCCGACCGACAAAGCGTCGTGGATCCGGTTGTCGCACCTCGTGCGCCGGCTTGCCGAGATCCCCGGCGAGTTCAGGTTGCGTCTGTCGAGCATCGAGGCGACGGAGGTCACCCGCGAGCTGCTGGACGTGATGGCTGACCACCCCAAGAAGATCTGCCCGCACCTGCACATCTCGATGCAGTCGGGCTCCGAGAGCGTGCTGCGCCGCATGCGTCGCCGCTGGGGCCGCCAGCGTTACCTCGACCGCTGCGCCATGGTCCGCGATCGGCTCGACAACCCGGCGATCACGACCGACGTGATCGTTGGCTTCCCCGGCGAGACCGAGGCCGAGTTCGCCGAGACCCTCGACGCCTGCCGCCAGGCCGGCTTCTCCAAGATCCACGCCTTCCCCTTCAGCCGCCGCCGCGGCACGCCGGCGTGGGACATGGAGGGCCAGCTGAGCAAAGAGGTCAAAACGCAGCGCGTCCACGAGCTCGGCCGCTTAGAGAGCGAGCTGAAAACAGCCTACTACCAAACGCTCGTGGGCAAACAGCTCCAGGTGCTCGTGGAGTCGGAAGTCAAAGACAAGCCGGGCCGGTTTGTGGGGACTTCTTGTCGTTACGCGCCGGTGGAGGTGGAGGGGAGCCGCGATCAGGTGGGGGAACTGGTGGAGGTGGAATACGCGGGGCCAGCCAGTAGGGTGCATGGAATGCACCCGAGCCCGGTTTGATTTTGGTCATGGTGCATTTCATGCACGCTACGACTCTAGCCCAGTGAGAGAAACTCCATGCCTTCGACCGAGCTGTCGTGGCCCCGTTGGGTCTTGAAGCTGCTGTTGGGATTGCTGTTGCTCACAGCCGGCACGGGGCATTTGACGTTTGCGCGGCAGGAGTTTCGGGCCCAGGTTCCCGACTGGGTCCCGATGGAGGAGGACACAGTGGTCCTGCTATCGGGCGTGGCCGAACTGGCGTTGGGCGCGGCGCTCGTCGCCTTGCGCGGCCGGGCGGCGACCTACGGCGGCCTGGCGGCGGCGGTCTTCTTCGTGCTCGTCTTTCCTGGCAATGTGTCGCAATACGTCAACCAGATCGACGCCTTCGGCCTCGACACCGACGGCAAACGCCTCGCCCGATTGTTCTTTCAGCCACTGTTCGTGTTGTGGGCCTTGTGGAGCACCGAGGGACTCAAATTCTTGAGAAGCCGCTTCAGTGGGTAGTGTGCATGGAATGCGACGGAAACTGGTTGATTGTCCTTGATGCATTTCGTGCAGCCTACTGATTCAGCCCCCGGTCATTGACCGGGGGCTAAATACTAACGGGGGGCTTTATGGGGTCGAAGTCCACAATGAAAGGCCACGGTTTCGCCGGCCAACCGTGTCGTTCGTTGTGCCGTTCGACGTAACGGATTCGGTTGGCGAGAGTACGCTCGTCGAAACAGAAGCGTTTGTCATAGCCGTCGGTCCAGATCGGGCGACCGGGCCGCAAGCCGTAGCGGGCGGCGTCCTTGGCGCACTTCACGACGTCGCCAATCGGGAGCCGTGTAGCGCTAATCATGAAATGGGCGTGCCAAGTGTCGACGCTCATCGCCAAGATCTGCTGCCCTTGACGAGCAACAAGCGACTCGCCGATCATTCGGCCGACCTCGATCAACGCGTCTTTCTGAAACTTGTACTGCGTGTGTTTCATTCGCACGCGATCGGCGGTCTCCAATGCCGGACACGGCGGCATGAGTTGCCCGTCGTCGATCCACCCGCGGCGGTCGCCGCGGAGCCACGAACCGTAGGTGGTCATCGTCACCAAGATGCCGAGCGTGTTGGGCATCGTGGCATTCAGCGCAATGAGCGCGTCGGGTTCAAGCGAAAAACGCGGACCGCGCAAAAAAATTAGCCCCCGGTCAACGACCGGGGGCTAATTAGCATTTCAGGCTTGGGTGGTTTCACCTAAGAGTTGATCAATACATGTCGTCCATGCCCGGGGCGCCGTGGCCCGCCTTCTCCTTCTTCGGAGCGTCGGCGATCAGCGCGTCAGACGTCAGCAACAAGGTCGCCACGCTGGCGGCGTTCTGAAGCGCCGTGCGGGTGACCTTCACCGGGTCGATGACGCCGGCCTTCACGAGGTCTTCGTAGACGTCGGTCGCGGCGTTGTAGCCCTCGGCGCCCTTCGAGTCGGCGACCTTCTCGCAGACCACGCCGCCGTCTTTGCCGGCGTTGCTGGCGATCGCCGTGAGCGGCGCCCGGCAGCTGCGGACCACGATGTTGTAGCCGATCTCCTGGTCGTGGCTGAGGTCCTTCGCCTTGACCTTGCTCGAGCAGCGGACCAGCGCGACGCCGCCGCCCGGGAGGATGCCCTCTTCGACGGCCGCACGCGTGGCGTGCAGGGCGTCTTCGACGCGGGCCTTCTTCTCCTTCATCTCGCTCTCGGTCGCGGCGCCAACGTTCACCTTGGCCACGCCGCCCGACAGCTTGGCGAGACGCTCTTCGAGCTTCTCGCGGTCGTAGTCGCTCGACGAGTTGTCGATCTCGCGGCGGATCTGATCGATCCGGCCCTTGATGTCGCCGCTCTTGCCGGCGCCCTCGATGATCGTCGTGTTGTCCTTGTCGATGATCACCTTCTTGGCGCGGCCGAGGTCGGCCAGCGTGAGGCTGTCGAGCTTGACGCCGAGGTCCTCAAAGACGGCCTGGCCGCCGGTCAGCGTGGCGATGTCGCCGAGCATCGCCTTGCGGCGATCGCCGAAGCCGGGGGCTTTCACCGCGGCCACGTTGAACGTGCCGCGGAGCTTGTTGATCACGAGCGTGGCGAGCGCCTCGCCGTCGATGTCTTCGGCGACGATCAGGAGCGGCTTGCTGGAGTTGACCACCGCCTCGAGGACCGGGATGAGGTCCTTGATGTTGGAGATCTTCTTCTCGTGGATCAGCACGTAGCAGTCTTCGAGCACGCACTCCATCGACTGCTGGTCGGTGACGAAGTACGGCGAGAGGTAGCCGCGGTCGAACTGCATGCCCTCGACCCACTCGACCTCGGTGGCGAGGCTCTTGCCCTCGTCGACCGTGATGACGCCGTCCTTGCCGACCTTCTCCATCGCCTTGGCGAGCATGTCGCCGATCTCGCGGTCGCCGTTGCTGGCCACGGTGCCGACCTGGGCCATCTCTTCGGTGCTCTTGACCTTGATCGAGAGCTTCTTGAGCTCGGCGGTGATCTCCTCAACCGCTTGCTCGATGCCCTGCTTCATCTGCACCGGGTTCACGCCGGCCACGACGGCCTTGATGCCCTCGTTGAAGATCGCTTCGGCGAGCACGGTGGCGGTGGTGGTGCCGTCGCCGGCGACGTCGGAGGTCTTGCTGGCGACTTCCTTCACCATCTGGGCGCCCATGTTCTCGTAGGCGTCCTCCAGCTCGATCTCCTTAGCGACCGACACGCCGTCCTTGGTGACGGTGGGCGAGCCGAAGGACTTCTGAAGGATGACGTTGCGGCCCTTGGGACCGAGCGTCACTTTCACAGCGCGGGCGAGTTTCTGGACGCCACGACGCATCGCGTCGCGGGCCTCTTGATCAAAGGCGATCATCTTGGCCATGGGTGGCTCCGTTGTGGGTGGGGTTGGATTGGTTTCGGCCGGTTGCTGGCCGTGTGGTTTGGATTTGGCTCGGCGGGGGCCGCCAAGGGGTTTAGGGATTAGGATTTAGGGGCTAGGGGGGAGCCGCTTCGCGGCTGTTTTTCTTGTCCCTAGCCTCTAGTTTCCTAGCTCCTCACAGCCCTCACTCGATCACGGCCAAGATGTCGCTCTCGGCCATCAACAGCAGCTCTTCGTCGCCGATCTCGATGGTCTCGGGGGCGTAGCTGGTGAAGAGGACGCGGTCGCCGACCTTCACTTGCAGCTCGCCACGGCCGCCGTCGTCCAGAAGCTTGCCGGGGCCCACGGCCACGATCGTGCCGCGGCTCGGCTTGTCCTTGGCCGAATCGGGCAGGACGATACCGCCGGCCGTGACGTCGGCCGACACTTCGCGCTCGACAACGACCTTGTCGCCCATCGGCTCGAGCTTGACCTTGCTCTTGGACTTCTTCTTCGTGGCGGTCGCCATGGCGGGTTTTCTCCTGGAATCGTGTGGAAAGGGATTTCTGTCGGTCGGCCGCGCCCCGCGGGGGCACGGCGCCGCGTTGTTCGTTGGTTCGAGGCCTTCCGGGCGTCTGCCAAGCAGGCAGACCGGGGGCCTCGTGGCGGCTACCAAACGCAAGCGGCGCGCCAATCACCCTCAGCAGCGACAAACAGCGTTGTTTGCCGCGATTCGGCCCGGTCGCCCGGTTGGGCAAGGCTCTGACAGGCCGGGGGGCCTCTGTCAGAATGGCCGTGCTTGGGCGGCATGGCCTAGGATGGTCCGGGCGGGCTGCCAGATTGGCAGCGGCTGTTTTTTGCTCTTTGCTGGTAACAGCGGGGCCGTGCGGGCGTAATGAGGGATAGTTGCGTGGGCGGCTCGTCCCCCCGCTCGGTTAACTCGCCCGCGGTGGGCTCACGACTAGCCCTCCTCCTCCCTGACCCCGTTCCTAGGCTCTTTCCATGAAACGCCCCGCCCTGATTGCTTGCCTCGCCCTTTTTTGCCTGTCGCTCGCCTTGGAGTCGACGGCCGACGCCTACCAATGGCGCCAGCGCCGCTGGATGACTCGCAAGCCGATTGATTCGTCGATCCGCACGAACCCGCGGTTCGGCAAGGGGCAAGCGGCCGAGCCGAAAGGAAGTACGCCGCGGTCGTTCTCAAGACAGACAACGGGGCCAGCCTTGGCGCCGCTACGGGTTCTCACGCAGAAGCCAATCGTCATGGAAGCGGCGCCGGTAGAAGCTGGGCCGGTAGAAAACTTGCCGCCGGCAACCGCGCCGCGCCGAGCGACGCCGGCGACGCCGGCGGCGCCGGTCGACGGTTTACCAGCCGCTTGGATGCCAACGAGCGAAACGCAACCTTCGGCACAGCCCCACTCGATTCTCGCCAAGCCGATCGGTCAGGGACCGACAACTTACTCGGGAGTGAGCGTTGGCGAGCAAAACGCCGCGCGGCGTCAGACCGAGTGGAACAACCGAGCGCACAACGGCTTCGGCCCGCAAGACTTTCGATAAGCCCGACGTTTCGCAGAGCGGTAAGAGAATCTGCTTTAGAGCGGTTTGCTCATAGGTGTAGACGCTCGGCTCGCGATCGGCGTCATGGCTTCGTCAGCCTGCATCGACAATGCACCGCATTGCCTGCTTCGGCTTCCTCGCCACGCCCCCAATCGCTTCCCCGCTCGTCCACACCAATTCGAATACCGCTCTAGCCAGGGCCGAACGCTCGGAAAAAGATTAGTTCACCTTCCACCTTGCTCTCGCGGCGCCAGACGCCCCCCTTGCAGGATGTCTTGCGAAGGATGTGTGGTTCGTGGCCGTTTGTCGCATTCGTCGCAGACGTTGCCGGCTTTGCTTGTGGATACCCGACGGCGGACAGCAGAATCAGTCGCCTAGAAGAGAAATGGCCGCTCTAAGACGCGGTTCTTTAAATAGTTGCGTCCACGATCGCCGAACAGCATTGGTAGATACACAGAATGCGTTTGAGAGGAGCTTCGCAAGTTCGGTTCCTCACCGCATCGACCGTATCGGTCGCCGCAACAATGCTTGGGGCGAGGGACGGCCGACAGGCGGCGCTGATCTGCCGATCATCCGTCGTTGGGGCAGGCGGCCGTTCCCGC
Organism: Pseudobythopirellula maris; assembly: GCF_007859945.1. Taxonomy (GTDB): domain Bacteria; phylum Planctomycetota; class Planctomycetia; order Pirellulales; family Lacipirellulaceae; genus Pseudobythopirellula; species Pseudobythopirellula maris. The sequence goes on along the minus strand of NZ_SJPQ01000001.1, from coordinate 1,577,500 downwards.
CCCATCTTTCTTGTCAGGACGGCGGGCCAAGAACGAATCGAACGGTTTGCGACGCCAACGCGACACCATTCATTCGAGCCGCTTGAAGCTGCCCGACAGCCAGCGTGGGATGTCGGTCAGATACCACTTCGAGAAACGGTTCTCTGAGGGCCCACCCGGCAGATTGGTCCACGCCTCGGCGGTCGCCATGTCGGCCACGAAGTGGTAGCTCGGCGCGAAGGTTGACTCGCGGGTCGACGTGGTCTTCAAGTGTCCCTGGAAGGGCGTGGCGTGGCAGCCGGGCATCGCCACCAGCGGGGTGTTGAAGCCGAGCAGCCGCCCGCTCTTCATGCCGCCGAAAAACCGGTTTGTGAAGTGGAACGTGTTCACCTCGGACCAAGGCTTGTCGGCCTCGGCCAGGGCGCGCTCGGCGGCGCGGCGGACCAGCTCGCCCTTGTCGCGGTCGCGCCACCAGGCCGAGGTGACCTTCGGCAGCGTGCGGTCGATCGCCGTGAGGACCATCGCCGAGTAGCCGATCCGCGTGGCGAGATACAGCATACGCCGCCAGCCGATGCCGCGCTCGTGGCCAAAGAACTCGAGCAGCACGCAGCGGTAGAACGTTTGGAACAGCGCGGCATCGAAGCTGTTCACGTCGTAGCGGCAGTCCCACGCCTCGAGCCGCTGCCGCAGCGGGGAGTCTTTGTCGAGGTGCTTCAGCAGCACGGGCCGCAGCTCGCGGGCGTGGACGCTCGTGACGTCGTACTGCAGTTCCTGCATGTCGGCGAGCGTGGCCCGCGGCAGCTCGGTGAGACGCTCGACGATCCGCCGCTTGCGGTAGTCGTGCAGCCCGTGCGAGTGCAATGGCTCGCCGTCGGTGCGGTAGAGCTCTTCGTTCGCGCTCGCGACGAAACCGATCGGCGGGTCGTACTCACTCGGCAGCAACTCGGGGTCGACGACGCCGCGCCAGTGGTTGGCCTCGTCCCACGCCGGCGTAGGAACGAGGCCTGAGGCGCGGTCGCGCATCGGCAGCCAGCCGCACGCCTGTTTGCCGATGTGCCCTTCGCTGTCGGCCAGCAGCCACACGAGCGATGGGTGGGGCGTCGGCTTGACCGCCTCCATGGCCGCGGCGACGCTTGGCGCGGCGAGCACGTCGAGCCAAATGCCGATCGAGCGCCCCGCGCCGGGGCGCGATCCAACCCAGCAGACGCTCAGGTACTTGCCGGCCTCGTCGGGCTCGCGCGTGAGCGCGCCTTGCTCGTTCTCAAGCACACGCAGTTCGAGAGGCGCCTTGCCCTTGCGGACAATCCGCTCGACGCGCAGGCCGAGGTTCTCCCACTGATCGCCCCGGCGGCATTGCCAGCCGCTAGGCGAGTTCGCTTCGGCGGGCGCCGGGCGGCAGTCTTCGATGAAGAAGTCGCTCGTGTTGGCGTGCATGTACGTGACGCCCCACGACAGCCGCCGCGTGCGTCCCACGGCCATCAGCGGGCAGCCCGGCAGCGTGGCGCCCATGGCGAACTCGTCGGCCCGCTTGCCGCCGCTCTCGGCTTGGCAGGAAGCGGCGGGCCAACGCAGCACGGCCTCGTACCAAATGGCCGGCAGGCGGTTCACTTCGAGGTGCGGGTCGGAGGCCAGCAGCGCCCCGCCCGTGGCGCTTCGCGACGGGGCCACGGCCCAGGCGTTGCTGCCGGCCAGTCGCGGCAGGTCGGCCAGCAGCTCGAGCGCGTCGTCCGACATCTGCCGCATCATGCGGATCTCGCGCAGCGGCTCGAGATCGACACCGTCCAGGTAGGGGCGGAACAGCTCCCGGAGACGCTCGTCCTCGATGCCGAGTTGGATGAGCTCCATCATAACGCGTTCGGCCTCTTGCTCGCCGACGGCAAGGCCTGCGAAAGAGAGCAGGTTGCCCATCGCGAGCACCGAGGCGGGGTCCCACGGCTCGGGGCGGAAGCCGGTGGCGAGCATCGGCAGCGTGCGGCCGACCCCCTCGAAGCCGTCGTTCACGCCGCGGCAGTACCACTCGAGCTGATCGCGGATGCGTGGCTCGAGCGCGGCGATCTCCTCGTCGAGTCGCAGGTGGATGCCCGAGCGGCGCAAGAAGCTGTCCATCTCGAGCAGCGCCGGCTTGTCGGCGATCTGCTCCGACGCCTTGCCCATCGCCACGGCGCGGGCGAACGCCATTTGCGTCGGCCGGTCGACCGCGTGCAAGTAGCCCAAAGCGTAGACCGCCTCGAGCCAGTTGCCCGCGCGCACGTGCGGCACGCCGGCGTCGTCGCGCTCGGCGGTGAAGTCGCAGCGGGCGTACTTGGTGGAGATCGTTTCCATGGCCGATGCGTCTCGTGGGGCCTAAGGAATAGAGCGACCCCACACAGCCGAGCGGCGCCGAGTGATCGCACGATTGCAAATTTGCAATTTGCCGGAGCCTTATCGGCTGTTCAAGCCGCCATGGCTTGCTGCGGGTCGCAGCGGTGTTCGAGTTCGTTGAGCGTGGCCTCGATCCGCATGCGGAACGCCTCGACGCTCTCGCCGGGCGCCGCCTCGAGCGGCGCTCCGAAGTAGCCGTCGACACGCGACCACGGCTGCGGGCATTGGAAGCGGTCCCACGTTTTGCCAAACACCCAGCGTCGGCTCGGCACGGCGACGACGGTCAGCACCACCGCGTCGGTCTCTTTGGCGAGCCAAGCGATGCCCTTCTTGACTTTGCCGCGGGGTCCACGGGGGCCGTCGACGGCGATGATCGCGGGCATGCCGCTGCGCACGTGGTCGGCCATCTGGTGCAAGGCCTGCTTGCCCCCCTTCTCGACGCCGTTCTTGCGGCTCGATCCGCGGAACACCACCACGCCGAGCGACTTGAGCGCCGAGGCGATCAGGTCGCCGTCCACCGAGCGCGAGACCATCGCCCCCGTGCCGCGTTCGCTGCCCACGCCGGCCGCCACTTGGGTGGCGTGGAGGATGGCGAACACGTAGGGGCGTCCGGCCGCCTTGAGTGCGGGGCGTGGGTCGTCGTGCAATTCGTAGCGGCAGGTGCCGCGCATCACGAGTGCAACCAGCGCGGTTCCTTTGCCCGCTAACCAATTGAGCAGTCGCTTCACGGGTGTCTTTCTACCGTTGTATCTGGCGCCGAGCGGCCGTTGCGCCGTGGCGGGGGGATGCTAGCGGGGCGTCGATCAGACGCCGGCCGAGCGGGTCTCCAACGTCGCACAACCGAGTGTTCGAGTCTATCGCACATAGCCCCCGCAGCTAGCAAGCCGGCTCGCCGTTGCGGGCCCGATGGCGTAGCCGATCCAGCCGTCCTCGACCACCAACTGCGTGGCCATCAGCCCCTCGAGCTTGCGCTCGGTGTCCGGGGTCAGGCGGTAGAGCGGCATCGAGCGGTCGCCGCCGAGAGCCTTGCCGAACGCCGCGTGCAGCCGGAGCCGCTTTCCGGTCCGCAGCTTGCCTTCGATTTGCGGCGTTCCGTCGCGGACCAACCGCGCCTCCATGCCCGCGAGCTGCGGGGTGAAGGACGTGTGGACCTTGAAGTTGCGGTAGCTGTCGCCCCGCAGGCGGAACTCGGCCACGGCCAGGGTGAGCCCCACGCGGCCGTCGCGGAACCGAACGCTGAGCGGGTCGGTGTCGGCAAAGCGGATCACGGCGCGAGCCGCGTCCTCGTCGGCGTCGGCCACGGGCGAGGCGAATCGTTCGGCGAGTCGCACGCGGAGGTCCGCGACCGCGATCTCTTCGCCCGGGACGATCACCCCACGCAGGGCGTTGTTCAGCAGCGACTCGTGGATCTGCACACTCGCAAGGCTGTCGCCGGGGGCTCGCATCCGCGGCGTGTGGGCGGCCAACTGCTCCGCCCCCGCCACCCGCAGCCGTGCGATCAGTCGCCGCTCGGTCGTGCGCATCTCGACCGGTTCGACCCGCATGCCGAGCGCTTCGGCGCGAGCCTCGGTTTGCGATCGGTAGTGATCGAGGAGTTTCTCGACCGCCTCGGCGCCGCGCTCATCGAGCTGTTGGGCCGCTTCGCGTCGCACCCGGGCCTCGGTCTGGTTGCTGGCGACGCCGCGACGATCGCGGAATCCTTGGCGGGCGCGGGAGCGGACGAAATCGCCCAACAGCGGAGCCCCGTCCAATCGGGTCTTGAGACCTACCAAGCGCGTCTGGTTCGAAGCCGTGGCCACAGCCGCCTCGCTCGACACGCCCGTGGGCCCCACCGCCCAGGTCTTCTGGGCGTGGTAGCGGGTGACGCTCTGCGTGAACACCGAAGCCGGGCCGCCGGTCGAGCGCGTCTTCGAGTCAACCCGGCCTTCGGCCCCGAGCAGCAAACGCCAGCTTGTGGAGTTCGGCACGAGTTCGAGCGAAAGGTTGGTGCGGGTCGTTGCGACGCCGCGCACCGGGGTCCCCGCCACCCGGGTGTGGACGCCCCGCGTTTTGACCTCGGGGGCGGGCAGGAACCGCTCGATCAACTCGTCGGAGATCGCCACCCGCAGGTTCCCGTTGCGGTACTGCCGGTCGAGCTCCTCCGACAGGCTCTTGGCGTCGGGATCGCTCAACCTGGCGAGCCGCACGATGTCGCGAGCCAACGCTTCGCCGGCCGAAGCACTCGGCGCCAGCTCGTACGCCTCGACACGCCGGGCGAGGCCGGCCACGTCGACCGACGCGGGGGCGGCCAACGCACGCAGGTCATCGCCGAGCGCGGCCAGCGGAGCCGAGGTGAGGAAACGCTTCTGATCGGCGCTCAGCTGGTCGGCTTGCATGCGGCCGAGCACCTGCTGGGCGAGCCGGCGCCGCTCGTCGAGCGTGTCCTTGGCGAGCGGGCCGTGGGGCGTGCGTCCGAGACGCCGGTCAAGCTCCTCGGTCATCAGGTAGCTGCGCCAGGCGTCGCCCCCCTGGCGGGCGAGCGCGCCGCTTTCCAGCCGGGCGAGCCGGTCGCGGAGCCGCCGCTCGACCTCGGCGGGATCGTTGGCGAGCAACGCCTTGCCGTTCTGACGCAACGCGAGCGACAGACGCCAGGCGTCGACCCGGCGGTCGATCGCGTACCGCAAGCGACGCAGCTCAGTGGCGACCGATCCATCGAGCCGCTCGGCAATCCGCGCGGCCTCGGCGGCCGAGGCAGCCAGCTGGGCGAGTGCTTGCTCCGCCTCAACGCCGGGCGTGTCGCCACTCACTCGGGTAACGGCTTGGGTGCGATCGAGGGTCTCCGCGGCCCACGTCGCCGTGGCCCCATGGCGGACCCGTTCGATCTGCTCGACCAAGGCGGCCGGGTGGGGGAACACGCCCCCCAGATCAGCCGCGTCGGCCGGCTTACGCTGAGCACGCGGAGCGCGATCGAGTGGCGTGATGTCGGCCCAAGGCGTGGGCGTCTCGCCGAGCTCGGCAGACGCTCCCATCGCGGACCGGCCGGCTGCCGTCCGGCTCATCGAGTCGGCATGAGCCATCGCGGCGGCGCGACCCATCGCAGCTGCGCGATCGGGCTCGACCAGCGCCGGCTTGTCCCGCCGCGGCGAGGAACGCATCGCCAGCCGTTCGCCCGATCCGATACGCAGCGTGAAAGTCGGGCCGACCGGCGAGAGGATCGCCGTGGGCGAGGCGGCGCGAGAGGGGGCCGCGACCGCTTGGGCGAGGCCCGGTTGGGTGGCGGGATCGGCGGCCACCTCAGGCGACTCGTCGGATCGCGATCCTGCTTCATCGTCCCCTGCGGTCGGCGCCACGGTGCGGACCATCCGAACAAACGCCTTCTGTGGCAGCGTTGATTCAACCACCCGCGATTGCAACGCGGCGTAGGCCTTGCCAACCGCGCGGGCGCCTGCGACGCCGTCCCATCCGAACAGACTCCAGCGGTCGACCGAGCGGCCCTCGGCCAGCGGGGCGCTCCAACGTGGCTGGGACGGGACGAGCACGACAATGCCGGAGGCTTCGCTATCAGCTCTCGCCTCAGTGGCGGGAGTGGCGACCGGTCGCGGCCCACGCAGCGAGGCGAGCTCGAGCTGCCGGGCGTCGATCGCCACTTCGCCGCCGTGCATCAGGTCGGCGTCGCTCAGCACGAGCGGAGCTGTGAGCGGCGAAACGGTCGGCGAGGGCGCCGCTTCGCCAATCACCGGACGCAGCCGGTTGTACTGCCAGTCGGCGAGGTACGGGCCCACGGGCGAGAGGGAATTGTTCGGCCGGCCCCCCTCGTGGTGGGCGCCGATCGCTTGCGACCAGTTGCCTGGGCGGTCGGCGGTGCGCACCGACATCAGCGGCCTGTCGATCGGCCGCGGTGAGACTTCGGGCGGGCCGAATCGCACGTTGGGCACGATCGCAGCCAGCGCTAAGGCAATGCCAGCGAGCGAGTAGAGCGCCACGGGGGCGAGTTCGATCTTCTTTGCGTCCATGCCTCTACCGCCTCCTGCAGCGTGCGACCCTGGGGCCGTTGGGGGCGTCCGTTGCCCCGCGTCATTGCCAATTCAATAGGACCGGCGACCGAATTGCCGGATGAGCGAAACCGTGCCGCTCTGTGGGAGCTGCCGGAATACGTCACAAGGGTAGTTTCGGTAGTTTGGGGCGTGTTGATTAGCTTTGCACTGAAATCGGCGCCAGCATCGTGCAAACCGCAGGGAGGGGCTTTAATTGCCCGTGAAAACGATAGTCCCCCTCATCTTGAAGCTCGATCGTCAAATCCGGCAGGCTCAAGCGGTTGGCTAGGAAGGGCGATACAGGGGTTATGGACATGTATGCAAGAATTGCCGCCATCGCCTTAGGCGGCGCCTTCGGCGCCCTCGGCCGGTACGGCGTTGGGCTCGCCTGTTTGCGAGCCTTTGGCGACCGTTTTCCCTACGGCACTCTGGCGGTCAACGCGATCGGCTGCCTGGTGATTGGCATGCTGATGCACGCCGGACTCGTGGCCGCCGCACGGTTGCCGACGGCTGCCCACGCCGGGCTGACGGTCGGTCTGCTAGGGGCGCTGACAACGTTCTCCACGTTTGGCTACGAGACCGTCCGCCTTTTGGAGCAGAACCAGCCGCTGATGGCTTTGGCCAATGTGGCGGCGAACTTGCTGCTCGGCTGCGCGGCGGTGTGGGTGGGGCTGTCGCTCGGCCGCATGGTGGCGTGAACGCAGCTGCAGGAACCGTGCGGCATAAAAAAAGAGCCCCGACCATGCGGTGGTCGGGGCTCCTGAGAGTTTCGATTCTTCAGCTGGCTTGGCGTGGGGTCAGTCCCACCACCACTTGTCGGCTTCCACCGACGACGGCACGACCGCCGCGTGGGCGTCGGCCGTGGCGCCCTCTTCGTCGATGCGGAGATTGACCTGCTCCAGGGCGTCGGCCGGCTTGATCACCACGCCGCCGCCGATCGGCGTCATCAGCGTGTGGCCCTTCCAGATGCTGTTGACCGCGGTGGCGACCTGCTGAGGGGCGTTGTACTTCTCAACCGAGTAGGCCGACTCGTCGTTCAGAGCCGAGACCTGCCAGTCGGCCTTGTTGTAGAAATCGTGCTTCTGCATGAACGCGGCGGCCACGGCCAGGTCGATGCAGTTCCGGAGTTGGGCGTAAACCGGCGCCCGCTCGGCGAGGTTGTTGTACTGCTTGGTGAACGTCTTGGTGAATTGCACACTCGCACGGTTCGAGTGACCGGCGCCGCGACGGGCGCCGTCGCGGGTGACGACCTCGTCCTCGCCCACCAGCTTCACGCCGTCGCCGACGATCTCCATCGCCAGCCCGTCTTGCGAGACGCGAAGACGCTCGTAATCCGGCACAAAGAACCAACGCTGCAAGGCGTTTTGGCTCACGGCGGCCGGGTTCGCCCGGGCGACGTAGCTCTTCAGACGCACCGGCGGCTTTTCGAGGCCGATGCCAATGAGCTTCATCCGGTAGTCGGCCTCGACCAGCACTTGGGCGAAATGCGTCTCGGCGGGCACGCCGCCGACGGTGACGATCTGCAGGCCGAGCCGCTCGCGGAGCTGCTCGACAATGAACTGGGTGTCGCCGGGGGTCGCGCTGCGACCGTACTCGGCGAGGAACTGTTGCATCCGCGACAAGCCTTCGGCCGTCGGGTCGATCGAGCAGTAGATCAGCGGCGCGTCACTCGAGCCGGCGGGGAACGCACGCAGCGCGGTCGCCAGGTCTTGCAGCTCGATGACCGGAGCGCCGGTCTCGACGCCCAGCTTCTTGCCGTTGGGCGCTTCGCCCCAAGGCTCGGCGGGGCCGGCGAGGACGATGTCGCCCGCATCGGCTTGCGAAGTGGGCGGGTAGCAGAGCACGTAATCGATGCGCGTCAGGCCGGCGAGCGACTCCATGGTGTCGTCCGGCTGCTGGCCGGCGGCGAGCCGTTCCTTGAGGGCGCGCTCGAGGCGCGGCAGCGAAACCTTGCGGAGCTTGCTCGGCTTGGCGAGGTCGCCCTCGAGCCGCGACATCGCCTCGGCGGCGCGTCGACGGGCGAGCGAGCCATCGGTGTCGCTGACGGTCGTGCGGTGGACCACTCCGTCGGCGTCGACCACGACGCCCGAGCCGGTGATTCCGCCGCCGGCGCCGCCACCGCCGCCTCCCAAGCCGCCGCCGCCACCGCCGCCTTGGCCGCCGCCACCACCGAATTGGGCAAGGGCTAGGTCGGCCGAGGCGCTAACCAGGGCAAGGGCCGCCGTGCAAGCGACGACGCGGAACAGGTTGGTCATGCGAAACGATCCCATGGGGGCCTCTGACGACGGTTGAGAGTCTCTGTTTCCGACAGCTGATGAATTGGTGGTCGGGCGATCCGACACGCCGAGGGCCAAGAGGGGCCGTAAGGGCGAAACGGGGGCCTGTCCCTAAGCCCTGATAGTAATCTGGGGTATTTGGCAAATCAAGAAAGCGGCGGCACTTGCGGCGATTGTGATCCCCAGGAGCCCCTTGCCGACCGGCCTACCGCTACAGCCCGTGCGACCGCGCCTCGGTGTGGCGAAAAGTCACCGCAGGACGTTGCCTTTTCCCAACACGCACGGCCTAGCGGGGTACGTTTTCGCGGACTATTCCGCCCGGTCCGCGCGTCGCGCTGCGCCGCGTCCCTTTGGCGGCCCCCCGTGGGGGCCCGGGCGGCGTGTCCCAGAAAACAGGATTCCCCCGGCCAGGAGGCCCCCAGACCCGCCGTGTTCGCCCGCCACGCCACACTCCGACGCGTGATCGCCGCAGCCTTGCTGTTGGCCGTAGGTGGGTGCGCGCAGTGGCGACTGCCGCGGATCGATCCCTCGGGCGAGCGGATTTTCCTGCCCCAGCAGGCCTCGGCGCCGGCCGCGCCGCAGGTGAACCCCAACCTGCCGCTCCTGGGCAACGTTGACGCCGCCCCGGTGCTCAGCGCGCCGACGCCTCTGGCCGCCTCACCCTCGGGGCTCAACACCGGGCTGGGCTGCATCGACAATTGCCCCGTGGCCAACTGGCTCAACGACGAGATCCACAGCGGCTGCGATTGGTTGCACGGCGATTCCCCCACCGTCTCGCCGCCAGGCATGCCGGTGACGGCCGCCCGCCCGGTGCGCGAGCGGCTAGTGATGACCCCCCAGCGGGTGCTCGCTCCAGTCGGCAGCGAGGTGATCCTCAAGGCGGGCGTTTGCGGCAAGGATCAGTATCTCTACACCAACCGCCGCATCGAGTGGATGCTCGGACGCGAGGGCGTGGGCCAACTCGTGACGATCGGCGAGCGCGGCGAGATGGACTTCATGCGGCTGCCGTGGCAGCGTCCCGACAAGGTCGACAACTTCTTCGCCGTGGGCTACACGTCGCCGTTCCACACCTGCATCAATCGCGGCACGGCCGACACGACCGACGACGTGCAAGTGCGCCCCGGCGACGCCTGGATCACGGTTTCCAGCGCGAGCGAGGGAACGAGCTTCGTCACGGCTTACGCGCCCGAAAGCGCCGATTGGGAGACGCGTCGCGACACGGCCGTCATTTACTGGATCGACGCCCAGTGGCAAATGCCCCCGTCGGCCAATGTGCAACTGGGGCAACCGCACACCCTCACCACGGTCATCACACGCCAGAGCGACGGCGCGCCGGTCGAGGGCTACTTGGTCCGTTACGAGGTGACCGACGGCTCGCGTGCGGCGCTCGGCTACGACGCCGGACAAACCTCGGAGGTGCGGACCGACTCGCAGGGGCGAGCGAGTGTCGAAGTGACCCCCACCGACGACGGCGCAGGCTCTTCGCAAGTGACCATCACGGTCGTACGCCCCGCGCGCAGCGGAGAGATGGCGAGCCCGCGGCTCGAGGTGGGGCAGGGGCAAGCCACGATCACCTGGAGCCCCACCGGATCGCCCGGCGCCACGGCGCCGCCGGCCACGTTCCCGCCGTCGCTGCCGCCAACGCAGCCTCCGACGACCAACCCGCCGGGGGGCGGCACGCGTCCGCCGGATCCGTTCGAGCCCCCCACGCCGCCCGCCGCCGGCCGGCCCGAGCTCGACGTGCGGATCGAACGCAAGTCGCTCGCACCCGTGCGGGTGAACGAGAAGGTGGCTTTCGTTGTCACGGTGGTGAACAACGGCGACGCCCCGGCGCGCGACATCGTGCTGTACGACCGTTTCGACCGCGGCCTGCAACACGACCAAGACCCCACGGGGCGTAAAGAGATCAAGTACCTCGGCATGCCGGACATCGGCGCCGGCGAGTCGGATCAGGTGACGCTCGAGTTCGGAGTCACGGCCGTCGGCCAGCAATGCCACGCGGTCACCGTCGAGGCGGTCGGCGCCGAGGATGGCTTCGCGAGAGCGTGCATCCAGGTCGAGCCTCCCGCGGCCCCGCCGCAAGCCGAGCTGACGATCCCGGTCGACGGCGAGCTGCAACGCGACGTGGGTCAGGAATACAACTTTCGCGCCCGCGTCGTGAACAACAGTCAGGTCGCCGCCGTGAACGTGGAAGTCGAGATGCAACTCGACCCGACGCTTGAGCCGCTCGAGGCCGAAGTGGGCTACACCCGCACCGGCGGCGGCTTCCGCTGGGTGATCCCGCGGCTTGAGCCGAACCAGTCGAAGCCTTTCGGCCTGCGTTGCCGTTGCATCGCGCCCAGCGACAGTTCGGGCGTGAAGGTCTACGTCCGCGCGGCGAACAGCCCCGAGTACGCCGAGGCGTCGACCGTGGAGATCTTGCCCCGTACGTCGATCGACCCGGCGCCCCCGGCGCCCGGACCCACCGCACCGCCGACCGGCCTGGGCGCGGTCTTGTACAGCCCGACGAACCCCACGCAGGTCAGCTCGCGCGGCTCGCTGAACGTGGCGGTGACGAACCACAGCGCGACGCCGATGACGAACGTCGAGTTTCGCCTCGTGTTTCCTCAGCAAATTCGTCCTCAGCTCACCGCGCAGCAGACCCAGTTGCCGTTCCGAACCGTAGGCAACACGCTCGAGTTCCAGCCGATCACCGAATTGCGTGCGGGCGAGACCGTCCGCGTGATCGTGCCGTTCGACCCGGTTGCGCAAGGCAACGCCCAGGTGATCATCGAGGCGCGTTCGAACGAGTCGCCGGCGGGAGTGAGCGTGTCGGAGACGATCTCGATCTTGTCGCGGTAACGCGGGAGAGTGGAGAGGCCTCTGACCTCCGACCCCTCAACTCTCGCCTCCGACCTCTCAACTCCGACCTCTCAACTCTTCCGTGCGCTACGCCCTGCTCGATCACGACTGCCCGCCCGGCTACCGCGAGGGGCCGCACTGGGACCTGCTCGTCGAGCGGCCCGGCATGTCGGACGTCGAGCGTCGGTTGGCGGCGTGGTCGCTGCTGGCCTTGCCGCCGACTTGGCGTGAGCGGCTATCGAACGCCGCGCCCGATCGGTCGCCACTCGCCAGTGGCTTGGCTGAAGCAGGCATGGTCCAGGCCACGCCGCTGACGGACCACCGCGCTCACTACCTCGATTACGAGGGGCCAATAGGCGGGGGACGGGGCGTGGTGACGCGCGTCGCCGCAGGACAAGTCGCGTGGCTCGAAGCGGCATCTGCGGGGGACGTGCGGTTGCGACTTACCGACGGCCCGCTAGCGGGCGAGGTCGAATTGCGCAGCGATGCAAGCGTTGTCGTTCTTCGCGTTTCTTAGCAACGCAGCAAAGATTCGCACGCTCGATTACCCCCAAGAGGGGTCGGTGACCGAGCAAAAAATGATGCGGTTTTCCCGCTCCAAGGTTGCAAATAGGTTGATCTCCCTTACGATCACGCACTGAAATAAGTCAGTGGGCATGAAACCCACGAATCAGTGCCACTAGTTCAAGGGATTGGGCGAGTATCACACGGTAATGAATTTCCCGCCAGCTATTGAGCGACGCCTTGCTCACCACCGAACTCTCGCGCCGTCTCGACGAGCGCTACCGGCTCACGCTGCCGGTGGAGTTGGTGACGCAGCTGACAGGAGTTGGCTCACCCGGTGGGGCGCCGGGGGCGACGACCGGGGGGCTGAAGATCGCCGGCGCCGCGAGCGAGTGCCTGCTCGCCAAGGAGCGGCCCGGCTGTGTGAGCCTGTGGGAGCGCTCCGCCTGGCAGAGAAAGATCGACCAGGGAGTCGGACTGGTGAGCGCCAAGCTCTCGGCCGGCAAACTCGACACACGCATGGCCGACGTGCAGCGTTTCGGCCGCTTGCTCTCGACCCGCTACCGCGAAGTGCAGCTCGGCGACCGCGGCCGGCTGGTGATCCCCGACGGGTTCCGCGAGTTCCTCGGCGTCGAGCCGGGGGGCACGGTGATGGTCGTGGGAGCCGGGGTCTGCCTGGAGCTGTGGGAGCCCGCCCACTGGGCCGAGTACCTCGGCGCCGAGATGCCCGCCTTTGGCGAGCTGTTCGATGAGCTAGCCGGATGACCCGCCTTAAGGATCCAACTTAACACGAGAGCCGCGTCCTGCGACGACCCGCCGCCGCCTCATTAACTTCCCGACCGTTGTCAGCGGACGGGGTGCAAGTCAGCTGGAGGGAGCGAACGCTAGGCATCGGATGCCTGTGCGGGAGATCGTCGGACGCGGCTTTTTTATGCGCTGAAGAGAAACCACGACGATCACGACGAAGCGATTGGAGCGAAGCCAATCGGGTTGAGACCACGGCTTGAGAGCAGTCGCCCCAGCGTGCTTGGTTGGTGATTTACGTCACGTCGTGCTCGTCGTGCCGTCGTGGTTCACTTCTTGCGAGCCACGGAGGGGCCACCTTATCGCTGCTCGATGCGTCCGACTTGCCAGCTGGCGAGGCCCTGGTCCGCAAGCTGTTTGCCCAGGCTGTCGGCGAAGTGCTCGCTCACCACCAGCGCGAGCCCCAGGCCCATGTTGAACACGCGGGCCATCTCGGCGGGCTCCACGTCGCCGAGGCGCTGGATCCAGCGGAACACCGGCGGCACGGGCCAGCTGTCGTCGTCGAGCCGCAGCTTGGCGCCGGGCGGCAAGATCCGCTCCAGGTTCTCCCGCAACCCACCGCCCGTGATGTGCGCCACGCCGTGCACCACCTGCTTGCGGCGGTAGTGGGCGAGCAATTTGGCCATCGGCCGCACGTAGATCCGGGTGGGCTCGAGCAGGAGATCGGCCACCGTGGCGCCGCCGCACTCCTCGACCGTGTCGTCGCCCGTGAGCCCAGCAAGTTCGAACACGACCTTCCGCGCCAGGCTAAAGCCGTTCGAGTGCAGGCCGCTCGATTCGACGCCGAGGACCACGTCGCCGGGGCCGATCTTCGAGCCGTCGATCAGCCGATCGCGTTCCACCACGCCGACGGAGAAACCGGCGAGGTCGTAGTCGTCCACGCCGTACAGGTCGGGCATGATGGCGGTCTCACCGCCGATGAGCGCCGAATCGGCCTGCACGCACCCTTCGGAAATGCCGGCGACGATCTGTTCGAGCCGGTCGGGATCGTCGCGGCCCATCGCCACGTAGTCGAGAAAAAAGAGCGGTTCGGCGCCGCAGCAGAGGGCGTCGTTGGCGCACATCGCCACCAGGTCGATCCCCACCGTGTCGTGCCGGCCGGCCAGCTGGGCGACCTTCAGCTTGGTGCCGACCCCGTCGGTGCAGGCCACCATGACCGGATTGCGGTAATTCCTCGCGAAGAGTTTTCCCGCAAAGTCGAGCTGGAACAACCCGGCGAACCCGCCCTCCAGGGGCATGACGCGCGGCGTGTGGGTGCGGCGCATCAGCCGGGGAAGCCGCGACATCGACTGCTGGTAGACGTCCAAGTCGACGCCGGCGTCCTTGTAGGTGGCCTTCGCCATAGGGCTTATCTCTCCCCCTGGGGGGCTCCGTTTCGATTCAATCAGGGGGGCGTCGACGAGGATTCTAGGGGCGCTGCTGTACGCGTGTCAACGAGCCGCCGGTGGTCGTTCAGAAGGCAACCATGGCGCGCCAGGCGCCGACCGCTCCCGGCGACCCGGTCGCCCGGTCTGTTCGGAGGATAGGGGCCCGAGAAGGAGTAAGGTACGATTCACTCGGATCGCAGTTTCCGGCTCGCGGTTGCCGAAGCAAATGGAGCGTCGCGTTGTTTCCCCGCGGGGGAGGCTTTTTGACGTTCTCAAATGCACCGCAACACGACAAGGCCTCCGGAGCTTATGATCGACACAGGCGCCACGTCTTACCTCGCCCGTTCTTCGGGCCCCGTGATGGCTAAACAACCCAGCTTCGCAACCGCCGCAAAGCCTCCCACTCCGCAGTTCAGCTACCCGCTCCCGTATGGGGCGATCCTGCGTGAGGATGGCGTGCAGTTCGTCGTGTACAGCCGCAGCGCGACTGCGATGCGCGTGCTGCTGTACAAGAAGGCGAACGACCGCGAGCCGTACCGCTCGATCGAGTGCAACCCCGACACCAACCGTTGGGGCGACATCTGGAGCGTTTTCGTTCCGGGTCTCACGGCGGGCGAGTTGTACCACTTCCAGGCGGACGGCCCCTTCGACCCCGACCGCGGGCACCGGTTCGATCCCCACGCGCGGTTGATCGATCCGTTCGCCAAGGCGCTCGTGGGCGAGTTCCAGGCCGGCAGCGACGGCGTTTCGCGGCCGCCCAAGTGCGTGGTGATCGACGACCACTTCGACTGGCAGGGTGGCCGCCACCTGCGGCGCCCTCTCTCGGACACGGTCATCTACGAGATGCACGTGCGCGGCTTCACGCGCAGCCCGACCAGCGGCGCCGAGCGGCCCGGCACCTACTTGGGCGTGATCGAGAAGATCCCGTACCTCAAGTCGCTCGGCGTGACGGCCGTCGAGTTGATGCCGGTGCACGAGTTCCCGACCAACGAGTCGAACGGTCAGAAGTCGACGCGCGGCAACTACTGGGGCTACGACCCGATGGCGTTCTTCGCGCCGCACCGCGGCTACGCCGATTCGGCGGAGCCGGGAGCCCAGGTCCGTGAGTTCAAGGAGATGGTCCGCGAACTGCACGCGGCCGGCATCGAGGTGATCCTCGATGTCGTGTTCAACCACACCTCCGAGGGCAACGAGGAGGGACCCACCTTCACGTTCAAGGGCCTGGAGAACAGCGTTTACTACATGCTCAACGCGGACGGTTCCTACAAGAACTACTCCGGCTGCGGCAACACGGTGAACAGCAACCACCCGATCGTTCGGGAGATGATTTTCCATTGCCTCCGGCACTGGGTCTACAACTACCACATCGACGGCTTCCGCTTCGACCTGGCGAGCATCCTCAGCCGCGACCGCAGCGGCGAACTGGTGCCCAACCCGCCCTTGGTCGAGTACATCGCCGAGGACCCGATGCTGGCCGACACGAAGATCATCGCCGAGGCGTGGGACGCCGCCGGGGCGTACCAGGTTGGCTCGTTCGCCAACGGCCGCTGGGCCGAGTGGAACGGCGCCTACCGCGACAACGTGCGGCGCTACTGGCGCGGCGATCTCGGCATGACCGGCCCGATGGCCACCCGGCTCGCCGGCTCGAGCGACCTCTACCAGTCGTCCGGCCGCAAGCCGTACCACAGCATCAACTTCATCACGTCGCACGACGGCTACTCGCTCAACGACTTGGTGAGCTACGAGCGGAAGCACAACCTGGCCAACGGCGAGGGCAACCGCGACGGCGACAACAACAGCTACAGCGCCAACTACGGCGTCGAGGGCCCCACGCGGCGCGTGCCGATCCGCCGGCTGCGCAAGCGGCAGGCGAAGAACATGATGGCCACGCTGCTCTTGAGCCAAGGCGTGCCGATGATCGTTGCCGGCGACGAGGCGCTGCGCACCCAACGCGGCAACAACAACGCCTACTGCCAAGACAACGCCCTCAGCTGGTTCGACTGGCGCCTGACGCAACGCAACGCCGAGATGCTGCGATTCTCCGAGGCGCTGATCGCGTTGAGGCTGCACCAGCCGACGCTCCGTCGGGCGAAGTTCCTCACCGGCGCCTCCGAAGGCCACGGCGCCCTGCCCGACGTCAGCTGGTACGGCACCGACGGCGAGACGGTCGACTGGAACCACACGTTCCACAGCCTGACCTGTGTGCTCGGCACGGCCGGGCTGGATGACGACAAGGCGCGGCACGTGATGATCCTCATGCACTCCGGGGGCAAGCCGCAGGAGTTCCACGCCCCGAAGACGGTGCGTGGCCTCACCTGGCGCCTGGCGATCGACACGATCGCCGAGCCCCCGCACGACGTGTTCGTCGACACGCCCGGCCCGGTGCTCAACACGTCCCAGCCGATCCAGATGGATCACCACACGCTGAAGTGCTACATCGCTAGCGAGTAGTGCCTCTGGGGATCCCGCCCGGTGTGGGAGGCGTCTCCGAGGCCGATCACGGTGTGTCGCCGGAGTTGATCGTTGCGCGTTATCGGCGCCGGAGACGACCCCCGCAGCACCAACGGTAGAAGGGGCGATCGCCTCCTCTAGAGCTACTTCCCCCCGGGCGTTACGCTAAACCCTTCGCGTTACCTCTCCGCGTAGGCGCTCCTCACATGCCCCCCATTTCGATCATCGGCATCGGCGACGACGGCCTCTCGGCCGCTTCGGGCGCGGTGCGTGAATGCATCTCTTCGGCCCAGGTACTGCTCGGCGACGAACGCGCGCTCATGCTCCTGGCCGAAGCCGCCCCCCAGGCTGAACGGGCCGCGCTGAGCGGCGACCTCGATGAGATCGCCGCCCAGATCGAGGCGATCGGCGACCGCCCCGCCGCGATCGTCGTCTTCGGCGACCCGATGTTCTACGGGCTGGCGCGGTTCCTCACCGACCACTTCGGCAAAGACCGCTTCCAGGTGCTGCCGCACGTGAGCAGCATGCAACTGGCGTTCGCCCGCGTCATGGAGAGCTGGGACGAGGCGTACCTCACGAGCCTCGCCACCAAGCCGCTCGACGCGGTCGTCGAACGTATCCGCACGTCGGAGAAGGTCGGTCTGTTCACAACCGACCGCTGCGGGCCGGAGAAGGTCGCCCGAGCGCTGCTCGACAAGGAGATCGACTACTTCACGGCGTACGTTTGCGAGAACCTCGGCGCCCGCGACGAACGGGTGACGCTCGGCGAGCTGCCCGAGATCGCCGAGGGCTCGTTCCCGGCGCTCAACGTGATGATCCTGATCCGCAAGCCAAACGCCCCCGACCGCCCGAGCGGGGCGATCGGCCGCCGCACGTTCGGCAACCCGGACGAGGCGTTCCTGCAGGCCAAGCCGAAGCAAGGCCTGCTCACGCCGGCCGAGGTCCGATCGCTGGCGCTCGCGCAAATGGACATCGCCGCCGGGAGCATCGTGTGGGACGTTGGCGCCGGCAGCGGGTCGGTGAGTGTCGAGGCGGCGCAGCTCGCCTCGGACGGCGCCGTGTACGCCATCGAGATGGACCCCGAAGACCACGGCCTGATCCAGCAGAACGCCGAACGGTTTCACACGGCCAACGTGGTGCCGATCCTCGGCAAGGCGCCCGAGGCGTGGGCCGCGTTGCCCGACCCCGACTGCGTGTTCCTCGCCGGCAGCGGCCGCGAGGTGACGCGGCTCTCCACCTCCGCCTACGAGCGGCTCAGGTCGGGCGGGCGCCTGGTGGTGAACCTCATCAGCATCGACAACCTGACGGAGTTGCGGCTAGCTCTCTTGGAGCAGGGCCAGCCGGCGCCCGACGTGCGAGTGTGGATGGTCAACATCGCCCGCGGCGCCGACCAACTCGGCCGCCTCAGCTTCGAGCCGCTAAAGCCCAACTTCCTGCTCGCGGCGCTCAAGCCTTAAGGCTCAGCTCCCCCCGAGGCTTGCGATGGACTTACCAACCACGCTTGATATTCGAGACCTTCCTGAGCAATTGCGAAATCTTGTCGCAAAAGAGATTGACCGGGACGAGATACTCGGCTGGATCGGCCAGCCAAGCCCGCGGGCGATGAGTCGCCGGGCGACGCCCTTGTTCATGTTCGGGTGCGTCTGGACCGCTTTCGCGGTCTTCTGGGTTTGCGGCGCCGCCGAATTCGAGCTCCCGGATTGGGACGAGGGGTTCGATTTCTTCCCGCTGTTCGGCTTACCGTTCGTTGTGATCGGAATCGGGATGCTCTCTTCGCCGATCTGGTTCCGGCGTTCCGCCAAGCAGACCGCCTACGTGCTGACCGATCGGCGGGCGGTATTGTTTGTCAAAGAACTCACGGGCATCCGCGTCCGCTCTTTCAAGCCCAAGCAGTTGCAGAACCTCGAGCGGCGACAGCGAGCCGATGGTTCGGGCGATCTGATTTTTTACCGCGATATCGGCCGCGACAACGACGGCGATCGCACCACGTCTGAAGTCGGGTTCTTGGCGATCGACGATGTCAAAGGCGTGCAAGACCTCGTCGAAGCGGTAGTCGCCAAGCACTCGGCCGACGACTCAGCGTAGCCACATATACAGGCCAGCCGAGAGCTGAAGGGCGTTAGTCCCTGGAGTGGTTGGGCCCTCGCCTCTTGAGGGCCTCCTGTATTCCTTGTGTGGGGTCTCCTCGTCTCTCGTTGTGCCGGCGCCGCTGTCACGCCACCCGTGGCGATTCATTCAAGACAACCGGCACAACCGGACGATCTCAACCACGGGGCTCCCCGCGCGCTGCTGCGCAGTGACCGGGGCGCCGTCGCCGCTAGCACGACCACGCCGTGGGACAGACCTTCATGACCTCCTTGCTGCTACGGCCCCTGCGGGGGCTGGTGTCGGTCCTTGCCGGCAACGAATCGGACCGGCAGATCGCCGCCGGCGCCGCGCTCGGCGTGGTCCTGGGCCTTGTGCCCAAGGACAACCTGATCGCCGTCGCGCTGGGCGTGTTGCTCTGCTCGCTGCGGGTCAACCGCACGGCGGGTTTGGGGGCGGCGGCGCTGCTCGCGCTCGCCTGCCCGTGGGTCGATCCGCTGGCGCACAAGCTGGGGCTTAAGCTGCTGGCGTTTCCCGGCATGCAGGATTGGTACGCCTGGCTCTACGAGGCGCCGCTGGGCGCCTGGCTTGGCTTCAACAACACGGTGGTGCTCGGGTCGTTGATGATCGGCCTGTATGTCGCCTACCCCGTCTACCTGATCACCCGCACGCTCACGGCGAAGGTTCGTCCCACGGCGACCCGCTGGATCTTGCGTTTCAAAATCGCCCGCCTGCTGCTGGGCGCCGATGTGACCACCCGTCTCGGAGCGCTCACATGAGCCGTTACTTACGACTCGGATACATCGTCCCGCGTCTCGTGCTGCTGTTCGCGGTGCTCTGCCTTTCGGAGCCGCTGGCCGCTTGGCTGGTGCGCTCCGCCGTGGTGCGCGGCGGCGAGGGAGCCATCGGCGCCAAGGTCGAGATCGGTGAGTCTCGCGCGTCGCTGTTCAGAACGAGTGTGGTGCTCCGCGACTTGGCGGTGGCCGATCCGCGAGAGCCGATGCGCAACCTGCTCGAAGCCGACGAGGTCAGCATCGACTTCGACGCCGACTCGCTGCTGCGACGCAAGGCGATCGCCGAGCACGCCTCGGCGGTGGGGCTGCGGTTTGGCGGCGTGCGGACCGAATCGGGCGCGCTCGACGAGTCGACCGAGGCCGAGGCGCCCTCCTGGCTCGCCGAAGGCGCCCGCCGCGCGGCGGCCGAGCAGGCCGACCAGTGGCTCGACCACCTGGAATCAAAAATCACCGGCGACCTGGCGGGCCAATTCGTGTCGGTCCAGCTGGCCGAGGAGTTGGCCCAGCGCTGGCCCGAGCGTTACCAATCGCTCAGCAGCGAGGCGGCCGCCCTGTCGGACGAGATCAAGCAACTCCGCGACGACGTGCTCGAGGCCCGTCGCAACCCGTTGCGTCACGCCGAGTACCTGGCGAGCGTTCCGCAGCGCGTATCTGAGATCACCAAGCGCCTCGGCGAACTCACGGCCGAGGCGAAGCAGCTTCCCACCGAACTGAAAAGCGACCGCCAGCAGGTGGCCGCCGCCCGCCGTCACGACGAAGAGACGATCCGCCGCAGCCTGTCGGTCGATCAGCTCGACTCGCAGTCGCTCACCACCTACCTGCTGGGCGAACGCGTCACCGGACCGGTCGGCGACTTGGTCGATTGGCTCCGCTGGGCGCGGCGCATGGCGCCCGCCGGCGGCGAGCCGGCGATCGAGACGCCTCGCGACCGCGGCGTCGACGTGCTGTTCGCTGGCGTGAAGCAGCGACCCGACTTGCTGATCCGTGAGCTCGAACTCGCGGGCGTCGCCCGAGTGGCTGGGCAGCCGCTCGAAGTGACGGGGGTCGTGAACGACTTCACCACCCAGCCGCGATTGCACGGCGTGCCGATGTCGATCGTGCTGAAGGGCTCAGGCGCCACGCCGGTTGAATTGCACGCCACGGTGGATCGCACCGGCCCCACGCCCCGCGACGAACTGTTTGTCGATTGCCAAGGCCTCGCCACGCCGCGTGTGACGCTCGGCGCCGGCGACCGTTTGCGGATCGAGGCCTCGCCCAGCGCGACGGTCCTCTCGGTGAGCCTCACGCTCGAGGGCGAACGCCTGTCGGGCGAGGTGCAGATGATCCAAAACAACCTGCGGCTCACGCCGCATGTCGATCTGGGCGAATCGCTGGTGAGCAGCGAGCAGGTCGAGACCGCCTTGGCCGAGGGCCTGGCCGGGTCGCCATCGGTGGTGACCCGCGTGAGTCTCGCCGGCACGCTCGACCAGCCGCAACTGGCGGTCTGGTCGACGCTCGGCGCCTCGGTGGCCGAGTCGCTGCAGCGGTCGCTCGAACGCGTGATCGGCCAGCAGGCCGAGCGGGTGCTGGCCCAATCGCGAGGCGAATTGGATGACCGTATGGCGACGCTCGAGCGCAGGCTCGGCGAGGCGTCGTCGTCGCTCGACTCGGCTCTGGCCGGGCCGCGTGAGGCGCTCGACGAGCTGACCCGCGGCGCCCTGGGCGGCGTGGCGGGCCGCGGCTCTCTGCCTTTCGAGCAGCTCGGCAAGCAGTTGCCAGACGCCGGCATGCTGTTCCGCTAAATCTATGGCGTTTCAGTAGGGTGGCGGGGGCGCACCGCGCTAGCGGAGAAGCCCCCGAGCCAGCCAGTCCGGGTACCCGCCGCACGGGGGCTTCCGCATTCGCGGTGCGCCCCCGCCACCCTGGTAAGAAAACTTCTGCTGGGATGTGAGAATCCGAATGACCAATAGGTTTTGATCCAAGCCTTTCTTGGTCATTGGGGCTGGGTCATTCCGTAGCGTCCCTGCTATCACAGCTTGGCATTTCTAGCCTATGGGCTTGCCGCCAGATTCTTCAACGGGGCTTGCCCTAGGCCGGTCCGGCGGGGGATGCTGGGGGGTCGCCTCACTACGATCTCGCAGAGCTGCCTCCACGCCATGGCCGAGCCCATCACCCAGATCAATACGCTTCTCGCCCCGCGGTTTCTGTTCCGCTTTGCGACGCCGCTGAAGCGTTACCAGCAGCCCAAGCCGAAGAAAAAGGCCAAGCCGGGCGCCAAGCCCAAGGGCGTGTTCGACCTGGAACTCGACGAGAGCTACCGCCTGCCAGATTTAGCCGCGCTCGACGGCTTCACGCCGGTGGGCGAGAGGCGGTTCGCCGACGTGCGGCTCGCCTGGGCCCCTGAGGGGCTCGTCTTGCAGGTCGAGGTGACCGGCAAGAGCCAGCCCGTTTGGTGCCGCGACGGCCGCCTGGAGGACAGCGACGGCGTGCAGCTCTGGATCGACACCCGCGCGACGCACAACGTCCACCGCGCCACGAAGTTCTGCAGCCGCTTCGGCGTGTTGCCCTCGGGCGGCGGGTCGAGCGCCACCGAGGCGATCATCGACCAGATGCTCATCAACCGCGCCCGCGAGAACGCCCGCCCGGTGCGGGCGCGGCTGCTGCAAGCTGGCGCCAAAGTGACCAAAGACGGCTACCTGCTCAAGGCGTACCTCCCCTCGGCGGCGCTCGACGGCTACGACCCCGAGCAGCACACCCGCCTCGGCTTCACCTACGCCGTCGTGGACCGCGAGCTCGGCACCCAGACCTTCGCCAACGGCGCGTCGTTCCCGTACGACGAAGACCCGAGCTGCTGGGCGACGCTCGAGCTCGATGGGGCTTGAGGAAGTCTGCCCACGAATCAGCGCGAATGAAGTGCGAATGCGTTTGGTTCGCTATGAGTCGCGTCTCATGCTGGGCTGCCCAGTTCGGGCAGCCGGCGTCGCAGCGAAGCGGAGCGTCTGGCGAATCAGTAGCGCATCGCCACATGCTTAGAGACACGGATCACGCTTTCGGATCCGCCGCCCGCTGCGCCACGGCTTTAATAGCACTAAATCGATGAGCAAGCCGGTCAGCGGCAGAAACACGAGCAATTCGAATATTAATCCCATCATGAACGCCAGCGGCGATCCCATGCCATCGGGCGGCTCCATTCCGATGGTGACCCAGTAGTGCAGTCGTCGTATCACTTGCGCACACATCGGGAGCCACAACAGCAGCACCCACGCGCCTGCGGCGGCATACGCCAAACGATGTCGGTACATACGCAGCAGGAGGGCGGCGATCCAGATCGCGGCTGCCACCTGAAGCACGATCGCCGCGATAGATGTCTTGCCGATCGACTCAAGCGTGACCAGACCGATGAAAGCGCCCAGCAGACACAGCGCGGTCCAGAACGTCGTCTCGGGCGCACGGCCTCTGCTCGTTGTCGAGCTGGCGTGCGCACGTGCCACGGAAGATGGTTGAGCGTCGGCTGGAAGAGGCATCACATCTCTCGGCTCGGTGGCGAGCCGCTAGCGGGGTGCTGACGAATCGACAGATTCATTCAATCGGGTGGGCGCGTACCGAGTCATATCGGAGCTAAACCCGCTGCGAATCACATGCACAAGCCATAGGTGCATAATTCTGGGGCTACGCGGGGGGGGTCTAAGGCACAGCGCGTTGCGGCTTCATATCCCACTAGATGAGCAATCCGGATCGGGGGCATCTTGTCGTTTCACGACCGACAGTCGAAGGCGGACGGCCCCCCGGGTCTTCTAATAGCCTAGCCCACCGAGAACCCAAGTGCCTGCTCTCTATACTTAGGTATTGACCTAAGTATAGGCTCTTGGCAGAATGACCGCATGACTGTGGCTGAGCCTCTCGACAAAGCGTTCCAGGCGCTAGCGAACCCAACGCGGCGAGCCGTCGTCGAGCGTCTCGTCCAGGGGTCGGCGACGGTGAGTGAATTAGCGGCCCCCTTCTCGATGGCCTTGCCGTCGTTCCTTCAGCATCTCCGGATGTTAGAGGAAGCTGGTTTGGTCGAATCGAGCAAGCGCGGGCGTACCCGCACGTTCCGCGTGAAGCCCAAGCGTCTGAAGCGTGCTTCTGACTGGCTCACTCAGCAACGCGAGCTGTGGGAGAAGCGATTGGACCAACTCGACACCTATATTGAATCGATGGAGAAGAGCGATGAGTGACAGCCGCGAAATCGATCCCGAGCTCGACCTCGTTCTCGAACGTGTCGTCGATGTTCGGCCCGAGTTGCTTTGGAAGGCGTGGACCGACCCCGAGCACCTCAAACGCTGGTTTACGCCGAAGCCGTGGGAGACCGTCGAGTGCGAGATCGACCTCAGGCCAGGCGGGGTGTTTAGCACCACCATGCGTTCGCCGGAGGGTGAGGTGCTGCCCGCTAACCCTGGTTGCTACCTCGAAGTCGTCGAGAACCGCAAGCTGGTGTTCACCGACGCGCTCGGACCCGGATTCCGGCCGAAGGCAAGTCCGTTCATGACGGCGGTGGTTCTGTTTGAACCCGACGGCACAGGAACCCGTTACACAGCGATTGCGATGCACGCCGACGAAGAAGGGCGGCAGAAACACGAAGAGATGGGTTTCCTCACAGGCTGGGGCAAGGCCCTCGACCAGCTTGTGGAGTTCGCCAAGTCGCTCGGGTGAGCGATTCCCGAGTAGAAGATTGAGCGTGGATGGGGAATCACATTGTCGCTCCGCAACCCCACCGTCCAAGCTGCCCGCCTGCAAGGGCGGACTTATTTTCGATGCCGTGTGAATGCAAACGGCAATGTGGCGAGTACGATCGCCAACGAAGCGGGCTCGGGCACGGCGTCGACCGTTACTTCGAAGAACAGGTCAGTGATAGGCTGGAATTGGAACGGCTGGTCGTTGAGGCGTCCGCCGATCAGGCCTCCTTCGTAGTCCGGCAGGTCTCCGCCGAGGATGAAGAAACTGTCGTCTAGTCGCTCAGCCGAGAAGATCATCGCGTAGCTCGATCCGGCGTGGAGGACGATCCCGGACGATTCAAAATTGGCCGACGCCTGCAGGACGTCGGGCTGTGAGAACGGGCCCCCGAAGCCGGGGAGTGGCTCCACGTTATCGACTGGCGAGATCGACAGTATCTCACCTAGCAATCGGTTCTCTGCGTTGAAAGGTGCGATTGCCATTCGTAAGCCGAGCCCATCGGTTTGAGCTGCCCCGGCACGGGCTCCGGCCGTGACGGCGATGCTTTGCAACACGCCACTGGTCCGGGCCAAGAACGTCTGAGCCAATTGTCGATCGAACTGGTCCGAGGGAGAACCGTTGATCTCAGCGATCGCTGCGATGTTTACTTCGCTTGCCGAGGTTGCTCGGTTTGCAGCGGTCACGGTCGGCGCCGCCCATGAGGGCTGGACGCAGGTTGTTACGACAAGCAACGGAAGCGAGGCAGCCATCAGAGTAGGGTGGAGCATGAGCTCGCCTTCGAGGAGGAGGAGAGGGGCCGTTCGTAGAAACAGCGTCTTCTAGGATACAGCAACTCCATGTCTCATAGCTACCTTTTTAGGGGTCATCGCCTTAGATTGTGAGTGGTATTCGAATAGGTGTGGACGAGCGGGGAAGCGATTGGCGGCGTGGCGAGGAAGCCGAAGCAGGCAATGCGGTGCATTGTCGATGCAGGCTGACGAAGCCATGACGCCGATCGCGAGCCGAGCGTCTACACCTATGAGCAAACCGTTCTAGGTGAAAGACTCCTCGCTCATCGAATTACAGGACTATCGCCGATCGCTGTTGCTGGGAGATTCACTTTTCGGCTTCGATTACAGCCCTGGAAACAAAAAACTGCCCACGCATCCGAGCGAATGAATCGCACGTATCCGTGGGCAGTCGTGTTCTGCGTATAGGTTGTCGCCGTGGCTCAGGCCTTGTTCTTGGCCTGGTCGGTGCGGCGTTCCTTGAGGCGCGTGGCCTTGCCGACGCGGTCGCGGAGGTAGTAGAGCTTCGCGCGACGGACCACGGCCGAGCGGACGACCTCGACCTTGGCGATGCGCGGCGAGTGGACCGGGAACTTGCGCTCCACGCCCTCGTTGTTCACGATCCGCCGGACCGCGAACATCTCCTTCGAGCCGCTGCCGCTGCGGGCGATCACCACACCGGTGAAGATCTGGATCCGCTCTTTGTCGCCTTCGAGGATGCGGGTGTGCACGTTGACCGTGTCGCCGATCTCGAATTGGGGCAGGTCGTCGCCCTGCTTGAGGCTCGCTTTTTCGACGAGGTCGAGAATCTGCTTGGACATGGCGGTTCGCCCTTTTCTGCGGAAGGGCCCTCGTGGGAGAGGGCAATCGGTGATTCGGTTTTGCTTCGTGTCGGCGCCGCCGACGGCGGTCGACGGCGTGTCTTGCTGCGGGGTCACTCGCTGGGGTCTTTGTCGCCCAACAGGTCGCCGCGGCGTTGTTCGGTCCGTTCTCTCGCGTCCCGCTCTCGCCAGGCGGCGATGTCGGGGTGGTTGCCCGAGAGCAGCACCTCGGGGACCCCCAGTCCGCGGTACTCGCGGGGCCGGGTGTACTGGGCGTGCTCCAGGATGCGGTTGCCTCGACTGAACGAGTCTTGGACGCTGCTCTCTTCGTCTCCTAAGACGCCCGGCACGAGTCGCACCACGGCGTCGATGATCGTCATCGCGGCGACCTCGCCCCCGTTGAGGACGTAGTCACCGATGCTCACCTCTTCGGGCTCGAGCAGGTCGGTCACCCGCTGGTCGAAGCCCTCGTATCTGCCGCACAGCAGCAAGATCCGCCCCGCCTGGGACAGGTCTTCCGCCATGCGTTGGTCGAGTCGGCGGCCCTGCGGCGTGAGCAGCAGGAGCCGGCCCGGGTTGTCGCTCTGAGGCCTGACGGCCTCGACGGCCTCGACCGCGGGGCCGGGCATGATCAGCATGCCTGGGCCGCCGCCAAAGGGCCGGTCGTCAACGTTGTGGTGCTTGCCCTTGGCCCAGTCACGGATGTTGTGCAACTGCACGTCGACCAGGCCGCGGTCGATCGCCAGCTTCAACAGGCTCTGGCCCAGGTAGCCGGAGAAGATCTCCGGGAAGAGGGTGAGCACGTCGAAACGCATGGCGACGCGTCGGCTTCGATTGGCGAACCGCAGGGGCTCACTCGGCCGAAGCCTCCTCCTTCTTCTCCTCGGCGGGCGCCTCGTCGGCCTTGGCCTCTTCGGCGGGCGCCTCGCTGGCGGCCTCGTCGGTCGGCTTGTCCTCCGACGCCTCGCCCTCGGCGGCGGCCTCTTCGGCCGGCTCCGGCTCGGGCGGCTTGGGGGCTTCGGGCATGTCCGGGTCGGACACGTCGGCCGGCAGCGACAGACGACCGAGCGCCTCGCGCTGGGCGTCGGCGTGCGTGCCGTCGGTGCCGTACTTCTTGATCAGCACGGCGACGTTCTCCGACGGCTGGGCTCCGACGCTCAGCCAGTAGTCGATGCGCTCCTTGTTGAGCGAAGCGCGGGCGTCGGTCTCACCGACGTGCGGGTCGTAGGTGCCAAGCTCTTCGAGCACCTTGCCGTCGCGGGGCGACCGCTTGTCCATGGCGCAAATGCGGAAGAAGTGGCGGTGGGAGCGGCCCATCTTCTTCATGCGGATTCTAACGGACACGTTGTAATCTCCTGGGGTTGCCCGCCACATGAGGGCGGCCATTTGCGAGGGGGCCTCTTGCTTCTTGGCCCCGCCCTCGCATGGATTGAATGGACGGAATGCTGACGACTAGCGCGACATGAGTTCGACGACCATCTCGACCGACACCGGCAGGGTGATGTCTTCGGCTGTCGGCAGGCGGTGGACAATTACCTTCAGGTTCTCCTCGTCGAACGCGAGCCAGTCGGCCGTCTGGCCATTGAACTCGGCGACGCGGCCGCGGTAGAGCCCGACGATGTTCTGGCGACGCTTGACGTGGATCACGTCGCCCGCACGCACCTGGGCCGAGGGGATGTCGCAGAAGCGACCGTTCACGGTGAAGTGACCGTGGCTCACGCCCTGCCGCGCCTGCGGGCGGGTGTGGGTGAGGCCCGAGAGCCGCACCACGCTGTCGAGCCGACGCTCGCACAGGAGCAGCAGGTTCTCGCCCGTGTTGCCGCTCATGCGGCCCGCTTGATCGAAGAGCTTGCGCAGCTGACGCTCGCCCAACCCGTAGTAGTACTTGATCTTTTGCTTCTCGCGCATCGACTCGCCGTAGGTCGAAACCTTGCGGGGGCGAGGATGCATGCCCGGGGGCTCGGGCTTGCGGTTGGTGGCGCGGAGGGCGCCGGCGCTCTCGAAGATCTGGCCGCCCAAACGGCGGTTGATGCGGGCCTTCGGCCCGGTGTAGCGAGACATCTTTTTCCTCTGTGTTTGCCTGGTGGAAGCCCCGAGTCGCAAGTCCGTCAGCGGGCCGTAGCCCACGGGACGAACCCTTCGAGAGGCGGCGGGGCTCGGGGTCCCCATACCGCGTCGTCACACGCCACACTTGTTCTCAGCCAAGCCAGATACATCCAGCCGCGGCCAGCAAGTGCGGGTGAGCCCCGGATTGTGACGTATCGGGGCCTGTCTCGCTAGGGGTTTTTCCCAATTACCCCCACGGATTCACCTGCTTCGCAAGAACGCTCGGGCTGGGGGGACGGGCCGGGAGGGGGAGGCCGTTAGATATTCAACTGAATAGTATACTATCGGTCGTTCAGCCTCCCTAGCTCCTGGTTTGAAACGCTCACCCTCCCATCTTTCCTCAGGCCCCCGATACTCATTTCATGCCCTCCGCCCCAAAGTTCGCCGGATTCCCCTTAGGAACGCTTCGTTTCTTGGAGGAACTGTCTAAGAACAACCGCCGTGACTGGTTCGAGAAGAATCGCGAGCGGTACGAGAGCGAAGTGCGTGGGCCCGCACTGGCGTACATCGCGGCGATGGAGCGTCCGCTGGCGAGGGTCTCGCCGCAGTTCTTGGCCGTGCCGAAGAAGGTGGGCGGATCGCTTATGCGCATCCACCGCGACGTGAGGTTCAGCAAGGACAAGTCGCCCTACAAGACGAACGTCGGGATCCAGTTCCGCCACGCCGCGGGCAAGGACGTCCACGCCCCGGGGCTCTACCTGCACATCGCTCCGGACGGCTGCTTCCTGGGGTCGGGCGTATGGCGACCGGAATCGAGTGCGCTCGCCGCCATCCGTAGGGCGATCGACGCTGACCCATCCGCTTGGCGTAAAGCTCGCGACAACAAACGGTTCCGCGCCGCTTGGGACCTCCAAGGCGAGTCGCTCAAGCGGGCGCCCAAAGGCTACCCGATCGACCACCCGATGATCGAAGACCTCCGACGAAAGGACCAC
This sequence comes from Pseudobythopirellula maris, assembly GCF_007859945.1. Lineage (GTDB taxonomy): Bacteria > Planctomycetota > Planctomycetia > Pirellulales > Lacipirellulaceae > Pseudobythopirellula > Pseudobythopirellula maris. The sequence continues at coordinate 1,548,707 of NZ_SJPQ01000001.1, read as the reverse complement.
ATCGCAGGCTGCAAGATCGAGCCGGACGAGCTGATGTCGCCCGACATCGTGAAGGAGACGACGGCCAAGTTCGTGGCGACGAAGCCGTACTTGGCGTTCTTGTGCGACGCGATCGGCGTGGAGTTTTGAAACTGGCGTGACCCTGCCATATGTCGGAAAAGGCCCTCTTTGAACGTGGGAATCAAGCTGCGCGCGAGCCAGTGGGCCAACGCCGCAACGCCAGCAGCGCCACAAAATCGTAGATCGCGTGCGCCGCAATCGCGGAGACGATCTCGCCGGTGAGCAGGGTGAGCAGTCCGAAGTACAGCCCCGCGGCCGTGGCGAGCCAGAAGTATGCCCGTGAGACGGCGTGCCCCAGGCCGAAGGCAAGGCTCGCCAGCAGCAAGCCGATGTAAGGGTGGGTCCACGCGGCGAGCATCGGTTGCAGAACACCGCGGAAAGCGACCTCCTCGCACACCCCGGCGAGGATCGACAAGCCAGCCACTTGGGGGATCGAGGCGCCGCCGAACAGCGCACGGACGAACCGCTTGACCCGCCGCCGAACGCGAACGATCGGGCGCCAGCCGGTACGCAGACTCGCGGCCAGAAACAGGAGCAACGGCAGCGCCGCCGCCACACCAATCGCCAGAGCGATAGGCGTCCCACTGGGGGGAGTGAGCAGGGCCCGCAGCGGCGTCGCGAAAAGCCATGCCGCGACGAGGGCGATCGCCAGCAGGCCGCCCTCGACGTAGATCGCGAGCCGCATCGCCGCTCGATTCGATTCGGCTTCGTCCATCGCAGGCGTGCGTCGGTGGGGGCGGTCGAGGATCCACGCGGTGGCTTTCCAGCAAGCCGCCGCGGGGATCGATTATCCCCGACCCGCCGCCGGGGGCCAGACCTTTCGCCACGATCGGGGGCGTGCTGCTAGCGGACGGGCCCCTCGCAACCGCTCCGACCCTTCGGGTCGTGTGGCCCCCCGTTTCAGTGACGACGGCGCCGAGCGAAAGCCCCCGCGGCAAGACCCAGCAACGCCACGCACGAAGGCTCAGGAACCGCTGGCGATTGGGCCGCCTCACGGGTTTGACCGAAGTGCGCCACCCACGTGTCGTACTGGGCCGCGCCGATCACCCCGCCGTCGACGTCGTTCGGCAGCGCGCCCGCCGCCTCGCCCAAGTTGTCGCGCCACACGGTAAAATCGGCCGCGTCGACCACACCGTTGTTGTTGTAATCGCCCGCCAACGGATCGGGCAGCCCGAGCAAGCCCACGGCGAAACTGCCGGGGTTGTCGAGCACGACCCACACTTGGTCGCTGGCCGCGTCGACGCCGTAGGCGCTCAGGTCGGCGGCGTCGAGCACTCCGCCGCCGGCGCCCGCCAAGTAGTCGGCATAGGCGCCGGCGTAGAAAGCCGCCCCGGCGCCGCCGTCGCTGTTGTTCATCGCCGCCTCTTCCCACAGTGAGGCGTTTTCGTCGAAGTGGAGGGGCAACAGGTCGAGCGGCGTGGCGCCCGTGGGCAACGCCTCGGGGTCGTACGTCATTTGCAGCACGTACAACCCGCTCTCCACATCAAAGCTTGTCTCGAAAACGTCGGTGCTGACCACCGCGTTCGGCGTTGGCGCCGAGACGATCTCCAAGGAGTAGGACACCGCCTCGGGCGTCTCGCCGCCGACGATCGTAGCGGCCGACATTGCGGTGTTGACGCCCACGGTCTCTGCGTACGCCTCGCCGGCGCCGGCGGAGTGGGAGTCGGTCATGAGGTCCTCTTGGTCGTGCGCGACAGACCACACCACATTGTCGACCGGCGCCGCGTTCGACATAAAGTTGCCGGTGGCGGACCGCATGGTCAGCTGCAGCGTCGCCGTGCCGTTGTAGACGCCGCTGCGTCGGCCGAAACGATTGAACTCGATGTCGCCCGCGATCGTATCGTCCGGGCCGACGAAGCTCGCGGTCGACATGCCCACGACCTCGAAGGGTCCCGTTACATCGACCGCGTTGACGGCGACTCCCGCGCGGAGGGCGCCCTCGTGAGGACCCGCCGCCGCGTTGCTCAACTGCAGCACGCCGATGCCGGCGGGGGCCGGCGCGCTGTTGTTGGCCGTCAGGGCGGGGGCGTCGTGCAGACCCACCCGGAGCCCGGTCTCGTCGTCGGGGTCGCCGGGGTTCTCGTCGTTCATTACCCGGATGTCGCTGCGGTAAGTGCCCGATGGCGAGCTCGCATCGATCTGAGCCACCGACGGGAAGTAGCGAGTCTCTCCCGCGAGCAACGGCTCGCCTGTCGGCTGGCCGGGGTCTCCTAAGTCGCCGCCCGGTAGCAATTCGGTCGAAAACGTAGTGGCCACCGAGCCGGCATTGGTGAACGAGAGGCCGTAGTCCCACACGCCCTCCTCACGCACCAGGCTCGTAAGTATGGACGACCCGCTGACGTTGACCGTTCCGCCGTTGACGCTGGGGAACACCCGCGAGTCGCCCAGCACGGCGCCGTTGATCGACACGTTGTCGATCGCGAACTCGCCCGTGCCGCTCGTTGTGAGGATCTCGTCCAAGTAGAGATAGAATTCTGAGATCACGGAAAACGGCGTCCCCTCTCCGTCGTCGGACAGCTCGTTGATGTCGAACGTCACGTGTCCTGCCGCGCCGTCGAATCCGCCGAACGCCGCGCCCGCGTTGAATGTTTGGTCGAGTTCAACGTAGACCGACGTGTAGGCCCCCTGTCCCTCGTTGGCGGTGTAATCGGAGACGTCGAAGTAGATCTCGGTCGGGGCGTCCTGACCCGCCAGGGCCCAGGAAAAGTCGAAGCTCAGCGTCTCAACCGTGCTGAATTCCTCGAAGTACATCCCGACCTGGTAACCGCCGTCGTCGAGCGGGTTGCCCCACCAAGCGTCGCCGTCGATCAATCCGCTGGCGCCGGCGGCCTGGTAGCTGTCGTCGAAGTAAGAGACATTGCCGGAGTAGTTAAAGTAGTACACGCCGTCGGGCGTGTAGAACTCGTTCCCATCGCCCAGGTTGTTGGGCCCCGGCTCGAAATCGTCGTCCCAGACAAAGCCGTCGCCCCCGACGCCCGAGGTGTGGCTGTAGAAAACTTGCTGCGCCGCGGCGCCGTGTGCCGATGCGATCGTCAATGCGAACGCGACAGCCGACAAGAAGGGTCGCCATGCCTGACGAATCTGAGGCGCCGCCATCGTGGATTCTCCGGTTCAATGGTCATTAGATGAGGCGACAAGCAGCTTCGCCGGCGATTCGCCGCTTGCGATCGTAGCCAGCCGGTCGCAGCCGAGTCAACTTTGGCTGGGCTGGCTCGCGGCGGTGCAACTACGAGGGGTCTGATTGGCCCTACCGTCGCATCTCCGCCGGCACTTGCGAGAGCGCCTCGTCGCCCAACACGTAGCTGCGGCCCACGAGTTCGGCGTCGTGGTTCACGAGGTCCGGGAACCGCACACCGGGCAGCACCTCGACGGCGAAGATCTCCTGCACGCCCGCCTCGAACCGGCAGAAGCCGAGCGTCTGGCCGGTCTCGATATTCAGAACCCACACGCCGCAGGTCCGCTCCTCGGCCTTCTTGAGCCGCTCGACCAGGGGGATGCCGCTGAAGACGGCCGACTCCCGCACCTGCGACAAGCCAATGAAAGCAAGCGGACCCAGAAAGCTCAGCCCGCGCGTGAAGCCCGGGAACTGGGCGATCGCCTCGTAGCGGCCGGTGGCCGGGTCGACCGTGCCGATCGTCCCCTCGCCGCTTTCGAGCAGCCACAGTTTGTCGCGGTACAGCCGTGGCGAGTGCGGCATCGACAGCCCGCGGCAGACGACCTCGCCCGAGTCGACGTCCATCAGCAACCCGCCGTCGCGTTTGTTCTCGCGCCAACCGCCCGGCTCGGTCGTTTGTCCCAGCGCCGTGACGTATTTGACCCTGCCTCCCTCGGCCGCCAAGCCGTTCAGGTGGCACGCGTCGCCCGGCGCGAGCCGGTCGATAAACGGCGGCCGCCACACCGGCTCGAAGCTGTTCTGCTCGCTCCGCACGGCCAGGCAGCTGAACGCCGTGTTGACAAACACCAGCTCGCTCTCGCCTTTCCCCTTTCCACTTTCGCCTTTCACAAAGGCCATCTCGTGGATCTGCACGTCGCCGGTGCAGTGGCTGCGACGCGGCATGAAGCAGGCGTCGTGTTTGGCAATGGACGTAGGGTAGTCTTCCGACTCGTCGAGCTTCACGCACACGGCCGGCACGTTGTGAAACTCCCACACGTCGACGCTGCACCCCACGGCGAGCCGACCGCCCTCGACGGCCAGGCCCATCGGTTTGACCAAGTTGCGGAAGTGGGTGTTGAGCACCCCGCCGTCGGCGCGCAGCACGACGAGCTTGCCCGCTTGGTAAGTGGTCACCAGAAGCGATGCGCCCAACTGCTCCAGCAGGGCCGGGAAGCTGGTCGTGTGGACGCTGCGCAGCGGCTCCTCTTCAGGACCGGCGGGCTTGGCTTCCTCTTCGGCCACTATTTCTTTAGGCGCTGTCACGGCCACTCGGAGAGGGCTACCGCCAGGGCGGCGCCCGCTTCGTCGCTAGAGGATTCGTCGCCGTCGCCGCTCTCCCACGAGAGCGATTCGACGCCTTCGGCGTCGTCAGAATCCCCCAAGCCGCTTGTGCTTGTCAACAACAGCAGGGCGTCGTCGCCGGTGGCGTAGCCCGCCGGTTCGCTGAGGAGCGGCGCGGATTCCTCCGTCGACTCACCGACCGGCGCCGTGAAGAAGGCGAAGCCCTCATCGACCGAGAGCGAGGCGGTGGCCGGCGCGGCCGACTGGACCTCGTAGGCCCCGATGTCGATCCGCCCGCCCTGCACACGGTAGAACGGCTCGCCGCGTTGGTCGAATTCCGCAAGGTCGAACACGACCGACGGGTCGCCGGCGTCGAGCGCCGGGCTGCCGGGGAGCGGGGCGTGGGTGAGCGTCAGGCCGCCGTTGTCGGCCAGCGGACCGAGCAATGGGTCGATGTTCAAGAGGGCGTGGTTGCCCGTTAGCGGCGCCGTGCCGAGGGATCCGATCAGGCTGTAATCGGCCTCGATGACAACGCCGGAAACGCCGAACGGCGAATCGAATTCGCCGACCGCGGCGCCCCCGAGGTCGGCGCCGCCGGCCACGATCGTGTTCTCCAGCAGGAGCGTTGTGGGGAAGCTGTCGCGAGTGACCGCGATCGAGCCCCCGTTGTACGAGCGGTTGGCGTAAACGGTCGAACCGCGCAACGTCGTCGTGGCGCCGTAAAGGTGCAGGGCGCCGCCGAAGCTCTGGTCGGAGGTGTTGCCGCTCAGCGTGGAGTTCTCGATCAGCGTGGTGAACGGTTGGTTGGTGTGGTTCCAGGAGCTGATCCCGCCGCCGTTGCGCAACGACGTGTTGCCCGACATTAGGCTGTCGCGGACTTCGAGGTCCGCCCAAGAGGAGTTGATGGCTCCGCCCCGGCCGCGTGATTCGTTCGCGGTGAAGACCGATCGCTCGATCAACGTCCCGTTGGAATGACTGACGGAGACGGCGCCGCCGTCGCCGCCGGCGAGGTTGCCGACAAATTCGGACCCGGTGATCGTGAGGGCGCCCTCACGATGGGAGATCGCCCCGCCGACGCCCGAAGCCGCGTTGTCGATGAAGAGGCTGTCGACGATCGTCAGGTTCTCCCGGCTGTACACCGTACCTCCGTGCGAAACACCGCTTCCGCCTCCGAATCCGCCGCCGGAAGCGAGACGCACGTCCCCGCCGGTCAGCGTGAGCTCCTCGATCGTCACGTCGATCAGCGCGTCGTCGTCGCCGTCGTCGATGTTGAAGACGCGGTATCCGTCGCCGGTGCCGAAGACGCCGTCGGCGCCGTTGCCGGCGTCGATCGTCAGCGACTCGGCGCCGTAGCCCTCGATGTGCAGCGATTCGGTGATCACGATCTCGCCCATCGTGAGCTCGATCAGGTTGGGGTCGCCCTGGGTGAGGTCGAAGAAGATCCGGTTCGGGCCCGGCTGGGCGTTCGCCATCGCGATCGCCTCGCGGAGCGAAACATCGCCCCACGACAGGTCCCCGTCCGCCTCGTCGATGCTGTTGTCGACCAAGATATCCACGCCCTGCCACTCGTAGGCGCCGACGTCGATGTCGCCAAATTCGCGGCGGAAACCCGGGCCGCGTTGGTCGTATGGCGGCATGAAGATGTCGGGCTTCACCCCCCGGTGGATGGCGGGGCTGTCGGGCAGCAGGGCGTGCGTTTCCGTCGGGCCGCCGTAATCGCCCAGCGGGGCGAGGCGCGGGTCGATCGGTGCGGCCGCGGTTCCGATCTGGTCGGTCGAGGAATACGACGAGAAGTTGGCGCCCGTGTCGACGCCGATGATCGAACCGCTGGTGCGGAACGATCCGGGGCTGTTCAGGTCGTCGAGAACCGGGGTGGGGGCGGTCGCGTCCTGCACGTTCAGGGCGACGATCGTGCTGGTGAGTTGGAGCGAGGGATCGAGGGACGTCGTGAACACGCCACCGCCCGTGCCCGCGGCGCCGCCGGCGTAATCGCCCGCGTAGCCCGGCCCGCCGGCCGCCCCCGCCGAGTTGCCGGTGATCGTGCTGAAGCGGATCGTCGTTTCGTCGGCGCCGAACACGTGCACACCGCCGCCGTCGCCGCCGTCGCCGCCGTAGGTGCGTCGTCCGCCATCGCCGCCGCGGCCGGCCGTGTTGCCGCTGATCGTGCTGTTGGTGATGAGCTTATCGCCGTCGCCGGTGAGGCTCACGCCGCCGCCGTCGCCGCCGCGGCCGCCGTTGAAGTAATCGTAGAACGTGCTGTTGCCGCGCCCGTCGCCGGCGCGGTTGCCGCTGATCGTGCTGCTATCGATCGTCGCGGCGCCGTCGACGAAGACGCCGCCGCCGTCGGCGCCGTCGTGCTGGTCGCCCGCGCCGGCGGCGGCGGAGTTGTCGGCCACCGTGCTGCGGCGGAGCGTGAGCGAGCCGATCACACGCACGCCGCCGCCGGCGCCGTTGGCGAGGTTGCCGGTGATCGTGGAGTCCTCGATCTCCGCCGCGCCGTCTACCGAAACGCCGCCGTCGTTGCCCGAAACCTCGCCGCGCAAGAGCGTCAGGTCGCCGATGACGCGCAGCCCCGCTGTGCCCACCTCGGAATGGTTGTCGGTGAATTGGCTGTCGGTGATCGTGGCGTCGCCGGTGATCGTCACGCCGCCCAGGGCGCCGGCCAAGCTGTAGGAGTACGGGTAATAGGAGCCGTGCCGCTCGACGCCCGGCGCGTAGTTGCCGGTCACGGCGCTGCCAGTGATCGTGGCGTCGCCGATCACCCGCATCCCTCCGTAGTTGCCCGCCGAGTAGTGCGGCCCCTCCGCCAAGCCGGAACGGTTGTAGCCGACCGTGGAGTTGACGAGGGCGAGGTCCCCCTGGGCGTACACGCCACCGGAACTGCCCCCGGAGCCGCCGAAGGCGCCGCCGCCGTCGCCCGCGCGGTTCTCCACAATCGACGCGTCGGTGATCGAGAGCGCCGACCCCTCGAACCAGACGCCGCCGCCGTCGCCGCCGTGGGCGGCGTAGACCTCGTCGTTGGGACCGGCGTGGCCGTCGCCCGCCGCGTTGTGCGAGATCTCGCCGCCGGTGATGGTCAGCATCCCGCTGGCCCACACGCCGCCGCCGTCGCCGCCGCGGGGCGACCCGTAGGGATCGACCGAGCTGCGGGCCGCCCGGTTGTGGTTGATCGTCACGCCCTGCAGCGTGGTCTCGCCGTCGGCCCACAGGCCGCCGCCGGAATGGCCGTACGACTCGTAACTGAGGTCGTCGACCCGTGAGCCGCTCGCCGTGTTGCCGGTGATCGTGCTGTCAACGATTGTCAGCCCCCCTTCGCTGAGCACGCCGCCGCCATGGCCGTTGGGGTCGCCGCCGGTGATCGTCATGCCCACGAGCGTGACCAGAGTCCCCCGGCGGGCAGAAGCAGGCGCCATCGTGCGGAACACGCGGCTCCCTTGCCCGTCGGCCACGCCGGGCGTGGCGTCGGAACCGCTGGCGTCGATGGTCAACAGGTCGGCGCCGTCGCCAGCGATTGTCATCGAGCTCGTGATCGCCAGTTCGCCCATCGTCAGCAAGATCGTCTCAGGCCCGTCGTGGCCGAAGTCGAACGTGATCGTTTCGGCGCCCGCGCGGGCGTTGGCGATCTCGATCGCCTCGCGCAGCGACAGGTCGCCGGGCAAGTAGTTGCCGTCCGACTCGTCGATGTTGGTCGAGACGATCAGCTCCTCAGGAACGAATGGCTCAAACGTGAACTCGAGGCCGAAATGGCTCACCCACACGTCGTAGTCGGCGCGGGTGACCTGGCCGTCGCCGTCGCCGTCGGCGCCGGTGAGCGGCGTTAGGCCGGTCTGGCCGAGCGCGTCTCGCCACACGGTAAAGTCGGCCGCGTCGACCACGCCGTTGCGGTTGTAGTCGCCCGGCGCCGCTTCGGGCGTGGCCTGCGCCTCGTAGGCGCCGATGTCGATCACCACGTCGTCCGGGTCGTTGCCGTCGGCGATGCGGACAAACGGCTCGCCGCGTTGGTCGTAGACGCCGGTGCCCACGACCAGCGACGAATCGCCCGCGTCGAGCGCCGGGCTGCCGGGCAGCAGGGCGTGGGTGAGTGTCGGCCCGCCGTTGTCTGCCAGCGGGGCGAGCCGTGGGCCGACTCCGATCAGATTATTGGCGCCATTTAACGGCAAGTCTCCGAGATTGCCGATCAGGCTGTGCCTGGCGATCAAGTCAAACGGCTCGGCGCCAGGGAATCGCGAGATATCCGCAGCCGGATCACCGGATAGGTTGGTACTGCCGGCGACGATCGTGTTGCGCAAGGTCAACTCGGCGCCACTAAAGTCCGGAGCGAACGAGATCCCCTCGCCTGTTCCGGAGCGATTGGAATAGACGGTCGTGTTCGATAATTCGAGAAACCAGTTTGCGTAGACTGCGCCGCCGTGAGTTCCGGCTTGATTGCCGGAGAAAGTGCTTTGTTCGATATCGAGAAACGAATTCAACGTGTGTAGACCGCCCCCTTCGGTGGCGGCTATGTTTCCAGAGATCGTGCTGCCAGCGATCCTCGTCCCTTCGCTAAAAATAATCGCGACGCCGCCGGCTTGGCTTCCGTTTGCCTCATTGCGATCAATGACGCTGCTCTCGATCGTCGTGTAGCTGCCGTAGATGTAGACGCCGCCGCCGCTGGCTCGTTTCGTATCGTCATTCAGCGCCACATTTCCGGTGACCTTGCTTTTGGTCACAGAAATATTGCCGAGGAAGCCATGAATACCGCCTCCGTAGAGAGCGGAGTTGTCTCGGACAACGGTTTCCAGCAAGGAGAGTTTTCCCCAGTAGCTGGCGACACCGCCCCCCCCCTGCGCTGAGTTCCCCGCGATCACAGACTCGACAATCGAAACATTTTCGAAGAAATTCCCGACAGCCCCGCCGTAAAGTCCCCCAGCCCCTTGAGGCGGCGAGTGAGGCACGTCCGCCCCCGTGAGCGTGAGCCCGCCAAGCAATACCTCGCTCGCCGCGTTCCAGACGCCGTCGTCGATGGTGAAGACGCGGTGACCGTCGCCAGTGGCGAAGACGCCGTCGAGTCCGTCACCCGCGTCGATCGTGAGCAGCTCCGCCCCGTCGCCTGTGATCGTTAAAGAGTCGGTCACCAGCAACTCGCCCATGGTGAGCAAGATCGTCTCCGGCCCGTCGTGGCCGAAGTCGAATATGATCTCGTCGGCGCCGGGCACGGTGTTGGCGATCTCAATCGCTTCGCGCAGAGAGAGGTCGCCCGGCGAGAAGTCGCCGTCCGACTCGTCGACGTTGGTGTCGACCACGTAGGCGGCGAGCATCCGCCGGTCTTCGAGCGGCTCGCAACGCAGATGGCGTGTTTCCGATCGCTTGCTGCTGCGAGACTTGCTTGGGCGCGAGCCCCATTGCCAGCGGGTCGAGCGAGACATCGGGTCTTCCTTCGAGAAGAGGTGTCGCGGTAGGGCGCAACCGACATTACACGGCTGGCATCTTAAACCCTGCCGATCGACCGGGGAAGGAAAACGAATGAAATGGGCCGTTTGCTGGCGGTTTATGCCCGGTTTGCTTAGTCGAATCGGACCGCTAACGCCTTGCCTGTGGGAGAAGTCATTTCCCTGGCTTCACGGGCGCCCAAGCCGGGCGGGAAAGGGGGGTGGGAGACTATTTGGGCGCGGGAGCGGTTTTGCTGTCCCCCCGTTGGGTCTGCTCCCGCATGGCTGGGTATCACCGGGGCCGAACGCCCCGCCAAACGACTCAGAAACGAACCCTCCCCCACCTAATCCCACCTCGTTCACGGAGACCCCGCCATGTCCCGCCCCGCCCTCACGACCCTCGCACTCGTCGCCTTCTGCACCCTGACCGTCTCGGCCCAAGCGGCCGTGGTCGCCGAAAGCTACTCGACCGGCGGCACCGCCACTTCGACCGCCAGCGGCCGCGGCAACACCGACATCCGGGCCATCTCGGCCGCCTCGAACGGCGGCGTGGCTCGGGCCAACATGAGCGGATCGGGCCGCAACGGAGGTCGGGCGACCGGCACCGCGATCGCCGCGGCCAACGGCGGGTTCGCTCAGGCCAACGGCCGCAGCAACGCCCGCGGCTGGAACGCCCGCAGCAACACGGACGTGATCGCCGGCACGAACGGAGGCGTGGCGATCGCCAACGGATCGAGCCGTGCCCGCGGCAACGCTTCGGCCAACTCGATGAGCGGCGCCTTCAGCAACCGCGGCGTGGCGATCTCCGACAGCCAGGCGAACGCCAGCGGCTACTGGGGAGGACGCGGCGTGGCCGACTCGACGGCGATCAGCAGCACCAACAACGGCTTCAGCAACAGCCGCAGCCGGGCCAACGCCAACGGCCTGTTGTTCGGCAACGCCCGCAGCGAATCGGGCGCCTACTCGGTCGGCGGCAACGGCTTCCGCAACAGCTCGGCGACGGCCAACAGCTCGGCGATCTTCTTCGGCAACAGCCGCTCGCAGGCCTTCGACCGGAACTGGTGAGCCCCGGCCGAGAACCGCAGCCCCGGCGGGTCCAATGGACCCGCCGGGGCTTTTTTCGGTAACAGCCGAAAGTTGCAAGCGTAATAGAGAAATGCGAGCCGGGCATCTGGTCGTGCGAAACCCTGCCGTTTCCTTTGCGACGCTCAGCCCTCATAATCGACACCCCCACTCATCACCGCGAAAGAGATTGGAGCCCGCTGTGCAGCCCGAGATGACGATCCAGACGAGCGAGGTTGAGCGGCTGCTGGGGCGGCTCCGTGACGGCGACGACTCGGCCCGCGCCGAGTTGTTGCAAGCAGCGTGCGACCGGTTGATGCGGATCACGCGCACCATCAAGCGGACCTTCCCTAAGGTCGGCCGTTGGGAGCAGACCGAGGATGTGTTCCAGAACGCGTCGATGCGGCTTTACCAAGCGATGGAGAGTGTCGAGATCGCCGACGCCCGCCACTTTTATCGTCTAGCGGCGATGCAGATCCGGCGGGAGATGATCGACCTCTCGCGACGCTATCAAGGCCCTCTCGGCCAGGGCGCCAATCACCAGACCCAGATGGCGACGCCCGCCGACCAGAGCGGCGCGATGAAGTTCGAGGCCGCCGAAGTGACGAACAACCCACAGGCCGTGGCCGAGTGGGGCGAGTTCCACGAGGCGATCGAGCGCTTGCCCGCTGACGAACGCGAGGTTACCGAACTCTTGTGGTACCACGGCCTGCCGCAGCAAGAGGCGGCCGACCTGCTGGGCGTCGACGTCCGTACGATCAAGCGTCGTTGGCGCTCGGCGCGGCTGGCGCTGCACGAGGCGTTAGGCGGCGAATTGCCCTCGGCGTAGCTCAAGGCTGGCGAGCCGGCGGCGTCAGCCGCCGGAGTGGTCGGCGCGCCGCAATGGAGTGCAAGCAACTCCGGCGGCTGACGCCGCCGGCTCGCCATATTATCTGATCATGGCTCCGCCAATTTCTTATTTCGGTTCGCAATCGGTTCGCAAAGCGGTAATCTGCTCGCATGAGTGAAGCCTCGGAAATCGACGACCTGCTCGACCGCTGGGAGGATGCCCTGGAGGGCGGGGCCCCGATCGACCTCGCCACGCTCTGCGCCCACCGCCCCGAGCTGCTGGGCGAACTGCAGCGACGCGTCGACGCTCTCGAGGCGATCGACAATCGCCTCGAGCAGACCGGCATGCACGGAGTGACCGAGGGGCCCGGGCCCAACGGCGCCATGCGGCCTGTCGATGAGGCGGTTGGCGACTTGGTCGTCGCCGAGGGGTCGTACCGCGGCTTGCGGCTGTTGGCCCGCGGCGGTTTGGGCGTCGTTTACACCGGGCAAGACGAGAAGCTGCACCGCGAGGTGGCGGTCAAGTTCCTCCAGCGACGCTGCTCGAAGGACGAGGCGTCGCTGCGTCAGTTTATGGTCGAGGCCGAGGTCACGAGCCGTCTCGAACACCCCGGCGTGGTGCCGGTTTACGGTGCGGGGCTGACCGAAGACGACCGGCCGTTCTACGCGATGCGGCTGATCCAAGGCGAGACACTCGACGACGCGATTGCCGAGTTCCACGGCGCCCACGACGACCCCGAGGCCGACCCCGCTAAAGCCGACGACCGGATCTCGCCGCACGACGCCTCACGCAACCTTGAGCTGCGGTCGCTGCTCACGAGGTTCGTATCGGTTTGCCGGACGATCGCCTACGCCCACAACCGCGGCATCCTGCACCGCGACATCAAGCCGGCCAACGTGATGCTCGGCCGCTACGGCGAGACGCTCGTGGTCGACTGGGGGCTGGCGATGGCGGTCGGGCGCGAGGGGCAGTTCAAGCACGAGCTCGAGAAGACGCTCATGCCGATGGCCACCAGCAGCATGACCGAGTCGGGCAGCATCGCCGGCACGCCGGCCTACATGAGCCCCGAGCAGATGTCGGGCGACGGCACTTTGAGCCCGGCGGCCGACATCTACGCCCTGGGGGCGACGCTGTACAAACTGCTCACAGGTCGGCCGCCCGTCGAGGCGCCCACCCTCGCCGAGCTCAGGCAGCTGGTGATCCGCGGCGAGTTCGATCCGCCTCGCCGGCTGGCGCCCGGCTTGTCGGCGGCGCTCGAGGCGATTTGCCTTAAGGCGATGGCCCTGCAACCGGAGAAGCGTTACGCCACGGCGATGGAGCTTGGCGACGAGGTCGAGCGCTATCTAGCCGACGAACCGGTGGCGGCCTACCAAGAGCCATTCACACGCAAGGTGGCGCGCTGGGCGCGGCGACACCGTTCGGTGGTGCAGACGGCCGCGGCGGCGGTCGTGTCGCTGCTGGTGCTCACGACGGTCTTCTCCGGCTGGCAGACACGCACCGCCCAACGGGCGACCGTCGCCCGGCACGACGGGCTAATCTCGCGCGCCAGCCTAGCGGCCAACGCCCTGGGTTCAGAACTCGATCGGCGGATGCTGATCCTCGACATCGCCAGTCGTGACCGCGAGCTCCGCCTCGCGTTGAAAGCGGCGTACAAGGACCCGGAGAACCGCGAGAAGTGGATGGCGGTCAACGAGTGGCTCTTCGAGCAGCGGAACTACTGGCTCGAGAAACGGGGGTTGGCCTCGTACAACTGGTTCGTGAACCTCGACGACGGGCGCGGCACCCAGATCGCCCGCGCCCCGCTCATCAACCCCACCACAGGGAAGGAATTCGACAGCTACGGCGATACCTACGCCCACCGAGAATACTTCCATGGTCTGGGCCCGGTCACGCCCGACTTGCGGCAAGACGAGATCGAGCCGATCCGCCAGCCGCAGCTTGTCGCCCCGTTCAGCGGCACGCACGGCGAGCCGGTCGTGGTGTTCAGCGTGCCGATCTTCCCGCCGGACGCCTCCGACGGCAGGCCGATCGGCGTCTTGGGCATGGCCGTCCAAGTGTTCGATATCACGGGCCTCGACGCGAACCTCGGAGAGAACCAGTTGCTGACGATCGCTCACACCAACCTCGACTTCTTCGTCAAGCCGAACACCCGGTACGGCCTGATTATGCAGCACGAACACTTCCACCGGGCCGCGCGGGCGGGCGCAGCGTCGAGCGGCGAGCTGCCGCTCTACCACCCCGTGTGGCTCATTCAGGAGGTGATCGAGGAGATCAACGGCCATGACGAGGAACCGTTCTTGATGGAGAACTACCACGACGCCCTTGCCGAGACCGACCCGGAGTACAGCGGCGAGTGGCTCGCGGCGATCGCGCCGGTGCGATTCGCCGGCCGCAACGGCAAGCTGACGGGCTGGTGCGTGCTGCTGCAAGAACGGCCGTGATCCGTGGTTGATTGGCTTTTCGATCGGCTCACAACGGCTTTGACGGTCGTGCGGTTTTGGTGCGGCTGAATTTTGAACGGCCGTCTGAAACCCGCGATCCGCTGCGGCGCCCGCGGGTGAGCAGGGGTGTTTCTTAGGGTGTCGTCTGAGCCTCAGCGATCCGGCGAGCCCGGGATCGGATCGTGAGCTAGGTTTCAGATGGCCTTAGCCGTGCTGGGGAGTATTTCTACCCACGCCGCGGCCAAGCCCTCCTCATCCCCCGCCTTTTCTCTCCGCTCTCAGGGAGTTACCCCATGCCCCGCTCGTGCTGCGCTCGTGCTGCGCTCGTTTTTTCCGTTGCTCTGCTGTTCATCGCCGCCGACACCGCGATCGCTCGTGGCCGGCCCGGGGGTGGCGGAGCGAACCGCTCCGGCGCCCGAGCGGGTGGCGGCTTCAGCGGTCCCAGCGCCAGGAACTTTACGCCGAGCGGCCCGCCGCGTAGCGGAAGTTTGGGAGCCTCGGGCGGGATCCGAACGAACTCGGCTCGGCCGAATGTTGGCGGCGGGCGGGCAGGGGTTGCGAACAACTCGCGCCCCGGCGGTTTTAGTCCCAACACTAGCGGCCCGCGCAGCAGCGGCTTCGGCGCCGGGCCGGGCCGTAACAACGCCACAGCCCAGCAACTGCAAGGCTTCCTTGGCGGCAGCGGCGCCGCCGGCGCTTTGCAGCAGAGCCAAGCGTGGCAAGCAGGCAATGGCTGGCAGCATGGCCAAGTCCAGAACTTGGGGCAGGCGCTCCAGCAGTCGCAAGCGGCCACCCAGTCGGACAGCCTTCAATCGCGGGCGGGCCAGATCGACAAAGCCCAACTCCAGCAGACGGCCCAATCGGCTGCCGCGAATTGGCAGAACGGCCCCCAACCGTTCTCGCCCGCTTGGTACGCCCAGCACCCCAACGCTTGGCAGGCGACGCATCCTTACGCGGACAACGTAGCGATCGCCACGGCGGCGACCGTGTCGGCTTGGATCACTTACGGCGCGCCTTACCCGGCGACCGGTGTGGCGTACGTCGAATCGGGCGACACGTACAACACGTATGTAGTTGAAGAAACCGCCCCGCAGGCGGCGCCCCAACAGCCGGTCCCGGCGCCGCCGAGCGAAGCCGAGTCGGAGGAGTGGCTGCACCTGGGCGTCTACGGGCTCGCTCCGCAGGGCGACGAGCAGGCGGCCCTGATGGTGCAGCTTGCCGTCAACCGTCAGGGACAACTCGCCGGATCGAGCTTCGACCCGACGAACGGCGAGGTGCAAAATGTGGTCGGCTTGGTCGACCCGGCCCAGCAGCAGGCGACCTGGAGGCTGGAGGAAGACCCGAGTGTCAGCTTCACGGCGCCGCTGGCCTCCTTGACCGAAGAGACCGGCGCGATAAGTGTCGCCACTGCTAATGGCGCTCAGGCGTGGACACTCACCCGGCAGGAGTGAACCAACGCGAAGGGGCGAGCCGGCGGGCGTAAGCCCCCGGAGTGCGCTGGATACTGACTATCTTTCTGCAAAACCACCGGGGGCTCACGCCCGCCGGCTCGCCGTTGAATACGACGCGTTAGCCACGCCGCCACGCCAAAAGCGCGTCGACGGCGCCTGCCAGCAGGTGCTGCACCAACGCGTAGGCGATGATCGGGGCGAACGCCGCCGAGTCGCTCGGCAGCACGGCGTCGGCCACCAGCAGGGCGATGCCGTTGTTGTGCATCCCCACGCCATACACGCACGCCACGCGAGACGAGTGGCCGCTGTGGCTCAGGCGGCCGGTGAGCCAGCCGAACAGGAACCCACTGCAGCAGAGCAGGGCGGCGAGGCTCACAGCCGAAGCCAACTCGCTCGGGGCCGAGCGTTGCATGGCGCGGCTGATCGCCTCGGAGGCGAAAACGTAAATGAGCAAGAGCAGCAACGCGGCGCCAGCCAAACGCAGGTAGGGCTTCCAGCGGGCGATCACCTTGGTCCCCAAATAGTGGCGCAGCGCCATGCCGACAGCCGTTGGCACGATGACCCACGCCAAGAACGACAGGCCGGAGACAGCCACTCGCAAGCGGTCGGGCAGTTGGTCGCCGCCCGCGGCGGCGGCGAAACCGTCGAGCCACAGGCTGCCACAAAGCGGGCCGAGCACCGTGGAACCCACGAGCAGGCCGACCGAAACGGCCACGTCGCCGCCGGCCGCTTGGGTCCAGGCGGGCGAACTGCCGGCGGCCGGCATCGCGGCGATCAGCGCCAGTCCCAGCAGCAGCTGGGCGGTCTCGGGCTGGGGGCCCCCCTTGAGCGCGGCGGCGATGAGGAAAACGACGACGGCCGGAGCAATCAGTTTGACCGCCAAGGCGGTGAACAGCGTCGCGGGGTGCTCGAGCGACTCGCGCAGCTTCGTCCAATCGATCCCCATGCCGGCCAATGCCAACAAGGCGGCCAGCAGCACCCGCGACAGCGACAGGCTGCCCGTCACGCCGCCGTTGAGCGACACGCCACGCAGCCATTGGCCCGTGGCCGGGGCGAAGTACGCCACGGCGTAGCTTGCGAGCAGCAGCAGCAGGAAGTAGCGGTGAACCCACGCCGCCAGCGCCGTCGCCCGGCCCGTGGGGGCCGCGCTCTGAGTGGCTTCGTGCTGCGAGGGGACAGGGGGAGTGATGGCGAATCCTAACGACCAGTTCCTTCTGGTCAGTGTGGTTGCCGGCGGGGGCGTCCCACGTGGGGGCTGTCAAAAAACTTAGCGTAGAGCGCTCGCCTGAGGGGACACGCCCTCCCAGGCAATTTTGGTCTGACACGCTAAACCGTGTCAGTCGTGCGGTTTACGCGGCTCGTTGCCGAGCTGGCCTGGGGTGCTTAAGCTCTAGTGACACGATGGCACGCATCCTGATCACCTCCGGCCCAACGCGCCAACACCTCGACCCGGTGCGTTATTTGACGAACGCCTCGAGCGGTCGGATGGGGGCGGCGCTGGCCGCCGCCGTCCTGGAGCTCGGCCACGAGGTGGTGGTTGTCTCAGGCCCGGTCGATGTCGCCTACCCCGATTCGGCCGAAGTCGTGCCGGTGATTTCAACCGAAGAGATGCTAGCGGCATCCCGCCAAGCATTTGAGAGCTGCGACGGGCTCATCGGCGCCGCGGCGCCGTGCGATTATCGGCCCGAGGTAGTCTCGCAGGGCAAGATCGCCAAGACGGGCCAGCCGCTCATGCTGCACCTGGTCGAAACCGAAGACGTGGTCGCCACACTGGCGTCGGCCAAGGGCCCGCGGTGGGTCGTCGGATTCGCTCTCGAGACCGAAGATCACCGCTTGCGGGCGCTCGCCAAGCTGGAGCGCAAGCATTGTGACCTGATGGTCTCGAACGGCGTGGAGGCGATGCATTCGGCTAATAACGAGGTCGAACTGCTCACCCCGACTGGCGAGACCGTGGGCCACTTCGTCGGCCCCAAGGAGGAGGTCGCCAAGGGGATCCTCAGCGTGATCCAGCAGCGCTTGATTACGCGTACAACGGGCTAAACGAGCCGGCGGCGTCAGCCGCCGGTGTTTTTCCAGCCAGTCGAGCGAAAGCGTATTGCGATCAGCTCCGGCGGCTTACGCCGCCGACTCGCCCGCCGAAATCGGCATGCGAACCCCGCATTGGCGTTGTTGGTCGTAGCGGTCAGCGACCGGGGGGATTACAATGCCGCGTTAACCCCCGGCTGGGGTATCACAACGGGGCGTCGTGAGCAGAGCAGCCAGAGCGAGAGAAGAATGGTGCGAGTCGCGGTATACGGCGCCTCCGGGTACACCGGGTTGGAGCTCCTTCGGTTGCTCGCGCGCCACCCCGAGGCCGAGGTCACCGCGCTCGTTTCACGGCAGGAAGACCGGCCCTCGATCGCCGAGGTCCACCCCTCGCTGCGTGGCGTGCTTGACGGCCTTTGCCTGGAGAGTCTCTCGCCGGACGAGGTGGCCGAACGGGCCGACTTCGCATTCGCCTGCTTGCCGCACGCCGCCAGCGCCGAAACCTGCGCCGCCCTGCTGGGGCGCGGCCTGAAGGTCGTCGATCTTTCGGCCGACTATCGGTTGACCGATCGGGCAGTCTACGAGCAGTGGTACGGCGTGACGCACCCCGACCCGGAACGGATCGGCAAGACGCCCTACGGATTGCCCGAGCTGTACCGCGACGCGATCCGCGGCGCGAGTCTCGTGGCGAACCCCGGCTGTTATCCAACGTCGGCCATTTTGCCGCTGGCGCCACTTTTGAAGGCGGGGCTGATCGCGCCCGCCGGCATCGTCGTCGACAGCGCGACCGGCGTATCGGGCGGCGGTCGCACGCCGAAGCCGGTGTTCCACTTCCCCGAGGCGAACGAAAGCTACATGGCGTACGGCGTCGGCACGCACCGCCACATGCCCGAGATCGACCAGGTGCTGGGCGACGCCTGCGGGGCGGATCTCGAGGTGGTGTTCACGCCCCACCTGGCGCCGATGGACCGCGGCATCTTGTCGACCTGCTACGCCGATCCCGTGGGCGACGCTTCGAGCGAGGCGCTCACCGCGGCGCTCCGCGAGGCGTACGCCGACGAGCCGTTCGTCACGGTCGTCGACGCTTCGCCCTCGACCAAGCACGTCGCTCACACGAACCGCGTGCAGATTTTCGCCAAGCGTGTGCGGGGCAAGGCGGTCGTCGTCTGTGCGATCGACAACCTGATCAAGGGCGCCTCGGGCGCCGCGGTGCAGAACTTCAATCTCATGCAAGGCTACGCCGAGACGACCGCGCTCGATTGAGCGCGGCGCCCCGGTGGCATAGGACCAACGACTTCATGGCGGACCAATTCCCCAAGGGATTCAGCGGCGCGGGCGTGTACTGCGGCGTGAAGGAAAACACCGAGCGGCTCGACTTGTCGCTGCTGGTGAGCGACCGCCCGGCGGTCGGCGTGGGCGTCTACACGCAGAACCTCGTTTGCGCCGCGCCGGTGGTGCTCGACCGCAAACGCACGCCGTGTGACAACGCCCGCGTGGTGGTCGTCAACTCGGGCGTGGCCAACGCCTGCACCGGCGCCCAGGGCGACCGCGACGCGCTGCGCATGACCGAGCTCGCCGCCGAGGCCGTCGGCTGCGACGCCGAGCAAGCGCTCGTGATGTCCACCGGCGTGATCGGCCACCACCTGCCGATGGACAAGATCGAGGCGGGCGTTGCGGCGGCGGCCGCCAAACTCGGCTCGGACGACGCCTCGCTCGACGCCGCGGCGCGCGGCATGATGACGACCGACACCGTGCCGAAGGTCCGCTCGCAGACCGCCACGTTCGGCGACGTGGAGTGCACGCTCACCGGCCTGGCCAAGGGCGCCGCGATGATCGGTCCCAACATGGCGACCATGCTGTCGGTCGTGATGACCGACGCCAATGTCCGCAAGGAGGACGCCCAGGCGGCCCTCAGCGAGGCGGTCGTCGAGTCGTTCAACTGCATCAGTGTCGATGGCCACACGAGCACCAACGACACGGTGCTGCTGCTCTGCAACGGCGCCGCCGGCGGCGAGCCTCTTGAGGGCAAGGCGCTCTCGGCCTTCCGGGCGACGTTGCTCGAAGTGTGCGAAGACCTCGCCCAGAGCATCCCCGCCGACGGCGAAGGGGCAACGCACCTGATCACCGTGGAGGTTCACGGCTGTGCGACGCGCGACGACGCGATCCGCATCGGCAAGACCGTGGCCGATAGTCCGCTGGTGAAAACCGCCATCGCGGGCGCCGACCCCAACTGGGGCCGCATCGTCTCGGCCGCCGGCTACGCCGGCGTTCCGTTCGACCCGGAGCACGTGGCGCTGCTGATCAACGGCATGCTGGTGTACGAGAAAGGGACCCCGGTCGAGTTCGACGAGGCGGCCGTCTCCGAGAGCATCCGCTCGAGCCGCGACACGCTGCTCGTGCTGCTGCTGGGCGAGGGCGAGGCCTCGGCACGCTTCTGGACCACCGACCTGACGGCCGAGTACGTAAGGCTCAACGCCGATTACCGGACCTAGCGGCTGTTTGCTGTTAGGAAGCAGCCGACGACCTACGGTCGTCGGAAAGCGTCTTCAATTGCCGTGCTGTGGGAGGCGTCTCCGACACCGATTACGGTGTTTTAGCCGAGTTGGCTGGCGACGCGTTATCGGTGTCGGAGACACCTCCCCCAACCGCCCTTGATTAGCGTACAGCAGCAGCTGTCGGCTTGATTGCGTCGGATAGAAACGGGAGACTCGGTCGACACCGCCTCGCTCTACCCTGCATACGTCCCGTGCCCGTGACCCTTCTGCACCGCATCCGCCGAGGCGTGACTTTCCTAGGCGGCTTCTTAGTCGTGGCGATCGTCGGGTACAAATTCCTTACCGGCGGCACGTGGCTCGACGCCGTTTATTTCACCGTGATCACGGTCTCGACGGTCGGCTACGGCGAGCGGAGCGAGGTGGGGCCGGTCGTGCAGCTCTTCACGATTGCCGTGATCCTGCTCGGCGTTGCGGGCGTGGCATACACCTTCGGCCTCGTCGTCCAATCGATGGTCGAGGGGCAAATCAACCGGGCGCTGGGGCTCAGACGCATGACTCGCGAGATCGAACACCTGACGGGACACGCCATCATCTGCGGCTACGGCCGCATCGGGCAAACGCTCGCCCAGGAACTAGCGAGGCGCGACAAGCCGTTCGTGCTGATCGATCAAGACCTCGAAATCACCGCCGCGGCGGCCGACGATGGCCTGCTGGTCGTCACGGGCGACGCCACGGACGAGGACGTGCTCCTCGACGCGGGCATCCTGCGCGCCAACACCGTGGTGGTCGCGCTCAAGTCGGACGCCGACAACGTGTTCCTCACCCTCACGGCGCGCAACCTCAATCGCAAACTCAAGATCATCGCCCGCGGCGAACTGGCCGCTACGGAGAAGAAGCTCTTGCAAGCCGGGGCGGATCGCGTGGTGCTGCCGGCGGTGATCGGCGCCCGCCGGATGGCGGCTCTCGTCACGAGGCCGCACGCGGCCGAACTGCTGGAGCACTTCACCGACCACGAGAAGCTCGACGCGCAGCTCGAAGAGCTACTGATCGTGCCGCCGTGCGATATGATCGGTCAGAGCGTGCGCGAGGCGGCCGCCCGCCAGCGGCACAAGCTGCTGGTGATCGGCATCCGCCGAGCGGACGGCCGGATGTTGTTCAACCCCGAGCCGGACGACCGGTTTGAGAATGAGGACACGCTCGTGGTGATGGGCCGCCGGACGGACATTGAGGCCTTCCAGCGGCTGCATAAGATTTAGGGATTGGAAGTTGCAGGCTTAAAGCGTTGCGAGCCGCGACAGTAGGAACACATTTTGCCCAACGGCCAGCAAACAGCCACCGTGAAGCCCGGCACCCGCGTTTGGCGAACGCTACTGAGCAGAAAATTGCCATGCGTCACGGAGTGATTGCGTTCCACTTGATTAGAAATCGATTCTCCGTCGACTCCGGCTCCTTGGGGCGTCGCGGACCGGTCAGATGGTAGCGAGCGAGGACTACTTCGATCGCTTCAGGCGGGCTGTCGGTATCGAGATCGCCAGACTCTTTCCATAATCCGACGAAGACCGACAGCGCTTGCCGCAGCCGATCGTCCGGCTCGTTGCGATCAACGAAACGTCTGAGGACTTCGACGAAGCGAGCCGAACCATAGGCGTCACGGATCGGGTCGTCGTCCAGCTCGCGTCGCTCGCCATTCGGGGAAACCGCCCAGAACGTTGGCCATTCGATATAGGGCGAGCCGATCGCATCGAAGGTCGGGTAGCAGGCGACCGGCCAGGAAAATACTTTGCGGGTGAAGCCGGTGGAAAACATCCCCATCATGATCAGTACAAACAAGACGCAAAGCGGCACCTCTCGCCACAACAGCGGGCCGTTCTTCGCGGGAGCTTCAGCTGGTGAGACGGGTGATGGAACCCGGCATGCTCGGCTGTCGGCTACCCTACGATAAATCTTCCGCCCCACGATAGAAACGGGTGGCAAGTACATCAGTGGCGCCAGAGGCCACAACAGCGGAATTCGCCAAGCGATCCAGCGGTAGACATCGTAGCCGACAGCCGTTTGCAGCGCACCTTCCTCGTAGTGGGCACCGTGCATGTCGGTCAGAAGGGCTTGCTCGTCAGCGGTGGCATAGATCGGATCGCTCTTTTCTAGCTGCAGCGTGTTTCGAACTTCGAGGCAGCGCAGCCAATCAAGCTCCAATAACAAGTTAATCGTGTGACGGCACAGCCTGCAATTGCCGTCGAAGTAGATTGTAAGGCGACTCGGGCCAATCTTCTCTCCGAGCCAACCGAGCAGCCACCACCAATTGACGAATGCCACGTACATTGCTTGTAATGGCCAGAACGCAATGCCAAGAATCGCGTTGGTCAGGTTGTGGAACGTGAACCCTACGACCGCAAAAAGGTAACGTGGCCAACGAAAGAGCAATGCCGGCAAGAACCCGAGCTCGAACAGAATCGCCGACAAGGCTCCGCCTATGCCGAGCAGGTCGTACAAATCGATACGCACAAGCGGCTCGAAGTACTCGCGTTGGAACCAGATGCCGAGCGCTACGTTCCGCATCGCCCCGTCGGTCACCCAGCCCGGGCCCACCGCGGCTTTCCAATAGCCCGGAAAGAAGTAGCAAGTCGCGATCAACACCATTGTCATGCGAATTGGCAAGCCGTATGTGACTTGTGGCTCATTGGCCGGACGTGCCACCTCGGACGCACCGAGCCTTCGCCGTAGAGCATCGAGCGAGAAACCATCTGCGCACCGCGAGCAGGCCATAATCATAGCCAGCAGCAGCACGTGGTGGTCGTGGTTCACTTTGCCAGTCAGGTTGCTGATTCCAAGCAGGCAGAAAGATAGCACCACGGCGACAGGGGCGCTGACACGCGTGAAAAGACCTATCGCGGCGACGAATGACGAAATCTTCGCCAACGGCAACGCCCACGCGACAAAACCCGGTCCAATCGGCACCGCCGACAAGAATAATTTGCTCAAGAAGGGCCATTCGTACAACTCATTCGGTACTGCGGCTACCGCGGCAATCGGATGATGCGTTAACGAATAAAGCATCATTGCGAAAACCGCCGCTCGTAGCACGCCGAGGTTGAAGGAGTAATCGGGGTAGAAGAGAAAGCCCTTCACTCGTCGCCAAACGGTCTGGGAGAAGGTCACCAGCAGAACCACCAACAGTCCACTCGTAGCGTGTAACAGGGCTCGATACCCGTAGCGTTCTCCGGCGCCAACGTACCACTCGCGATCGCGAGTCGGCAAACCGGTGCCCTCCGCGGCTCGGGCGTGGGCGGCAACGCGGTCATTAAGCCAGGAGTATGACTCCCCGTCGTAGGCGTCGAGCAACAGTTTAGGCAGCACAATCAATGCCACTACAGCGGAGACCAACCAAGCCATTCCGACCAGCCCCACCACGATCCACTGCCATCGCCGGATGGGCCGTCGTGCGGAAGTGTTCGCGTGGCCGGCGCCACCTGCGGTTTCGCCTTCGAACGGGGGTGCCATGAAATTCGGCCGCTATCGAGGAGGGGCTTTGGAGAGTGCCGCAAAGCGGATACGCAAAAGTCTGAGTATAACCGCTCGTTTTCCTGTTGAAGCTTGAAAGTCCGCCGCCCGCTGAGCGGGAGAGAATGTGTTTGCCTGTCGACCTTCACTATCGTCATATCCGGTCCGACAGGGCACCGGGGATCTGCTTATGGAACGCCACAGAGGGCGTTCCCTACAGCGCCACCTGCTTTGCCACCATCCCCGTCAGTTCTCATGCGGGCCGATCGGTGGTAGCCTGTGGGGCACAGGCGCCCACCAACGATCCCCGCTCCCCGCCCACTTCGCTATGAAGCATTACGACGTCCTGGTCATCGGCACCGGACCCGCCGGCCAGAAGGGCGCCATCCAGGCGGCCAAGCTGGGTAAGAAGGTCGCCATCGTCGAGAAGAACCCGGTTTTGGGCGGAGCCCAGATCAACACCGGCACGATCCCGAGCAAGGCGCTGCGCGAGGCGGCGATCATGCTCACGGGGGCCGACCGCCGCTCGCTGCTCGGCTCCGACTACCGCCCCAAACGCGACGTTACGATCGCCGACCTCGTGGCGTTCTCGCAGCAGATCATCCGCCACGAGTGGGAGCTGATCCGCGCCCAGTTCGACCGCAACCACGTCGACCTGATCTGGGGCCGGGCCGAGTTCGCGGGCCCGAACGAGGTGCACATCCACACGCCCGAAGGCGAGATCGACCACGTCACGGCCGACAGCTTCCTGGTGGCCGTGGGCACCCGGCCGGCCAAGCCAGACCACATCCCGTTCAACGGCACGAGCATCCTCACCAGCGATGAGCTGCTGCACCTCGACCACATCCCCAAGACAATGATCGTGGTGGGCGGCGGCGTGATCGGCTCAGAGTACGCCTGCATCATGGCGACGCTCGGCGTGCGTGTGACGCTCGTCGAAGGGCGCCATCAGGTGCTCGGTTTCCTCGACCAAGAGATCGGCGGCGCGTTCCAGTACTTCATGCGTCAGAAGGGCATCACGCTCCGCTGCGGCGAAAAGGTCGAGTCGATCGAAG
Organism: Pseudobythopirellula maris; assembly: GCF_007859945.1. Classification (GTDB taxonomy): domain Bacteria; phylum Planctomycetota; class Planctomycetia; order Pirellulales; family Lacipirellulaceae; genus Pseudobythopirellula; species Pseudobythopirellula maris. Next base: position 1,523,948 of record NZ_SJPQ01000001.1, on the reverse strand, counting down.
AGGTCCAAGACGAAGGCGACAGCGGCTCCCGCACCCTCGTGCAGGCCAAGCTCGAGAGCGGCAAGAAGCTACGCGCCGAGGTGCTGCTCTACTCGGTCGGCCGCCAAGGCGTGTGCGGCAAGCTGGGGCTCGACACGGTCGGCGTCGAGTTCGACGACCGCGAGCGGCTGCACGTGAACGACCATTACCAGACCAATCAGCCGCACGTTTACGCCGCCGGCGACGTGATCGGCTTCCCGGCGCTCGCCTCCACGAGCATGGAGCAGGGCCGCCGCGCCGTCTGCCACGCCCTGGGCGTGTGCGACGTGCGCAACTTCAACACCGAGCTCTTCCCCTTCGGCATCTACTCCGTGCCGGAGATCTCGATGGTCGGCAAGACCGAGGAGGAGCTCACCGACGAGGGCATTCCCTACGAGTCGGGCATCGCCCACTACCGCGAGATCGCCCGCGCCAAGCTGATCGGCGACGAGCTTGGCATGATGAAGATGCTGATCCACCAGGAGACGCACGAGATCCTCGGAATCCACATCATCGGCGCCGAGGCGACCGAGCTGGTGCACATCGGCCAGGCGGTGATGGCGCTGGGTGGGCCCGCCGAGTTTTTCATCGACAACGTGTTCAACTTCCCGACGCTCGCCGAGTGCTACAAAGTGGCGGCGTACAACGGGCTTAACAAGCTGAACCACGTGTGAAATCCCCCTCCCCCAAGGGGGGAGGGGCTAGGGGAGGGGGCGCCCCGGGCACACGGCGTCTGAATCTCCCTTCCCCTTCGGGGGAGGGAGATGAGGGGACCGCCCAGCTTGGCGCAATTTTTTTACGCTAAGCGGCCCAGGTGGGTCACTCATTTGTACTTACGAGAAGATGCCATAAATGCCACTCAGGGATCCGGATTGATGACTTCCTTGGCGTCCTCGCCGTCAGCGACGTACTCCCAATGCCGACCGAATCCTGGGCCAGTTGCTTCCCGACTCGTGGCGGCTTGCACCATGCCGCTCATCGCGTAGCCGATGTTTAAGTTCATCGATCGTACTCGGCGGTCGCCACTGAAATTGCCCTCGTACATGACTTGGACGTAGCCGACTAGTGGGAGCTGCTTGGCAAAGAAACGGGGTTCGCGACCGACGATCCAGCGAACTGCCGCCTCCTCGTCCCAGGAAGCAGCCACATCGTCACGTCGAGAGTACGCTTGCAACAGGTCGGCATATGGCTTCCGCACGCTGCGAGGGACGCCTACCGACGCGTCGAACGTCATCTCGTCACCGTCATCAACAGATCGCAACTTGGCGACGTGCCACGTTGACCAGTGCTTTAAGTCGGGTGAGTACCTCAAGTAGACCTGCCCCTGATAAGGGCGGCTCTCTTGGCCGCGTTTAAGCGTGTACGTACTTCTATCTGCCACGAGAGTGACGGTCACACCAGCCTGCTGAGGTGGCCGCCAGTTGTAGCCCAAAGCGATCGGCTTCGTCCGAACACTTGACTCGAAGTGCGAAGTGGGCTCACCACTCCAACCGAGGCCTTCGTCGGTGATATCAAGTCGCTCGTTTTGAGTCCAATCTGCTTTCGCGGAGGCGTCAAGCTCATCCCTGAAATCGATTGTGACCGCGTGCACAAGAACTATTCCGCCATGTGCCGCGGTTGCTATCACCCACCCAAGCATCGCACAAATAAAGGAGACGGTTCGCATGGCCAATACCTCGGAAAAGCATGGGTATGCAGCCGCAGCAAGCGGCCGTTTGCGGGAACAGAATTCTACGTATTCGGCTCACACTGGTGTAGAGCGACGATACGGTAAGTGCAAAGGAGGCGTCGACCTGATCATCCTGGCGGGCGCCAAAAACGGACGTTTTCGGGACTTCCGAGGCTCGGTTGCTGCCAAAGGACTTGCGGCGACAAGACTGCCCCAAAACCCGTCCCGAAAGCAACGCCCCACAAGCCGGGCAGCCTTCTGCTTCTGGGACCGCCCTTAGCGTGAAATATTGCACCGATCTGGCGGTACCCTAGATTCAGACGCCTCAGTGGGCGTGCTCCGCGCGGTGCCGCTGGAACGCCGCCGCCCCGAAGTCGTCGTCCGGCGAACGCCTGAGGGCGTTTAACGCAGCGATCCGACGCGCTCTCATCGGGGGCGATTGCCGCCGCCCAGGCGCGGGCTCGCGATCCCGGAGAAATAGCCGTTGTCGCCTAGGAATTGAGAGCCTGAGCCCGAGTAGAAAAACTGGCCGGGCGAGACGTTGAGCGGTTGGGTCGAAGAGGGAAGGCCGTAGCTGAGCTCTTGAATCGCTCGGCTGTTGCGTTCGAGCGCATTCTGCTGCTGGCGATTGAACTCGTACTGCCTCTGCTTCGGTCGGACCAAGCTGTAGTAGTTCGGCACGGGCGAATTATTCTGACGCAGCAGGTCGAGGTAGGGGCTGACCGTCGGCCGGGAGGGCTGGTAGCGCTGCCCCGCCGCGGGCTCGGCCAAGGCCGTTAGCCCTAACGCCGCTCCCAGTAGTGCTAGCATCCCAACGCGTTTCGCGGCCATCGAAGTCACCCTTTCGTTACGTCTTACGCACCCCACCATCACTAAGGTCGACGGGGAGGAATACGGACTAGAGCGATTTAACGAGTGTAACCGATTTGCAGGATGGCGCCGGTATGCCGCCTAAAGCGGGCATGCCACACGACGTCATTCCATTATTGACTCCAGTCAGCAATCGATGCCGCATATAGCTTCCCACATCGCGACGCTGATCCTGGCGCTGACGGCCGTGTCGTGCGGTGGATGCAGCTGGGTCTATCCCGGCATGAGGCCCGCGGGGCCTACGCCGTGTGTCCCGGCGGGCACGCCACGTGAGCTCGCCAAGGTGACGATGCCCGATTACATCATCGAGCCGCCCGACATCCTTGCGATCCAGGCGTTGAGGCTGCTTCCCAAGCAACCCTACCGGCTCCAAGCGATCGACGTGGTCTCTATCGGCGCCAGCGGTTTGCTCGCCTCCGACCCGCTGGGGGGCGACTACTCGATCCAGCCGGACGGCACGATCCACTTCGGCCATAACATCGGCGCAATGCGGGCCGAGGGGCTCACGGTCGCAGAATTCGAAGCCGCTCTGCTCGAACGGCTGCGGCAGGAGTACACCGATCCTCGGGTCTGGGTGACCGTGGCCACCTACGCCGACGTGCAGCAGATCTCCGGCGAGCACCTCGTGGCGCCCGACGGCACGGTGAACCTAGGAACCTACGGCCGGGTTCGCGTGGTGGGGCTGACGGTTGAAGAGGCGCGACGAGCGATCGAGGCGCATCTCTCGCAGTACCTCGAGTCGGCAAGGATCGTGGTCGATGTGCTCGGCTACAACAGCAAAGTGTTTTACGTTGTGACCCAAGGCGCCGGTCTGGGCGATCGCGTGGTCATCTTGCCGGTGCGCGGCAACGAGACGGTGCTCGACGCCATCGGCCAAGTGCAGGGGCTGACCTCTACGTCGAGCACTCGGATGTGGGTCGCCCGCCCCGGTGGCAACTCGTGCGGGGGTGACCAGTTGTTGCCGGTTGACTGGCTGGCCATCACCCAGCGGGGCGATGTCGCCACCAACTACCAGATGCTGCCGGGCGACCGGCTGTTTGTCTCCGAAGACAAGCTCGTCGCCTTCGACACGGCTCTCGCCAAGGTCTTTGCGCCCATTGAGCGTGTCTTGGGCGTGACGGCCCTCGGAGCCGGCACGATCCGCGCGGTCAATAATGTCGGTAACTCGAGCAACAACAGCGGTTTCTGAGGCTTGCTCGTAAGCCAGCCACGTGGACGCAGTTTTAAAGAGACGAACGTGACCGCCAGATTGACTCTCATCGCGATGCTCGCCGGCTTGATCGGCGCCTCCGGTTGCCAGCACGGCGTGTTCACCAAGAGCGCGCAGGAGGAATGCTGCCCCACCGACATCCGCAAGAAGCATTTCTGGTGTTGGGGCGAAGACGCCGTGATCCACTCGCCGTGCGGTCCCGACGAGGCTTACTACGGTTGCAAACCGACTTGCTGGCGAGAATGGCCCGCTCCGGGCGAGTCGTGGCGCGACGAGCACTGTGGAGTGTATGAATACGCGACGCACGAAACGGTTGTTGAGCTAGCTCCTGCCGTAGCCACCGTGCGAGCGGAGGCGCCGTCGCCGGAACTGATCCCTCGTGGCGTCGCTCCGGCGGCCGGTTCTCCTGAGTCGTCTGAAATGAACGACCCCAGCAATGCCGGTTCCTCGCCCGAATCGCCTAGCGAACAGGGCCTTTCGCCCGAAATCCCGCCGGCCCGCCCTGCCGAGCAACAGAGCGATAATTTCGAGTCGTACGAGCAAGGGGAGTCGTTCCAAGACTTCCCGGCGTTAGACGACTCGGCACTGAACCCAGCCTACCGCCACTTGCTGGTCAACAAGAGCTCACGCACGGCACGCAGGGGCAAAGGCCCGGTGCGGCTGCCGCCAGTCGATCGTTATTGAGAAAACGCTTCGGCCGAGCCACGACCCCTGCGTACCAAACTCAGCGCAAGTGCTGTTAGTAGTGTTACAGCTCCCGCCCCACCTTCGGGTACGGAGGCGGCGCCGGGGACGCTTGAGGATGCGTCTCGCCACAAGGTGAAGTCGGCCGCGTCCACGCTGCCGTCTCCGTTGCCATCGGCTAACGCTTGCCCGATAAAGCCATACTGCTCGACCCACAGCTGGTAATCATCGCTGTCGACCTCTCCGCTGCGGTCGTAGTCGCCCGGCATGGGTACGCAGATCGCACACGAATCGGCGCGCACTAGCACCAAGGGATCGAACGCCCCGGTGATGATGGTTTCTTCCGACGGTTCGAATGACCAGTCGCCCGACAGCGGGTCGTCGGCGAGCGGCTCGAACGTGGCGTTTGAGCCCGGCGTCGCTAAGAGTAAGTTTTCAGCGTCCTCGATCTCCAACTCAAAGCCCGCCACATCCAGAGGCACGATCCACTCGCCCCAATCGAAATCCCACCGCATCGGCTCGTCCGCGGCAAAGGGGGCGGCGACGCCGTACAGGCCGTCTTCCTCCGGCGTGGGAAGATCGGGCATCGAGCCCCCAGGTGTGGGGGCATCGACGTTCAACCAGCGGTTGCCGGTGAATTGAAAAGTCTCGGGCATGGTCTCGGCGCCGGCGTTCAACGCTTTCTTCCAGGTGCTGCTGTGTTCGACCGCGTTGCTGATGAACACGCCGTTCTGGGTGTCGACGATCTCGTCGCCGGGGTTCTCGTTGAGGATCCGCAAGGCCCATTCGGCCGGCTGGCGTATGTCGTTGTGGTGGAACACCCCGCCGTTCGTGTTGACCCAACTCATCGCGCTCGATCCGCCGACGATCCGATTGCCGTAGGCCGCGACGTCGCGCGCCGCGTAGCCGCTCTCTCCTGCGAGGAAGCGAGCCGCCGCGCCGACCGAGCCCCCCGCCTGCACGGGGCGGCCCGCGCCGGGGGCGTGCTCAAATAAGTTGCCGCGAATCACGATGTCGGTGCTCCCTCCCTTGGGCCGCACCCCCGAGCCGTTGTCGACTGTCGACGCGCGCCGGAAGTGTGAGTTCTGGATGATGCCTTGGTGCACGCCCACCGGATCGATCGCGCTGCCGCGCTCCCCCCAGTCGAACACACGCACCCGGTCGACAAGAAACCCCACCACTCCCGAGAGCTTGATGCCATCGTGATTGCCATCGGGGTCGATGTCGCGGACCGTGACGTCGCGGATCGTCACGTTGCGTGAGGGGGTAACGAACGAGCCGCCGTCGTCGATGTTAACGCCGTTGACCGTCTGACGCTCAAAGGTAAGGCCCTCGATCATCACGTCGACGGCGTCGACCAAGTGCAGGCCGTTTTGCTTGCCTCGGAAAACAGCTTCGCCGGTCGAATCGGGGCAGCGCCGGATGGTCACGCCGGTGAGGCCCACCCGGTAGAGCCCTCCCTCGTAGAGACCGGGGCGGACTGAAATCGTGTCACCGGGCTCGGCGTCGCGCAGTGCGGCGTTGATCTCTCCGTCCGTGCCAACGACCCATTCGTGGGCCCCTGCTGGATGACTAAAGCCAGCTTGGCAACTAATTAGCAGTCCCGATACCAGCAGCGTGCGCGCAGCGTAAGCCATGAGTGCCTCCTCGAAATCCGTTCGGGGTCATCGGGCGACGGTGTTCCAGACCGACGCAACCACGCGAATTTTTCGGGCGCCTCAGGCCGTGGGCAAGCCGCTAGAGCCTTCATTGGGACTCGATTGCGGCAGTCGGCAAGCGGCGAGGCTTGTAGCTACAAGCGAGGCCTTACGCACACCACTGACGGACTCGAAGAAAGATCACGCCGAACCGCCCCTGAAGCTGCGGGCGCCCCTGGGGGATAAACCTCAGAATGCGGTAGCCCAGGGAGGTGGCCAATGAGGCTGCCAGTGCTGCCGAGGACGATTGGCGCCAACGTCGGGCGGAAGAGGCCGGCGGCGTCTTAAATAGCGGTTGGGGAGGGATTCGAACCCCCGGACGGTTGCCCGTCGCCGGTTTTCAAGACCGGTGCATTCGACCACTCTGCCACCCAACCCGGGTCCGCCCCGCAGGGCGGCCAGTGGACTTTATTTTAGCAGGCCGCGGCGGTCAACCGACGCGTTGACCGCGCGGCCGAATCGCGAGTATAAAGTACGATCCGCCGAATTCGGCGATGATCCAACAGCAAATCCCCAATTACCTCCTAGTAGCGTCCGCGGAGAAACCATGGCAGGCAGCGAGCGTCAGCGTGAATTGCGTCGTCGTCGGAAGCGTCGCGAGCAGATCAACAAGTACAAGGCCAAGCTCGACAAGGCCTCGCCCAGCGAGAAGGCCGAGATCGCCCGCAAGCTGCGTGGCATGACCCCCGGCGCCAATGTGCTGATTGAGCGCTGGCAGCTGAGCGACGCCTGATAAGATCCTCCCTCCCCCGGTGGGGGAGGGAGCTTTAGCTGATCTCGAATGTGAACTCGTCGTCGCGCCAGTCGATCGTCACGGTGGCGCCTTCGGGTGTCTCGCCTCGTAGCAGCTCGCTCGCAAGCGGGTTCTGCAAACGCTGCTGCACCACACGCTTGAGCGGCCTGGCCCCGAACGCCGGGTCGTAGCCCTCGCCGGCGAGCTCCTGCCGGGCGGCGTCGGTGACGACCAGCCCCAATCCGTTGCGGGCGAGCAGCTTCTCGAGCGCGTCGACCTGCAGGTCGACGATCCGCCGCACGTCTTCACGCGCCAGCGGCTGGAAGACGATCACGTCGTCGATGCGGTTGATGAATTCCGGCAGGAACACGCCGCCCAGCGAGTCCATCACCCCCTCGCGCATCTCCTCGGCCGAGCCCCCTTCGCCGGCGATCTTCTGGATCAGCTGGCTGCCGACGTTCGACGTCATCACGATGATCGTGTTGGTGAAGTCGACCGTGTGGCCGTGGTTGTCGGTGAGCCGGCCGTCGTCGAGCACCTGCAGGAGGATGTTGAAGACGTCGCGGTGCGCCTTCTCGATCTCGTCGAGCAGGATGACGGCGTAGGGCCGCCGGCGGACCGCCTCGGTCAGCTTGCCCCCCTCCTCGTAGCCGACGTAGCCCGGGGGCGCCCCGATCAGCCGGCTGACGGTGTGCTTCTCCATGAACTCGCTCATGTCGAGCCGCACCATCGCCTGGTCGCTGTCGAACAGCGTCTCGGCGAGCGCCTTGCAGAGTTCGGTTTTACCGACGCCGGTCGGGCCGCAGAATAGAAAGCTGCCGATCGGGCGGTTCGGGTCTTGGAGCCCGCTGCGGCTGCGGCGCACCGCGTTCGACACGGCCTCGACCGCCTCGTGCTGGCCGACGACGCGTTGGTGCAGCCGCTCCTCCAGGACGAGCAGCTTGGCCCGCTCGCTCTCGAGCATCCGCGTGACCGGCACGCCGGTCCAGGCCGATACGACCTCGGCGATTTCGTCGGGCCCGACCTCCTGACGCAGCAGTTTGCGGCGCTCGTCGACCATGTCCTTGCCGGCAGCCGAGTCGGCTTCGGCCCGGGCATCGGCCTCGGCGACTTGGTCCTGGAGCTTCTTGCGCTCGGAATCGAGTTCGTAGAGTTTCTGGTAAGCCGACTCTTCGATCGGCTGGCCGGCGGCCTGGGCCTCCTTGATCGCCGTGGTCTGGCGTTCCAGCTCGTGCTTGGTCTCTTCCAGCCGGTTGCGCACATCGGCCGACGAACCGACGCCGAGCTTCTCGGCCTCCCACTGCTCGTTGAGGCTGGCCAGCTCGTGGCGCAGGGTCTCCATCTCCTCGTTGATGTCCTCGAGTCGCTGCTTGGCGTGCTCCTCGGTCTCGTCGGCCAGTTGGCGGGCGGCCAACTCGAGTTGCACGAGGCGCCGCTGGCGCTCGTCGATCTCCACCGGCACCGACTCGAGCTCCATCGCCAGGCGACTCATCGCTTCGTCGACCAGATCGATCGCCTTGTCGGGCAACTGGCGGTCGGCGATATATCGGCTCGAGAGTTCGGCGGCGGCCACCAGGGCCGAGTCCTTCACTTTGACGCCCTTGTGGTGCGCCTCGTATCGGGGCTTGAGGCCACGCAAAATGGCGAGCGTGTCCTCGACCGAGGGCTCGCCGACGAACACCGGCTGGAACCGCCGCTCGAGCGCGGCGTCCTTCTCGATGTGCTTGCGGTATTCGTCCAGGGTGGTGGCGCCGATGCAGCGCAGGTCGCCGCGGGCGAGGGCGGGCTTGAGCAGGTTGGCCGCGTCGGCGCCTCCCTCCGCCGCTCCAGCGCCGATCACGGTGTGCAGCTCGTCGATGAACAGCACTACACCGCCGGCGGCGTCTTCGATCTCTTTGAGCACCGCTTTGAGCCGCTCCTCGAACTCGCCGCGGAACTTGGTGCCCGCGACGAGTGCCCCCAGGTCGAGGGCGATCACCCGCTTGTTCTTGAGGCTCACCGGCACGTCGCCGTGCACGATGCGCAGCGCCAGGCCCTCGGCGATCGCCGTCTTGCCGACGCCCGGCTCGCCGATCAGCACCGGGTTGTTCTTGCGGCGCCGCGAGAGGACCTGGATCACCCGACGGATCTCCTGGTCGCGGCCGATCACCGGGTCGAGCTTGCCCGCTTCGGCCCGCTCCACGAGGTCGATGCCGTACTTCTCTAGCGCCTGGAATTTTCCTTCCGGCGACTGGTCGACCACCCGTTGGCTGCCGCGCACCTGCTGCAGGGCTTTCAGCAGGTCGGCCTCGCCGACGGCGTTCAGGCCGAGCGTGTCTTTGGCTTTTGACTTGGTCTTGGCGAGTGCGAGCAGCAGGTGCTCTGTCGAGACGTAGTCGTCGTGCATCGCGCCCGCCTCGCTCTGGGCCGCTTCGAGCACCTGGGTCAGCTCGCGCGAGAGCTGCGGTGGCGTGCCGCTCGACGATTTGGGCAGGTGCCCGAGCTCCGCCTCAACCATCTGCTGCAGCTGGCCGACATTGGCCCCCATCTTCTCAAGCACCGGGCGCACGACCCCCTCGCTCTCGACAAGAAGGGCCGCGAGCAGGTGGTGCGGTTCGATCTGTGGATTGCCCGCGTCAGCGGCCAGCTCCTGGGCGTGCTGCACCGCCTCCTGGGCTTTGATCGTCAACTTGTCGAAGCGGAAAGCCATTTCGTAGCGGGATGTTTCGGGAATCGGGGGACTAGGGAATCAACGCACAATTGCTATACGCGTGTACCGACACAAAGGTTGCCTTCCGGGCAGGGTTTCAGCGATTTTCGCTGATCCGCTTGCCGGTGCAACCAGGGGGGTGGGCTGGCTCCTCGCCCAGGCAAGCTGCACGAATCGCGCCGCTGTGCGTGGCTACGACAGAAAGTCTCAGCCGTCCGAAGACATCAGTCGCCCAGCAAATGCACGGCGCCCGTCTCCAGGTCGTAGACCGCACCGCGGATCTGGAGCTTGCCGGCTTCGAGCGACTCGTGCAAATCGTGGCAAGCGGACAGGCGTTGGATTGCGATGCGAACGTTCTTCTCGATCGCCTCGTCGACCTGGCCTTCGGTCGGCTTGTTGCGGTCGAGGCCCCGCATGGCCGGGGCGATACGCGCCAGCAGCGAGAGGATCTCTTGCGGCTCTTCCTGAAGGTCGTGGGCGACGAAGGCGTGGTGCGCGGCGGTAACGGCGCCGCAGCTCTTGTGGCCCATCACCAGGACCAAGGGACACCCGAGGTGATCGACGGCGTACTCGATGCTGCCCGTCACGTCGTCGTCGACCACGTTGCCGGCCACCCGGATCACGAAGAGGTCGCCCACGCCTTGGTCGAAGATCAGCACCGGGGTGACACGCGAGTCGCTGCAAGCGAGCACGGTGGCGAACGGGTGTTGCTCGTGGGCCAGCGACGCCCGGTAATCGGCCGAGGCGTGGGGGTGGATCGACTCGCCGCGAACGAACCGCTTGTTGCCCTCAACGAGGCGGCTAAGGGCATCTTGGGCAGAGACGGACGCCGCTTCGCCGGCTGTCGCGGGCGCCGAGCACAAGGAGGCCAGCAATCCGGCGGCTCCGATAATCGTTACGAACCTCATCACGCTTCTCCCAAGTCCTATTAGCCTGCGACGCTTGCGCACAAGAGTTTAGCACGCAACGCGGGTGAGAGAAGCAAGGCTGCGACGACGTGTGTGCGGCAAAGCCCTAGCCGTTAGACACGAGGCAAGCCGCGCAAATCGCCCCGATATGCCGGTGGTCCGTCCCGCAGCAGCCGCCCAGCACACGCAGGTGCGGCAGCCGCTGGGTGAGCATGACGTAGTGGTGGCCAAAATCCTCCGGGTCGCCTTCGTCGAGTTCTTCGGCGGCGTCGAGCTCGGCGTGGCTGCAAGCGGAGGCGTTTGCTCGCAGGCCGAGCAGGCGGCCGATCCAAGGCTCCGAGCCCGTTAGCACATCGTCGAAGTGGGTGGGGTGGGCGCAGTTGATCATGTAATAGGCTGGCGCCGAATCGGTCGCCTCGTCGACCTCTTGGATCGTCTCGCCCAGGGGTTGGCCGGTGGGCAGACGGCCATCGGTCTCCACGGTGAACGAGATCGCCGCCGGGATGCCGGCTTCCTTCGCGGCGCGGGCGAGGCCGATCGCCTCGGCGGCGTAGTTGAACGTCATCGCCGTGACTTGGTCCGCTTTGGTGTCGGCCAGCACGCGGACCTGATGGGCGTGGTAGTCGGTCGCTTGATCGGCGGACATGGCGTTGTCGGCCACGTAGCCGTCGCCACGCGGGCCGATGCAGCCGCTCAGCACCACCGGCCCCGACATGCCCGCCGCCTCGCGGACGGCGACGAGGTGCTCGATCGCCGCGTGGTTGATACGCTCCAGGTCCTCGGGGCAGCCGATCTTCGCCATCCAATCGGGGTTGGCACGCCAGGTGGTCGACTCCAAGAGCAGCCCGACGCCGTGCCGCTCGGCCATCTCGGTGTAGCGGCGGAAGTATCGCTCCATGATCGCGAGACCCTGCGGTTCGTCGAGCAGCGGGAACGACGCGAACTCCGGCAGGTCGCAGCCCTCGTGAAAGACGAGCACGGTCTCGAGCCCGCCGTCGGTGATCAGCGTCTCGCCGTTGAGCTGCGGGAGGTCGTTGCGGTAGCGGGGCATGAGTGGGCCTTCCGTGAGATTTGCTTGGGGAGAATCTCTAACGGGGGAGGGGCGGGAGTGTTGCGACCGCTGCGCATATATTGGGGCGTCCGAGGGCCGTAGGCCCTCGGCTATTGCCGACCGTTGGGCGGCGGCCGACGTGAGATTAACGAGAAAAGGCCCCCGACGCTTTGCGTCGGGGGCCTTTTCTGTAGCGGAGAGGACAGGATTCGAACCTGCGGAAGGGAATGACCCCTTCACCGATTTAGCAAACCGGCGCATTCGACCACTCTGCCACCTCTCCGGGTGGACCACCAAATGGTGGGAAAACCCAGTTTAGCCGAAAACGGGCTCCGGCAAAAGAGAAGGAGCCCCTGAAAACGGCTGAGGTTCGCGGCCCCGGGCCTCAAACCCCGCTTAAAACCACCCCAGCGACGTCAGGCTGTACCGCACGATCAGTCCGGCCGCCACGAGGCTGACCATGCTCATCAGCTTGATGAGGATGTTGAGGCTCGGGCCGCTGGTGTCTTTGAAGGGGTCGCCCACCGTGTCGCCGACCACGGCGGCCTTATGGGCGTCGGTGCCTTTGCCGCCGTGGGCGCCCGCCTCGATGTACTTCTTGGCGTTGTCCCACGAGCCGCCGGAGTTGGCCATGAAGACCGCCAAGCAGAAGCCCGTGGTGAGCGTGCCCATCAGCAGCCCCAGGACGCCGGTCACGCCCAAAAGCATGCCCACCACCAGCGGCAGCAGCAGTCCCAGCAGCGAGGGGCCGATCATTTCACGCTGGGCCGCCTGGGTGCTGATCGCCACGGGGGCCTCGTAGTCGGGCTGTTCCGTGCCGTCCATGATGCCCGGCTTCTCGCGGAATTGGCGGCGGACCTCTTCGACCATGCCCTGGGCCGCGCGTCCGACGGCGTTCATCGTCATCGCGCAGAAGACGAAGGTCGCCATCGCCCCGGTGAAGATGCCCACCAGCACCTTGGGGTTCATCAGCGTGGCGTCGTAGTAGGTGCTGAACTGCGGCAGCGTGGCCTCGGCGAGCGGCAAGAGCGGCGTGCCGGTGGGACGCCACAGGAGACGCTCGCCGGAGTCGTCGAGCAGGCTCGCCACGGACGCCTCGGAAGCCTCCGCCCCGACGGTGTCGCCGAGCGGGCTCTCATGGTCGAGGTCGCGCCAGGCGTTGAGCGACTCGTCCTCGGCGCCGACGCCCGCTTGCAGTTGCTCGGGCATGATCAGGTACGACTCGGTCGACTTGTCATCGTTGAGCCTGACGAGGAACTGGTCATTGAGCTTGTACCAACCAGCCGCCCCGTCGTCGTCGGCGGCATTGAATGTTTGTGTGGCGAAGTCTTCGGTCCAACTCTCGAACCCAACGCGAACGCCTTCGATGTAAGCCGCAAACAGGGCGAGCGCGGTCAGCGCCGCCGAGCCGATCGCAAAGCCCTTGCCGGTGGCGGCGGTGGTGTTGCCGAGGCTGTCCAGGGCGTCGGTCCGCTCGCGAACGATCTCCGGGAGGTTCGACATCTCGGCGTTGCCGCCGGCGTTGTCGGCGATCGGGCCGTAGGCGTCGGTGGCCAAGGTGATGCCGAGCGTGCTGAGCATTCCGACCGCGGCGATGCCGACACCGTAAAGGCCGACCGAGAAGTAAGCGACATCGTTGAAGTGCCAGCCGCTGGCGAAGCCGAACGAGAGCAGCGTGGCCAGACAGACCACGACCACCGGGGCCCACACGCTCATCATGCCGTCGGCCACGCCGCCGATGATGATCGTCGCCGGACCGGTGACCGCCTGATCCGCTAGCCGCTTGGTGGGTGCAAACTCGTCGCTCGTGGCGTACTCGGTCCATTTGCCGATGAGCAGCCCCGCCACGGCGCCGCAAACCACGCTGAAGGCCACGCCCGGCAGGCCGAGCCACCAGCGGGTCGCCTCGGTGGTCGGCATCAGCAAGGAGGAGGCGATCACGGCCGCGATGATCACCAGCACGGTCGACAGGTTGATGCCCTTGGCCAGGGCGTGCAGCAGGCTCTTCTGACTGGCGTCTTCGTCGGTCTTGACCGTGTAGATGCCGAGGATCGACAGCCCGATGCCGAGTCCCGAGATAACCATCGGCAGGAGCAGGGCGCCCATTTGCGCCTGGACGGAAGACATGCCCTCCGGCACAAGGGTGGGGCTGGCGAAGGCGGCGGCGCCGAGGGCGGCGGTCGCCAAGATCGAGCCGGCGTACGACTCGTAGAGGTCGGCGCCCATGCCGGCCACGTCGCCCACGTTGTCGCCCACGTTGTCGGCGATGGTGGCCGGGTTGCGGGGGTCGTCTTCGGGGATGCCCTGCTCAACCTTGCCCACGAGGTCGGCGCCAACGTCGGCCGCCTTGGTAAAGATGCCGCCGCCCACGCGGGCAAACAGCGCCTGGGCGCTGGCGCCCATACCGAAGCAGAGCATCGTCACGGTGATCTCAACCGGCGTGAGCACGTCGTCGCTCAAGAAGGGCCACGCCCAGTAGAGGAACGCGAACCACAGGGCGATGTCCATCAGACCCAAGCCGACCACCGTGAGGCCCATGACGGCGCCCGAGCGGAAGGCGATCTGCAAGCCTTGGTTGAGCGACTCTTGCGCGGCGGCCGCGGTGCGGTTGCTGGCCGCCGTGGCGGTCTTCATGCCGAACCAGCCGGCGAGGCCCGAAAACAGCCCGCCCGAGAGGAACGCGAACGGCACGAACTCGCTCTGCACCTTCAGGCCGAACGCCGCGTAGGCCAAGAGCAGGGCGACCACCAGAAAGAACACCGCGACCACACGGTACTGCTGTTGCAAGTAAGCGTTAGCGCCCGAGCTCACGTAGCCGGCGATCTCGACCATGCGATCGGTGCCGGGTGAGGCGGCGATCATCGTCTTGTAGAACTGCCGCGCCTGGATCAACGCGGCGAACGCTCCCACGGCGGCGATCAGCCAGCAAACAACGACGACCGTCGTGGAGATATCACCGCCGCCCTCCTCGGCTGCCGAGGCGGGGCTCGCCGCAAGGCTGGCCGCGGCGAACGTCAAACCAAACCACCGATGCCTCGTCATGGCACGCTCCATCGCACTGCGTGGGAAGTCATTGCTTTGTGGGTATGGGCCGGTCGCAAGTCGCATCGTGGTCAGGCGGGGGCGGCGGCGCCGCGATAGCCAAGTCGATGCGTTTATCCAACCAGCGCCGCTCCCGGACCGGCCCCCCGGCGGGGAGCCCAAAATAAGAGAGGAGTCCATTCGTGAGGCCGCCTCGCCAAGAGTGAGGCGGCAATTGCCGTAGCAGGCCGATCAAGCTACCGGCCCCGGCGTGGGGGTGTCAACACGTCGCGGCGATCAAACCGCTTGACCCCGTGCGGCAACGGCTCGCGGGGCCGCCGCGGCGAGTTGCTGAGCCAGCCGCGCGACCACGTTCGCGAGGTTGGCGTTTCGATCGATCGCCTCCTCGGCGTCGAGGCACGCCTCGACCATCGAGAGAGCCCCTGAGGGGTCGGTCCCGGCAGCGGCCGCGGCGTGCATCGCTTCGCGACCGGATTCGACGAGGAAGCCGATGAGTCTCCGCAGGCGGTCGCGACGCTCCGAGGCCTGTTTTCCCGCCGAATCGGTCCGTTCTTGCAGGAGTTTGGCAAGCCTCAGCGGGTCGCCCACCGAACGCTCGAGACAGCCGAGAACCGCGCGGCGGTCCTCTTCGGCCGAGCCGTCGGACAACGCCAGGGCTCGCGACACGCTGCCGCGGGCCAGGCGAGCGAGTGTCTCCGCGTCGGGCCGCCCTTCGCTGGGGGCTCCGGCGGTCCACTCGGGGAGAGATTCGAGCACCTGAGCCGCCGTCGTAGGGTCGAGTGGGGCGAACCGCACCACCTGGGCCCGAGAGCGGATGGTCGGCAGTTGCCGTGCGAGACTCGTCCCGATCAAGATCAGCACCGAGTGAGGGGGCGGCTCTTCGAGTGTTTTGAGCAGGCAGTTCGCGCTCTCCACGCCGAGCGCGTCGGCGTCGTCGATGATCGCCACCCGCCGCCGGCCGAGGTAAGGCTTCAGCGCGATGTCGTGGCACAGCCCTTCGCGGTGGCGGTGCTCGGCGCGGCCGATGAACAGGTCGAGCGGCAGCGAAGACTTGCCCGGGGGCCGGGCGACCGTGAGCACGTCGGGGTGCGAACCGGCGTCGCAGAGCAGGCACGACTCACACCGCCCGCAAGCCTCGAGCCCATTCGAGTCGGACCCCGAGCACTGGAGGGCCTTGGCGAGCCAATGAGCGAAGGTCCGTTTGCCGATCCCCTCGGGGCCGACGAACAGGTACGTGCTCGCCAGGCGGCCTGCTTGGATCGTGCGGCGGAAGAATTCGCGGGCTGGCTGGTGTCCCTGTAGCATGCTGGCTTTGGACTGCTCGGGAACAATGATAATATTGGAACGATGGAAAATCCCCGACAAGACGAAGACACTCCCGCAGGTGCCCGCGAAGGCTTCAACCGGCTAGCAGGCCTTGGTTGCCACGCAGCCGGAGTTGTCACTCTGGGGCTGCTCGCTTTTAGCGTCTACGAAGACGGCTTTAGGGACGCTCAATCGCTGTTAATTGGCGTGGCGGTCGCCATGGTGTTTTTCGGCCTGGGCTACACCACAGGGAGACGGGGCTGAATCGCTCGTCAGGAGACAAGTGTCTCAGGACGCGACTTGTGCGCCGAGGGCCGCAAGGACCGCCTCGCGGAGTTTGCGTAGTTTCACCGGCATGGTGACCACGCCGCGGTGCTCGCCCGTCTTGGCGGCGGCGGCCCAACTGGCCTGCGCCTCCTCGAGCAGGAGCACGGCGGGCATGTTCCGCAGCTGGGCGTCGTCGGCGCAAGCGTTGAACGCGTCGAGGGCGTCGGCGCCCACGGTGGCGGCGCAGAACAGTATCACCTCGGCCGCTTGCGGATTGGAAGCGAAACGCTCGAGCGCTCGGTTCGGGTCGCCCGAGACGAGTACCCGGTAACCGTTTCGCTTGAACAGATCGCGGAGCACGTCCTGCCGCTTGGTGTCGGATTCGACGACCATGATCTTGCGCGGCTGGCCGTCGGGGCCGATGCCCTCCTGGCTGGCGAGTTCGCGTTTGCCAGCCGCGGCGCCGTCGCCGACGCGTCTGAGGGCGAGCTTCAGGTCGGTGAGCATATCGCCGGGCGACTGGTAGCGACGCTGCGGGTCGAATTCGATCGCCTTGTTCACCACCAGCGAGATCGCCAGCGGGGTCTCGGGGGCCGATTCGAGCAGGTTCGGGATGTCTTTGAAGCGCGACTTGGCGAGCCGCTGCATGCGGTCACGCGTCTCCGCCATCGGCGGCTTGCCCGCGAGCAATTGCCAGAAGATGCAGCCGGCGAAGAAAATGTCGCTGCGGATGTCGTCGCGGCGCACGCTTGTGGCGCGCTCCAGGCCGGCGTAGTCGATCGAGCGCTGGTTGGCGGCGTCGCCGTCGCCGGTTTCGGCGTCGAGCCCGGCGAGGCCGAAGTCAACGAGCATCGCCACACCGTTGCTGGCCACCAGAACGTTCGACATCTTCAAGTCGCGGTGCGTCACACCTTTCTGGAAGGCGTAGTGCAGACCGGCCAGCATGCCGGAAACGATACGCGAGGCCTCCTCGTAGCCGAACTTCTTACGGACTTTGTAGAAGTCGCGGAGGTTGCGCCCCTCGATAAAGTCCATCACGATAAAGTGCTCGGACCCGCGGGAGCTGACCTCGTGGATCGGCACGATGTTCGGGTGGACGAGGCCCTTGCAAAGGTCCCCCTCGCGGCGGAAGAGCTCGGCCTCCTTCGGGTCGCTGCTGTGTCGACTGCGAAGCACTTTCACCGCAACCAGTTTGCCGGTCTCGCGATGGGCAGCGCGGAACACACGGGCGAACGTGCCGGCGCCCACGCAGTAGAGCACCTTGTAGTCGCCGTAGTAGTAGCCGTCGCGAAGGCCACGAGTCAGCCGGTCGATCTGATAGTTGGTGAGGTAGTCCTTGCGCAACAAGGCCTGGGTGAAGTCGCCCAGGCTCACGTTGCGTGAGCCGAATTCTCCCCACACCGCCTGCGCTTGCGCGCCGTCGAGCACGTTGGCGTCGACGGCCCGCTGGGCGAGTTCTTCGGCGGTGGCGATCGCGGGCATAGCTTAAGGGGAGCAGCGGTTTAGGTAGGCCGAGGCTATCCGTTCGGTCGGCTGGCGACAACACGACTCGCGGCGACGGCTACGCCAAGAGTTGCTAGCCGGTGCGACACGACCCAACGGCGGTGGAACGCCGGGGCCCGATCCTTATGCCCCGCGATGACGACAACGTGCTGTCGCTTGCGTTCATTCGCCTTGGTCGGTGTCGCTCTCCCAGTTTCGCAGCTTGGCTTGGCACTCGTCGCGTTCACGACGGGTCGCTTCGAGATCAAACATCAGGTACTTCATGTCAAGCCGCAACTGGCTGAGCGCGTCCTGCACCAACGACAAGATACGCCGACGGCGGGTCGTGCTCTCGACCACTTGGTCGAGGAGCGGCTGGATCCGAGCGGCGTGCTCCTCCGGCAAACCCTGCACGGCTTCGACAAGCCGAGTGAGGTCTGCGGGGAGTTCGGCGACAGGAGCGGTGTTATTGGCTTTAGATACGGGCATGTTGCGAATCTCCGGTGAGAGGCGGGCGTTGCCTCACACACATTGCAGTCAGCGCGCCAGTCCGAGCCAATTACCTCTGCCACTCTGTTCCGACACCGCCACAACTGATTCTAAGCACTGGACTTACGCAAAGGCAAGCCATTGGCGCCTGCGGCGTGCCGTGGCGGCCGGCATTGTTGCAACAACGCCACACAATCGTCTGGCCGGGGACCTCAAATCCTGATATAGCCGCTACTTACATGCGTTCTCCACCGTGTGGCGTTTCTGCTACTTCGCCGCGGCCGAGTTGTTGACCGTAGTCCACGTCCGTTTGTCATGAATAAGTCTCGCCAGATCGGCCCGCTTCAACTCCTGAGGAGGCCGTTCTGGACACTTGGTGTCGTGCTAGCTTGTTTCAGCACTGCGGACGCCTTGGCTGAGCCTTGGTCGGATCCGTGCGACGCCCCCGCCACGAGTTGGGAGTTGCGGCCCGGCGTCGCTCAGGTCGAGCTGTACCACCACAAACGCGTTTCGATCCGCAACGGCAACGAGCCGGGTTTTGCTGAACTAGCGAACTACGCCTGCCCAGCCGGCACTTCTTGCCTTTTCACCCGAACCGTGCCCAAGGCGGCGTTGATCGATGAGCTAGGGGTCGAGGTCGACTTCCGTTCCGACCATCCCGGCGCACTTCTGGCTGTAGAGGTCGTACTGCCTAGGGTGACCGATCCACGAACAGGCGAACCGGCACGGGTGCTCGTGCGGAGTGAAAAGCGCTACGAGCGGGCCGGCTCGTGGGCCACGATGCGTTTCGATGGGCTGCCCATTGCGGTAAAACGCGCCGCGCGTGGGCTCCGGCTCGACGAGCGGTTCGCGGCGATCGACGAGCGCGAGGCGTACGTCGAACGCGTGGCGATTGTCTGTCCCGGCGACCCGCGTGGCGTGCGGCTGTGGATCGATGAAGTCCGCCTCGAGAGCGTCGCCCAGGTGGCGTCGGTCTCGACACCGCAAAGCTCTGAAGCCGCTGCCGACGGATCCGACCTCGGCGCCGCAGCCGAGGGCCCCGCACTTTCGGCGTTGGAGAAGACGACCGTAGGTCCCGAGATAACAATTCATAGCGGCGGCTTGCGTATCGACGAGAAGTATTTCTTCCCTCGCGCCTGCCGCTGGCGTGATGAAGATTTCGGGGAGCTAGCGAAGCGCGGGTTCAACACGGTTTGGCTGGACGAAACGCCCGACGCGAAAACCCTCCAGCAAATCGCCGCAGCGAAACTGCGTGTTCTCTGTCCGCCGCCATCGGCCGAGACGCTCGAGACCCACACGTCCGCCGATTGGGCGCCGGTGGTGGCTTGGGTGCTGCCGGGCGAAGCGGACCGCCTGCGTCTCGACTCGGCGCTGGTGGAAATCGATCGTGTCCGTCGACTCTCCACAGGGTTGCGGCGTCCGTTGCTCGCTCGGACCACCGAGTCATTCGGCGCATGGAGTCGCTCGGTCGACGGGCTGGTGGTGGCCGTCAGCGGCAGCCGCCGCTCGCTGCTCGAAAGGGCCGTCAATGAGTCACGAGCCGGGACGCCGATCTTGGCGATCGCCTCCGCTTCTCCTGAGCCGGCGCTAGCGGAGCAGATCCAGACGCTCTTGCCCGAATGGGCTCCCCCGCGTTGGACGCCCCCGCACCAAACGACCGCCGCCGCCTGGCGCGCCGTGGAGCTCGGCGCCCGCGGGTTGGTGGTTTGGACCGAGGAGCCGATCACCGCCGCCGATCAGTTCGCCGGTCGGATGGCGAAATCGCTCGAGATGCTGAACCTGCGGCTTGCCTTGATCGAGCCATGGCTGATGGGGAGCCGGCGGCATACGGTCGATGGGGTCGCAGCAGATTCACCGCCACTCGCGGCGTTCCAAAGGCAAGGGGTAGAGCTCGTGTTGCCTCCCGAGCCGGGCCAATCCGTTCTGCTGCGAGGGCTCAGCGACGGGGCGCGGGTGGCGGGGCTCTCGCCAGCAGGCCTGTCGGGCCGTCGGGCGAGACGTGTCGCCGGCGGAGTGAGCGTGGCTGCGGAGCAAGGCGCGGGGGGAGAGTTTCTGTTAGTGTCGAACGACCCCCGTGTCACGCGTTCGCTTGAGCAGTACACCAGCCGTGTGGCCCCCCGAGCGGCTGCGCTGCAACGCGAGTTAGCGATGGCGGCGCTCGAGGACCGCGACGCGCTCGATCCGACGACACGTCGCGCGGTTGAAGGGCTTTTGGGCAAGGCGCGGCTGGCGCTGGTCGCCCGCGACTTCGCCACGGCGTATCGCTCGTCGTACGAAGCGCAGCGGCTCGCCGACGTGGTGGCCGAGAAACGGCTCGAGCTGGCTCGGCCCGAGGGCTTGCACGACAGCGCCCCGCTGTCGCTCGTCCCCGAGACACTGACCGACCACTTTCGGCTTGCGCACCTGCTGGCCACGCTGCCACGAGGCCCCAACCGACTCTACGGCGGCAGCTTTGAAGAAATCGAACAGACCAGACGGCTCGGCTGGCGCCGTCACAAGGCAGGGGCTGAGTCGACGGCCGAGGTCGACCTCGCCGCCGACCAGGAGTCGCCGCACGGCCAACGCTATTTACGAGTCGTCGGCCGAACGCCCGCACGCGCCGAAGCGATCGAGTCGCCGCCCGTGACGGTGCGACGGGGCGAACTGCTCGAGTTTACCGGCTGGGCCCGCACATCCGGGGCCGGTTACTTGGTGCTGAGCGATTCGCTTGGGGGCGAAACACTGTCGCTCAAAATCGAGGGCCCTGACCGTTGGACCCCGTTTCGGTTGCTTCGCGCAGCGCCGCGCGACGGAGAGGTCGTGCTCCGAATCGGCGTGGAGGGCGTGGTCACGGCAGGTGTCGACGGCGTCATGGTCCGCGCTATCGAGCGGCCAGGCGTGCGGGCCCCGGGGGTTGCTTCTGAGCCCAGCGCGTCGACCCCGCAACGCTGAGCCCAGCGGGGCGGCTCAATCGAAGAAGCTCACCGCGTTGCGGAAGATCGCGAGCCCCGCCCCTTCACCGCTCAGCCCGCTGCGAGTCCAGCACGGGTGCTGGGTGGCGTCGATGAACCGCTCGGGGTGGGGCATCAGCCCCAGCACGCGGCCCGAACGGTCGCAAACGCCGGCCACGTCGTCGGCCGATCCGTTGGGGTTGTCGCCCTCGGCGTAGCGGAGCACGAGTTGTCCGGCGTTGCGCAGGCGATCGAGCGCCGCCGAGTCGCGGATGGCGAAGCGGCCCTCGGCGTGCGCCACCGGCATCTCGATCGTGTCGATCCCGCGTAGGAAAACGCACTCGCCGGGCGTGGCGTGGAGCGTAACCCAGCGGGCGTCGTAGCGGCCGCGGTCGCTCCAGGCGAGCGTGGCGGAACGCTCGCCGCTCCCTTCGGCGCCCTCGCTATCGAGGTCGAGCAAGCCCGCGCTCATGAGCACCTGATAGCCGTTGCAGATTCCCAGCACGAGCTTGCCGTCGTCGCGAAACCGCTGGCAGGCGTCTGCCAGTCGGCGGCGCAGCTGGCCGCCCAGCACACGTCCGGCGGCGATGTCGTCGCCGTAGCTAAAGCCGCCCGGCACGCAGAGCACTTGGTAGTCGGCCAGCAGGTCGGGGGATTCGAGCAGCCGGTTCACATGAACCGGCTGGGCAACGCCGCCGGCCAATCGGAACGCTTCGGCGGTTTCTTCGTCGCAGTTCGCACCGGGCGAACGGAGCACAAGCACACGGGGGGATGCCATATTATATGCGTCTGAGCGTAGCGTGTATTGTTAGCCGACGAGCCACGCTCGTCGGAAGGCGTCTCGGTAGTTCTGCGACGACCGTGGGTCGTCGGCTGTTGCTTCGAGCACTTTCGGATCACCAACGCAGCGGCGCTTGCCACGCTTCTTTAAGGGCGGCGAGGTCGGCGCGGACGGCCGCGCCATCAGCGGTGATCGCCACGTGGTCGGTTGCGGTCACCTCACCGATGGCGGCGTGCGGCGCCGCCCCCAGGGCGGCCTCAAACGCCTCTGCGTTCTCGGACGCCACCTCGCAAACGAAGCGGCTGTTCGACTCGCTAAACAGCAGGCCGACGGCCGCCGTGGTGAGCCCCTCGCTGGGGGCCGTCGACAGGTCGGCGTCGACGCCCAGGCCGCCCGCAAAAGCCATTTCGGCCAAAGCCGCGGACAGCCCTCCCTCGCTCACGTCGTGGCACGAGGCAACAAGCCCCTGGTCGATCGCCGCGTGAACGCCGGCAAACACCGTCTTGGCCAAATCGGTGTCGACCGCAGGCGCCTCGCCACCCGCGAGTTCTTGGACGAGAGCCAAGTGAGAGCCGCCCATCTCGTCACGCGTGAGTCCGACGGCGTAGAGACGGTTGCCGGCCCGCTTGAGGTCCATCGTCACGCACTTGGCCACGTCGTCGACCTGGCCCATCGCGCTGATGAGCAGCGTTGGCGGGATGGCGATCGTTTGCTTCTCGCCGCCCGCGCCCAGGTAGCTGAACTCGTTGTTGAGGCTGTCCTTGCCGCTGACGAACGGCGCCTCGAACGCGAGCGACAGGTCGTGGCACGCCAGCGCCGCACGGACTAGCGAGCCGAGTGTCTCGCTCCGCTCGCAGTCGCCCCAGCAAAAATTGTCGAGCAGGGCGAGTCGCGTCGGGTCGGCGCCCACCGCCACGGCGTTGCGGATCGCCTCGTCGATCGCGCTGGCCGCCATGCGGTACGTATCGAACTCGCCGTATCGCGGATTGATGCCGCAGGAGATCACCAAGCCGCGGCGCGACGATAGCTTGGGACGCACGACCGCCGCGTCGCCCGGACCGTCGTTCTGAACGCCGACCAGCGGCTTTATAACGCTGCCGCCCTGCACCTCGTGATCGTACTGGCGGATGACCCATTCCTTGCTCGCCACGTTGAGCGAGCCCAGGATCTTGAGGAGGTCTTCGGTGTAGTCGTCTTTGGCGGGCGGCGAGAAAGGCTCGGTGGCTGGCGGCGTGTAGGAAGCCTCGCGCACGACCGGCGGGCGGCCGTCGTGCAGCAACGCCATAGGGAGCTCGCCAACGGTTTCACCGTGGAAGGTGAGCTTGAGATCGCCGGTCGGCGTGAAGCGGCCGAGCACCGAGGCCTCGACTCCCTCGGCTTCGCACAGGGCGTGCATCTCTTCCCACTTGTCGTCCGGCACGGAGAAGACCATCCGCTCTTGCGCTTCGGAAATCCAGATCTCGGTGTAGCTGAGACCGCGGTATTTGAGCGGCGCCTTCTCCAGCCACACCTCGGCCCCGATCTCTTCGCCCATCTCGCCGACCGCGCTGCTGAAGCCGCCGGCGCCGCAGTCCGTGACCGCGGTGAACAGGCCCCGGTCACGCGCTTGGAGCAGCACGTCGGTCACCTTCTTCTCTTCGATCGCGTTGCCGATCTGCACGGCCCCGCCCGAGAGGCTCTCGCTCTCGCTGGTGAGCTCGGCGCTGGAGAACGTGGCGCCGTGGATGCCGTCTCTGCCGGTGCGGCCGCCGATCGCCACGATCAGGTCGTTCGGCTGGGGCTCCTTGAACGACTTGTCGTGCGGGATCAGACCCGCGTTGCCGCAATAGACGAGCGGGTTGCCCAGGTACCGCTGGTCGAAGCAAACGGCGCCGTTCACCGTGGGGATGCCCATCCGGTTTCCGTAGTCACGCACGCCGGCCACGACGCCTTCGATGACGCGCCTGGGCGGCAGCACGCCGGGCGGCAGTTCGGAGTCGGGCGTGTCGGGCGGGGCGAAGCAGAAGACGTCGGTCGAGCAGATCGGCTTGGCACCCAGCCCCGTGCCGAGCGTGTCGCGGATCACGCCCCCCATGCCGGTGTTAGCGCCGCCGTACGGCTCGAGCGCCGAGGGGTGGTTGTGGGTCTCGACCTTGAAGCAAACGTTGTCGGTCTCGTCGAACCGGACGATGCCGGCGTTGTCCTTGAAAACGCTGACGCACCAATCGTCGGCGCCCCAACCCTCGCGCAACTTATTGGTGGCGGCGAAGATCGTCTCCTTGAGCATGTTCTCGAACCGCCGCTCGCCCCGCTCGTCGCGGTAGGCGATGCGTCCGGCCAGCGTTTTGTGGCTGCAATGCTCGCTCCACGTTTGGGCGAGGGTCTCCAGCTCGATGTCGGTCGGTGCGCGGCCCTGATCGGCGAAATAACGCTGGATGGTTTGCATCTCGGCGAGTTGCAGGTAGAGCTGCCCCTCGCGGCTGAGTCGCATCAGCCCCTCGTCGTCGAGACCCGCGATATCGACGTGTTTGAGCTCGAAGGCGTGATCCTCACCGGCGTCGAGACTGGTGATCGCGAGCGGTCCGACAACCACTTGTTCGATCGCGTCGTTCGCCAGCAGCCTCATGGCGAGTTCTTCGAGCCGGTCTTGGGTGACTCCTGAAACCCAGTACTTGCGGAGCGAACGGACGTGCGGCTCAGCGACGCCAAGGTCGGCGATCGCGCCTTCCGCGCTGCCCGCGACCGGGTCCATGACGCCCGGCTTGGGCAGCACGTGCAGCAAGCCGATGGGAGAACCGCCCACGCGTTGAACCAACTCGGCCGGCGGCGCCGCTAAATCGATGTCGCCCATCCGGCCCGCGAGCGGGCGTTCGACCACCGGGTCGGCGAGCAACTCGCTCACGATGCGGTCGATCGTCGCGTCGTCGGCCGAGGGCGCCCCGATGAGGAAACCACGCGCCGAAGCGGCCAGGATCGGGGCTTCACCCGCGGCGTAGGCGTCGTGCAGTTCGGCGGCGGCCCGCTCCAGGGCGCGCGCTTCGCGGTCGGTCTCGCCGGTGGCCGGCAGCAGGTTAACTTCCCAGAGCGTCACGTCGTTCTTTTCCTTCGAGTAACATTCGTTCGAGAGCCGGGCCGTCGCCGTCGGCCAAAGCCTTGTCGTAGTCTTCGAGCCGGGCGCGTAACGCGGCGAGTGAGTCCCGCACGCATTCACGGTTCTGCAGCAAAATGTCGCGCCACAACGCGGCGTCGCCAGCCGCCACGCGGGTCGTGTCGGCCCAACCGGTGGCGGCGTAGTCGAGCGTCTCGGCGGGCGTAGCCGCCGCCAACGCGGCCGCGGCCACATGCGGTGTGTGGCTGGTTGCGGCCAAACCGCGGTCGTGGCGTTCGGGGGTGGTTTCCACCACCTCGGCTCCGAGTGACGACCAGAAGTCGTGGGCCCGTTGGAGCGCGGCGGGGTCCGTCTCGTCCGTGGGAGTGAGCACGATCACGCGGCCTTCGAAGAGGTCGGCCCGCGCCGATTCGGGTCCCGTGCGGTGGTCACCCGCAAGCGGGTGGGCGCCCACGAACTGCGGCGCCTTGGCGCCGAGCGCGGCGATCGCATCGCCCACGATTTGGACTTTGGTGCTGCCGGCGTCGGTGAGCAGGGCCTCGGCGGGGCAAGCTTGGGCCGCCCGGGCCAGGGCGGCCGCCACTTCGCCGACCGGGGTGCAGGCCACCACCACATCGGCCCCGCGGGCCGCCTCGGACAGGTCGAGCGTGGCGAGGTCGACCACGCCGGCGTCGCGCATGCGGCCCAGGCTCCGCTCGCTCCGGCCGACGCCAACCACCTCGGCGGCGACGCCGCGGGCTTTGAGCGCCAAGCCAATCGAGCCGCCGATCAGGCCGACGCCTACGACGGCAACGCGTTGGAACCGGACGTCTGGCAAAAAGGGCGGGGTGGGTAAGGGGCGGTGAGCGGTCCGTGTCGCGGGCCCTCAGTCCCGCATTCGCCAAGTGGTAGCTGAGAATCCTAGCAGAAGGGGCGACGCTTGTGGTGGGGTCGTCTGGTGACCGGCCTGTGGCGACGCCGCCCTCCTAGATTACCCATCCGGTACTGCTATTTCACTCTCCCCTGCGATTCATTCAAATCGGCAGAAGAGTTGCACCAAGGAGGATCGATCGAGGTGAATGGGAAAGCTAGATTTAGGGGGGACGGTCGTTGCACTCGTGCCCCAGCCCGACTCGGCGCCGCTCCGAGCCAGCCGCCCCCACCGCCCCCTGTTGCAGCGACGCGTCGCACCGAGGATTCTCGTCATGCCCAGTTTGTTGTCGCCCCGTTACTCGGTCGCCCGTATCGCGGCGATCGTTCCCAGGACCGCGTTGCTGGGCGCACTGGCGGCTGCGCTGCTGAGCGCAGGCGGCGCCTCGGCCCAGGACTGGGCAAAGAAGATGTTCGAGAAGGTCGACCACGACTTCGGCACGGTCGCCCGCGGCTCGGACACCGTCTACAAGTTCGAGGTCAAGAATATCTACAAGGAGGACGTCGAGCTGGAGAGCGTGCGCTCGAGCTGCGGTTGCACGACCCCTTCGCTCGAGGGCAAGCTGATCAAGACGTACGACAAAGCGTACGTGGTCGCCCAGTTCAACACCCGCACGTTCACCGGGCTGCACTCGGCCACGCTCACCGTGCAGATCAGCAAGCCGTACCGGGCACAGGTGCAGCTGCGCGTCCACGGCAACATACGAGCCGACGTGGTATTCAGCCCGGGCTCGGTTGATTTCGGCGTGATCGACCAAGGGGCGACCACCGAGAAAACAGTGGGAGTGACGTACGCCGGTCGCAGCGGATGGAAGATCGAAGACGTCCGCGCCGCAAGCGACGCCCTCGAAGTTGAGCTCACCGAGCGGCAACGCTCTTCGAACCGAGTGGCCTACGACCTGTTGGTGCGCATGCGTGAGACAGCCCCAGCCGGCCTGCTTTCGCAGCAGCTGGTCTTGGTGACCAACGACTCGTCGGCCCCGCGGATCCCGATCGATGTGACCGCACGCATCAAGCCGGAGCTGACCGCCGCGCCAGAGAACCTGGTGTTCGGCGACGTGCCGCATGGCGACACGGTGGCGAAGAAGCTCATTGTGCGTGGCAAGCGGCCGTTCAAGGTCGAGTCCGTCACCTGCGAGCGGGAAGGTTTCGCCTTCGAGGTCGACAACGACGAGCCCGCCATCCGGCACCTGATCGACGTGGAGTTCAACTCCACGGGCAAGGCGGGCGCGTTTCGCTCGCCGGTGGTGATCGCCACCGACCTCGGCGAATCGTTCACCGCTAGCGTGAACGCCTACGCCACGGTGGTTGCGTCGGAGGAGCCGGACTCGGCGGCGGAAGCGGACAACACGACGCAGAAGACCGCTCAGAACCACTGAGAGCTCGTTCCACGAGGGGCGGCGTCAACTTTCTCTTCGGCCTTGCGTCGCCTCGGTGCGATCGCTAGCCTTTCCGCGCGCTCGGCGTTGGCCGTGCGCCGATAGGAATATTGGCCGATTCTTGGCGACGCATGCGCGCGACGATAGCACCAGCCTGGACTTTTAACCCACGAATTTGGCTTATCGCCAGCGTCGTCGTGGCGATGCTGCAGCTGGCGCCTGTCGGCGCTCAGCAGCCTCAACCGCTCGCCCCGGGCGACGCGCTTGCGTTGCCCGGTCTGAACGAAACCGGACTGCGGCATGGTTTGCAGGGCAGCTGTGATTGCGCCGACTGCACGGCCGACGGCTACGCCGAGGAGGGGGTCACCCCCATGCCTTGGTTCTTCCAGCAGATGCACCTGCGGCACTCGAGCACCCACGGCCGGGCGATGGGGCCAGGCAGCCCGCTCCGCGGCACCAGCTGGCTCAACCGGCCGTTCAGCCTGAGCTTCGACACCGGGGCGCTGTTGGTCACCAATTCGATCGACAGCAACGTCGGCACGGCCAACGACCTGATGGCTGGCGTTTCGGTCGGCTGGGATTGGGATCATTACTGGGGCGCCCAGGCCCGTGTGGCGTGGTCAACGCCCAACCTGAGAAACAGCACCCAGCCCGGCACGGACCAGGGCGACAACCTGTTCCTGGGCGATTTGTCGGTGATGTATTACCCGTGGGGCGACTCGCGCACCCGGCCGTACTACCGCGTTGGGTTCGGGCTCACCGACGTCGAGTTCACCAATGACGCGGCTGCTCGCGAGCAGCAAACGATGATCACTCTGCCGATCGGGGCTGGATTCAAGCACCAGATCCGCCGCAATCTGGCGTGGCGTGGCGAGATCGTGGACAACATCGCTCTCGGACAGAGCGGCACGTCGACGCTGCAAAACTTCTCACTCACGTTTGGTGTCGAGTGGCGCTACGGCGGCCGTCCCGACACGCGTTGGGGCTGGAGCAATCACGGCGGGGTGTGGTGAATCGGGGCGTTGGCGCCGTGGGCCCGCTGCTCTGGCGCAGTTACTCCGCAACGCTCTCAGTCTCGCCGCCCTGGAAATGGGGACCGAGCTCGGAATATGGTGGGGAAGTCTCCACCCATTCCTCGAGGTCGATCTCCGCCGCATGGACTCCCCGTCTACCGAATCGCGACGGCCGAAGCGCATCGCGGTCGTGGGCGGAGGCGTCGGGGGGCTCGCCGCCGCGTTGCGTCTGAGCCAGGCCACACCGGCGGTCGATTGGCGGCTGCTCGAGGCGTCGCCGCGGCTGGGAGGCGTGCTCAGCACGGTGCGCAAAGGTGATTGGCTGGTCGAAGAGAGCGCCGATAATTTTCTCACCAAGTTGCCGTGGGCTCGCGACTTGTGCGATGCGTGCGGCATCGGCGACGAGTTGCTGCCCACCGACGAGTCACGCCGCCGGGCGATGGTTGTCTGCCGCGGCCGGCTGGCGGGCGTGCCGCGCGGCTTCGTGGTGATGTCACCCCGCGAATTGGGGCCGATCCTTGCGTCGCCCGTCCTCTCTTGGCGAGGCAGGATGCGGCTGGCGATCGAGCCGCTCGTCCCCAGAGGTCATAAGGCCGGAGACGAGAGCGTCGCATCCTTCGCCCGCCGCCGGCTCGGACGCGAGGCTTATGAGCGATTGGTGCAGCCGCTCCTCTCCGGCATCTACACCGCCGACGCCGAGCGTCTGAGCATGGCCGCCACCATGCCGCAGCTGATCGAGCAAGAGGCCGAATACGGCAGCCTCTACCGGGCGGCGCGGCATGACACGAACAGCGTGAACGCCGGCGAGAGCGGCGCCCGCTACGGCTTGTTCCTCGCCCCTCGCAATGGCATGGAGCAGATGGTGCAGTCGGTGGCCGATCGGCTGCCGCGTGATCGGGTGAGGACAAATGCGAGGGTGGCGAGCGCCACGCTCGGAGAGGCGGGCTTCGCCCCCTGGCGGCTGACCGACGAACGTGGTGAGGCGCTGGGGGAGTACGACGGCTTGGTGCTCGCCACGCCGGCGCCGCACGCCGCGTCGGTGCTGCGCGGCATTAACCCAGAGCTAGCGGGCGAGCTTGGGGCGATCAGCTACGCCGGCGTCGCCATTGTTTGCCTCGGTGTCGACAAGGAGCAGGTGCGACGGCCGCTCGAAGGTTTTGGGTTTGTCGCTCCAGCGATTGAAGGCCGTCGGTTGATCGCCGCGAGCTTCGCCAGTCTCAAGTTCCCCGGCCGGGCCCCCGACGGCAAGCTGCTCGTGCGGGCGTTCATCGGCGGGGCCTTGCAGCCGGAACTGCTGGGCCTCGACGACGATCAGCTTATCAAGCTGGCTAAAGAGGAGCTTGGCGACTTGATCGGCCTGCAGGGCGAGCCGGAGCTCACACACATCGCCCGCTGGCCGGGGGCGATGCCACAATACCATGTGGGGCACACCGACCGGATCGAACGCATCGAGAACGCCACAGCGGCGATGCCCGCCCTGGCGCTGGCGGGCGCCGCCTATCGCGGGGTGGGGATACCGCAGTGCGTGCGTTCCGGAGAGCTAGCCGCCGAGCGGGTGCTCGGCGGCCTTGGCCCCCAGTCCTAGCCGTGCCTAGCGTTGGGCGGTCTGAGCGATGCCCTCAACGCCGAGCTTGATCTCGGCAACCGCCTGGCGGTTGACGAATTCGATGTCGGCCTCGCTCAACCGTCCGAGCGGGACCGTCGTCGTGCGGCCGCTCGACTTGAGCAGACGAACGCTTCCCTCCTGGACGGCGACCAGTCGGCCAACACAAGAGAACTGGCCCGAGTTGTCGACCCAGGGACGCGACTCCGTGCTGGCGTAACCGCCCGGCTCACGGAGGATGGCGCCGAAGTCGCCAAACAGGTCGTCCTCATCGTCGGCCGGCGGCTCATCAGCGGGGGCTTCGTTAGCCGGCACATCTTCCGCCGGAGGGGCGCCAAACAGGTCGTCCTCGGTCTCGGTGTCGCCGAAGCCGCCAAAGAAATCGCCGTCGTCCGGGGCTTCTTCGGCGGGCGGCTCAGCCGGGGCGTCGCCAAAATCGCCGAACAGATCGTCGCCTTCATCGGCCGCCGGCTCGTCGGCAGGGGCCTCGGCGGGGCCATCGAAGAGCTCGTCGCCACCGAAGAAATCGTCGGCGGGCTCTTCGGCGGCAGGCTCAGCGGCCGGGGCGTCGGCCGGCATTTCTTCGGCCGGAGCGGCGGGCTCTTCGAAGAGGTTGTCTTCGCCGCCGAAGTCGTTGCCGCCAAAGTCTTCGGCCCCGAAAGCCTCATCACCGAACGGAGCGGCCTCCTCGGCCGGCTCTTCTACCGGCGCCGGTTCGGCGCCAAAGAAATCGTCCGCGGGCTCATCCTCTGGGGCGGGCTCGAACGGCATCGGGTCTTCGAAAACAGGTTCTTCGGCGGGCTGCTCTTCGAAGGCCGGCTCCTCGAATGCCGGTTCTTCAGTCGCCGGCTCCTCGAACATCGGTTCGTCGAACGCGGGCTCCTCAAACACCTCGGCGGTATCGGGCTCCGGCATCGACTCGGCCGCTGGCTCATCGAACGGGAAAGCGGGCTCCTGCTCTTCGGCCGCAGCGGGCGCCATCGGCTCCAGCTCGGTCGGCTGCTCAAAATCGTTCGCTGGCGGGCTGACCGGCTCGGGGTCGGCCAGTTCGGGCTCCGATTGCATTTGCGTCGAGTGCAGGGTCTCCGAAGACCGGGACTCCGATGACCAAGTCTGCTCGACGACCTCAGACGACTGCTCACCGCAGCAGCTCGTCTCGTGCACAACAGCCGGCTCGCAGCACGGCTCGGGCTCACAACTCGGAGCGGGCTCGCAGCAGACAGGCTGGCAGCAAGAGGGCGCCGATTGGCTGTGGATGCGAGACCACAGCCCGGCCGAAGCGGGCTGGATCGCTGTGGCGAACGCCACCAGAGCCACAAACGCGGTGTTCAGGAGCCTCTTCATCGTCGAACCTCTCCGGAAAGCAAATGGGGTCGTGTCGGCAGCCTAGCCTGGCCCTAACTCATAAGGGCGACGCTGTCAGGACGGCTGGGGGGTGTGCTGGGATGCGGGGTTTCTGCAAAAGGCGTCGATTCCGCAGGCGTCCATCCTAGTTTCCCCGGATTGCCCTGGCAACAATCGTCCGCCTAACCCCCCGTGTAATCGGCAGGGCCATTCCTACCGGTTTTTACAGCGTTTCGCCGAACACTGGTGGGAACTCGACCAGGAAGCGGGCCTTGAGCAGAGCACGGGTTTCGTTGGTTTTCTCTAGCACCAACTCGCCCTCCTTGTCGTGCTGCTTCTTGGCGTTCTGCCACGCCTCGCTGGGGGTGAGGCCTCGGCTGGCCGTTGCGGTCGCGGTGCTGGGATCGACCGAGCGGAAGATCATCTCGTCGCCTTTTCGATACCAGTCGGCGATCCGGTAGCCAGCCTCCACGGCCGTCGGGTCGACTCCCTCGACCTCACACGCCTCGATCGCGCGGGCGCCATAAGCGAACGCCCTGCGGCGGATGCTCATGGTGCGAGCCGCGTGCCCGGTTTGGGCTAGACCCTCAACGCTGCGGTGCAAGTTGTTCACTTCAGTGACGACTTCGCCGATCCGCTTCCAATGCTGCATCGTCGCCACGCGGGCGTGCTTCTGTTCGGGCTGTTCGAACCGCGCCAAGAGCGCCTCGGCGTCGATCGGCTCCTCGAGCTCCGCGCCGTTGCGAAGCGCCGCAACTTCGAACCGCAGCGAGTCGAGCTCTTCGTTCAGGGCGATCGCCCTTTCGAGGTGCAGCTGCTCGATCGAAGGGCAGTCGCCCTCGGGGCATTCGGGGTTGGCCGGGCGCCAATCCTCGGGGATCTGCTCCATCACCTCGGCGTCGCTGAGCGCCGTGTAGGCGACGGCCGACAGGTCGAGGCCCAGCCACACGGCGCCGGCCCACACGCCGCAGCCGACGGCCAGCAGGCAGCCCAAAGTTTCGATGATCGACAGCCCCCGGCGGGCGGGAGCGAAGCGTGTCGCGGACATGACAGACGACCTTGGGACGCGGCGTGGGTGGTGCGGGCTCAAGGGCCGGCCGCCACACAGCGCGCGGGCCCTGAGCAAACCTAGCTCACCGCGATCAAGCACCCACGCGTGCGGCAATCCCTCGCACGCTCTGGTCCCCCATTCCACGCCGAGTTGCGCGGGTCACAACGAAAGCGCGGCCTGCGCCCGGCGGCTCACGCGACGACGGTCGGACTCCTTGAGCATGATCTTCCGCACGCGGAGCCCGGCGGGGGTGACCTCCAGCAGTTCGTCGTCGTCGATGTATTCGAGGCTCTCCTCGAGCGACATCAGCCGCGGCGGGCGGGTCGAGGTGCTGTCGTCCTTGCCCGAGGCCCGCATGTTGGTGAGCTTCTTGCCACGCACCACGTTCACCACAAGGTCGCCCGCCTTGCAGTTCTCGCCGACGATCTGGCCCTCGTAGACCTCGTCGCCTGGCTTAACGAAGAACACGCCGCGGTCGTCGAGCGCGTCGAGCGCGTAGGCGGTGACCGAGCCCGGCTCGTGGGCGATCAGCACGCCGCTCGAGCGGTGGGGCACGTCGCCCCGCATCGGCTCGAAGCCGATCACGGTGTGGTGGACGATGGCGTTGCCCTGGGTGGCGGTGAGCATGCGGCTGCGCAGACCGATCAGCGAGCGGGCTGGGATCGAGAATTCCATGTGCACGAAGCCCGTGGCGCCCGACTTCTGGCCCATCTTGATCAGGTTCGCGCGGCGGTCGCCCAAGAGCGCCATCACGGAGCTCTGGTGATCGGCCGGCACGTCCACGACGAGCAGCTCGACCGGCTCCTGGCGTTCGCCGTCGACAACGCGTTCGACGACGGTCGGCTTGCCGACGCAGAGCTCGAAGCCCTCGCGGCGGAGGTTCTCGATCAGGATGCCGAGGTGCATGAGTCCGCGGCCCGACACGCGGTACTGCTCGCGCGTCTCGCCCGGCTCGACGCGGAGGGCGGCGTCGCTGCGCAGCTCACGCTCGAGGCGGTCGCCGATCTGGCGGCTCGTGACAAACTTGCCGACACGGCCCCCCAGCGGTCCGTCGTTCACGCGGAAGGTCATGTGCAGCGTCGGCAGGTCGATCAAGATCGGCGGCAGGGCGACCGGTTTCTCGGGGTCGGCGATCGTGGCGCCGATGCTCACCGGATCGAGACCGACCACGGCGCAGATGTCGCCGCAGCGGATCTCGGTCGCCTGTTTGCGGTCGAGGCCGTCGAACGTGAACAGCTGGCCGATCTGCTGCGTGGTTGACTCACCGTGGCGGTCGATCACGGTCACCTTCTGCCGGTCGCGGAGCTTGCCGGCCCGCACGCGGCCGATCGCCACGCGGCCGACGAACTCGGAGAAGTCGATCGTTGTGACCAGCATCTGGGTCGGCTCTGCCGAGCGGTCCTCCGGCGCCGGCACGCTGGCGATGATTTTTTCGAGCAGCGCCCGCATGTCCTCGGGCCGCTCGTCGTGGGCGTTGGCCGCCCAGCCTTGCTTCGCCGAGGCGAAGATGAGTGGGAAGTCGAGCGTCTCGTCGTCGGCGCCCAGGTCCACGAGCAGGTCGAACACCTCGGTGACGACCTCGTCCGGCCGCGAATCGGGGCGGTCGATCTTGTTGACCACCACGATCGGCCGCAGCCCCTGGGCGAGCGCCTTCTGCAGCACGAACCGTGTCTGCGGCATCGGGCCCTCGTAGGCGTCGACCACCAGCAGGGCGCCGTCGGCCATCATCAACACGCGCTCGACCTCGCCGCCGAAGTCGGCGTGGCCCGGAGTGTCGATCAGGTTGATGCGGCAATTGGATCCGGCGTCCGACAGGTAGTCGATCGCGCAGTTCTTGCTGAAAATCGTGATCCCACGTTCCCGCTCCAGGTCGTTCGAGTCGAACACCAGTCCGTGCTGTCCGCCGGCCATCTTGTCGAGCTGCTCGTTGCGGTAGCGGCCCGATTGGTACATCAGCTGATCCACCAGCGTCGTTTTGCCGTGGTCGACGTGGGCGATGATCGCGACGTTGCGGATCTGCTCTTCGGTGCTGGTAGCGGCGTTATTCGACATCGAGAGGGGGGCAGCCTTGCGGCTGGACGGGGAGGGTGGGGAGTGGGGGGGCGGCGTGTGGCGGGGGGGGCGGTGTGGTATCCACGCCGGGTGGGGGTCGCATCGTGTCGGCCGCCCGGGAGGCGACAGACCCGCTATTCTAGGCATGCGGGGGGTGATCGTCACCGGCAAACCGTCAACTCCGGGCTATTGGGGCAGTTGCCTCGGTTTGCCGTCGCTCGGCGACAAACCACCTGTGGGGGAGGCCTGTAGCGGCGGCGCCGGTTGCAGGAGAGCAGGACGCCGCAAAGAAGCCGTAGGCCCTAAAGTTTATGGAGACCGCTTCATCGGGCGATCGATGCTCAACAGTGGGTAGAAACTAGCAGCCTAGGTCCATAACCTAGCGCCAGACTGGTTGTTCCGCTTTCGGGACGTACCTATAATCGGTTAGTGTGTGGGGGGATCGCATGGCGTTCCCACCCTGAACAGAGAGGCCCGCTGCGAGCGGGCGCCGTCTCGCCAGCGAGAGCGTTGGTGTCGCACCAAGACACAACCAATGTTGACGGCCCGGACGCTTCGCTCCCCGAGGGCGAGTGTGGGCCGACGGCCCAGGGCCAGGGGGCGGCCGATCGCCCCGCGTCTGGTCAATCTGCGACAGGTCAATCGGAGACCGGCCCCTCGCCCGCACCGCAGGGTGATAAGCCCAAGATCCTCTGCCTGTCGCGTGGCGACGCCGAATCGCAAGCGCTCAATCAGCGGTTCGCCGACGGGGTCGACGTCGATACGGTGAGCTCCCCTCTGCGAGCGATCGCCAAGCTCGCCAACGGCGACTACCAGGGGGTCTACGCCGACGCCGCTCTCATGCTCCCCTCGGCCGAAGCGGGACGCATCATTCAGAACGAGCAGATCCTGCGCGGCATGCCCGACGGGGTGGCGCTCCTCGATGCGGACAACCGGGTGCTGTGGGCCAACGGCACGCTCTGCGGCTGGACGACGCGCGACGGCGTTGTGGGCGTCAACTTCTATCAGTTGCTTGGCGGCCCCGAGATCCTCGGCCCCGAGTTCTGCCCATTCCACACGGCCCTCGCCACGGGCAAGCCGGCCACCACGACGCTCCGCTGCGAAGAGGGCCGCTATTTCATGGTGAGTGCGGCGCCGCTGCCGAACTTCGACGGATCGCCCGCTGAGCAGTTAGTCGTCACGCTCCGCGACGTGACCGATGAGCAGCAGCAACAGCAGAAGCTTGCGGCGATCCACCAAGCGGGCATCGAGCTCGCCGACCTCACGCCCGAGGAGGTGGCCAGCATGGGATTCGAGGAGCGGATCGAGCTCCTCAAGTCGAACATCTTGCACTACACGCAGGACGTGCTGCAGTTCGACGTGGTCGAGATCCGCATGCTGGACCAGAACACCGGCGTGCTCGACCCGCTGCTGGCCGTGGGCATCAAGCCCGAGGCCGAACGCCGCACCCTGCGGTCCGAGACGTCTGGCAACGGCGTGACCGGTTTTGTGGCGGCCACGGGCAAGAGCTATTTGTGCGAGGACACGAGCGAGGACCCGCTTTACCTCGAAGGCGCCCAAGACGCCCGCAGCTCGCTCACCGTCCCGTTGTCGTTGCACGACCAGGTGATCGGCACGTTCAACGTCGAGAGCCCCTCTCCGGGCCGCTTCACCGAGAGCGATCGACAGTTCCTGGAGATCTTCTCGCGCGATGTGGCGATGGCGCTCAACACGCTGGAGCTGCTGGCCGCCGAGAAGGCGTCGACCGCAGCGGCCAGCGTCGAGGCGATCCACTCGGCGGTCGCCCTGCCGGTGGACGACATCCTCAACGACGCCGTCAACGTGATGGAGCGTTACATCGGCCACGAGCCGGACGTGGTCGAGCGGTTGCAACGCATCTTACGCAACGCCCGCGACATCAAGCAGGTGATCCAGAAGATCGGCCAGAACCTGGCGCCCGTGGAGGCCCGCCCGCTGAGCGCTCGCGTCGAGCAGCGTCCGCTCTTGGCGGGCAAGCGGCTGTTGGTGGCCGACGACGACGACGCCGTGCGTGTCGCGGCCCACGACCTGTTGGAGCGTTACCACTGTGTGGTGGAGACGGCCCACGACGGCAAAGAGGCGATGTACATGTGCCGCAACCTCGGCCCCGGCGAGGCGTACGACGCCATCATCGCCGACATACGTCTGCCCGACATGTCGGGCTACGAGTTGCTGCTCAACCTCAAGGAGCGACTCAATCACGTGCCGCTGATCCTGATGACCGGCTTCGGCTACGATCCGGGTCACTCGATTGTCAAAGCTCGCCAGGCCGGCCTGCAGGCGGTGCTCTACAAGCCATTCCGCCTCGACCAGCTCATCGAGACCGTGGAACAGGTCGTTGGATCGAAGGTCACGGCCTGAGCGGCGGTCGTTCGGCCTGACAAGCCCGAGCTCGATCTGTTACCGTTTTGGGGAATCGTTCTCTGCCCCCTGCTGTTCTTCGGTCTCGACGCGCATGGATTGGTTGTTGCTGCTCGTCGCTCTGGTTGGCCACACGGCGATCTGGGTTGGGGTCGTTAACCGGATCCACGCTTACGGATGGCCCCATCGGTTGGTCGACGCGTTGACGTTGCTTTCAGGAATCCTACTGGCGGGGATTCCCCCGCTGGCGGTTTGGCGCGGCATCGTGGGAGAAACCCGCTACCGCGGAGACGCGTTGGCGATCTACACCACCTTTTGTGTTCTCATGGCCCTGTGGGCCTTGCTCAGGCACGCGATGGTCAACGCCGTCGACCGACTCAAGATGCCAAAGGTGCGCCGCGACGTGCGCGAACTTGATCTGCG
Source organism: Pseudobythopirellula maris (assembly GCF_007859945.1). Classification (GTDB taxonomy): domain Bacteria; phylum Planctomycetota; class Planctomycetia; order Pirellulales; family Lacipirellulaceae; genus Pseudobythopirellula; species Pseudobythopirellula maris. The sequence continues at coordinate 1,486,882 of NZ_SJPQ01000001.1, read as the reverse complement.
TGAAACGCTCGGCCCCGAGGCCGTTGCCAAGGGCCTGCCGAGGCGGCTCGCTGCGATCCCGGGCAACGAAATCCTCCGCCCCCAGATCGAGGAACTCGAGTTTGAGTTGGAGCGGCTGCCGGCCGAGCTCGACGGGCTGAAGATCGCCCACCTGACCGACCTGCACGCTTCGGGCCGCGTGACAGTCGAGTACTATCGCCACATCGTCGAGGCGACCAACGCCTGGGCGCCCGACGTGGTGGTGCTCACGGGAGACCTTGTCGAGCACACGCCACGGATCGATGAAACGGTTGCGGTGCTCCAGGGGCTCGTGGCGCCGCAAGGCCGGTACTACTTGCTTGGCAACCACGACAAAAAGATGGACCACGATCGGCTGCGGGCGGAGCTCGACCAACGCGGCTTCTTCTGCCTGGCGGACAAGACCATCGAGGTGTCGCTCCGAGGCGCTGGAGGCGCGCACGCCGCGGTGACCCTCTTCGGCGACGAGCGGCCTTGGTTTGGCCAAGGGCCCAGCTTGCCCACCGATCCCGGCTTCACGATCGGTCTGGTCCACACGCCCGACCGCTTCCACGAGGCGGCGGATAGCGGGGTGGACCTCGTGCTGGCCGGTCATTGCCACGGCGGTCAGATCCGCTTCCCGCTCATCGGCGCCGTGCTCTGCCCCAGCCGCCACGGCGTGCGCTACGCCAGTGGCACTTTCCGTCGCGGGCGGACGGTGATGCATGTGAGCCGTGGCACGGGCGGCTTGTTCCCTGTGCGGTGGAACTGCCCGCCCGAGCTGACGTTGCTGACTCTGCGATCTCCCAAGTCGAGTTAGAGCGTTTTTCTAAGCTCTGACGCAGAGCACGGAATGCGGTGTGGTGCGTTGCGAGCCTGCTCACCATCACGCAAGCCTCGGCGAAAGTCCCCTAGCAGCTCAAAGGTCGCGGTGGTCGAGCTGCTCCGCTCGCTCCTCGACTACCGGGTTCGAGAGACGGCCGATCCGCTCGATCTCTACCACGATCTCGTCTGAGGGCTTGAGCCACAGCTGTGGGTCGCGGGCCATGCCAACACCCGAGGGGGTGCCCGTTAGGATCACCGTGCCCGGCGCCAGGGTGACGCTGGCCGAGAGAAACTCGATGAGCGTCGGCACATCGAAGATCATGTCTGACGTGTGCGCGTCTTGCACCGTCTCGCCGTTGAGTCGGGAGGCGATGCTCAGGTTGTTCGGGTTGGGGATCTCGTCGGTCGTCACGATCCACGGACCGAGTGGGGCGAACGTGTCGAACGTCTTGCCGCGGCACCACTGCCCGCCGCCGCCTCGCTTCTGCCAGTCGCGGGCCGACACGTCGTTGCCGCAGGTGTAGCCGAGCACGTAGTCGAGCGCGTTGTCACGCGAGGCGTTCTTGCACGGCTTGCCGATCACCACCGCCAGCTCCGCCTCATAATCGACCTCGTTGCTGCGGAGCCGGCGCGGCAGCTCGATTGGGGCTCCCGTCGCGGTGGCGGCGGAGGGGGTCTTCATGAACACGACCGGAAACTCTGGCCGCTTGGCGCCGGTTTCTTCGGCGTGTTTGGCGTAGTTCAGACCGATGCACAGAATCGCTGCCGGCGCGATCGGCGGCAGCGGCGAAGCGACTTCCGCGGATTGCCGTGTGTCGCGCAGACCGGAGTATGGGTCACCCTCGGCCAGGGTTACCCCGCCATCGGGTTCCCGCAGACCGTACTGAACCGCGCCCTGGGGGTCGAGGAATCGAACGATCTTCATCGGCAGGGGTCCTGAGTACTTGATTCACAGGGGGATTCGCGTGCCCGCGGCGAAACGGCTGAGCCTTCATCAGAGCCTCAGGCCCGCGGGCTGGCAACACGCCTGTAGCGGCCATTCGCTCGCAACGTCGGCGATGACTGGCTAGATTGGTAGTTCTCTCCCCAACGCTCCCGCCTTGCTATCCCCCTCAGTCTCGCCGCAACGCCTCGCGGCACGCCCATGATATTTGCTCAACGGCCAAGTTTTCTTGCTCTTGTCGTGTTGCTCGTCGGGCTAGCCACCGGCTTACAAGCCGATCCGTACGCCCCCGGCAACTACTACGACGGCTTGTCGCTCAATGGCGCCACTCTCAAGTCGGAGCTCAACGACCTGATTGATGGCCACACGGTGCGCTCTTACAACGACGCGCGATCGATCTTGCAGGTCACCGACGTCGATCCCAACGACCCGGACCGCATGATCCTGATTTACAACCGCGAGTCGCTCGACGTGTCGGCGATCAATCCGAACGGCGGCATCCCGGGGTGGGACAGCGGCGTGAGTTGGAACCGTGAGCACACTTGGCCACGAAGCTTGGGGGTTGGCTCTTCTGGCGCGGACAACAGCGACCTGCACAACCTGCGGCCCTCGCGCAACAACATCAACTCGCAGCGCGGCAACCTGAACTTCGGCGGCGAGTATGGTGAGCAGGGGTACGGCCCGCTGTCGGACGGCGGCACGGTCTGGTACCCGGGCGACGAGGACGCCGGCATGGTCGCCCGGCAGATGTTTTACATGGACACCCGCTACGAGGGCGGCCCAGGCGATGGTTCGAGCACCACGGACCTCTCCCTCGTCAACAACACGCCCGGGACCGGTGGAACCACACTCGGCAGGCTCTCGAGGCTCATCGAGTGGCACTACGAGGCGGTTCCCGATGAATTCGAACGGCGCCGCAATCAAGTCATCTACGACGACTACCAGCACAACCGCAACCCGTTCATCGACCACCCCGAATGGGTGTGGGCGGCGATCATCAACCAAACGAATGACAGTCAACTAGCGATCGCTGGCGGAGTAAGCGGCGGGGCCGGGGCCACCTCGCTCGATGTCGACCTCGGCCGGGCATTCGTTGGCGGTGCGGGGCCCGGCACACAGAGCGTGACGCTCAACAAGTCGGGCGACGACGGCGTGTACTATGAAGTCGCCACGTCGGGAGACGCGACGAGCTCGGTCAGCGGGCGGCTCAATGCCTTCGGCTTGGGGGGCTCCGGCTCGCGTTCGATCGAGGTCGGCCTCGACGTTTCGACCGCCGTCGCTGGACACTACGCCGGCGAGGTGACCATCGACAACCTCGACATCACCACCGGCGCCGGTGCCGGCCGTGGCGCTCAGGATGGCGACGACGTGATCGACGTCGGCTTCACGGTCCTGGAGCACGCCGTCGCGTCGTTCGATTCCAGTGATCTGATCGAAGAGCTGACGATCGACTTTGGCGAAGTCTCGTTCGGCTCGACCCCGCTTCTGGAGATGTTTGACCTTGTGAATTTCATGGGCGCGGGCGGCCCCGGGTTCGCGGCGGACCTCGATTTCGATTCGGTCCTGGGCGTGGGCGACACGCTCGCTTTCGATACCGACTTGGCTGCGTTCACCGGCCTATCACACGGCTCGGCGAGTTCTTTCAGCGCCTCGCTGCTCACCGACACGCTAGGCGAGTTTTCGGCCGAATACACTTTGTCGCTCAGCGATGAGGACCTGCCCGGCGAGCAGCAGCAAAGCTTGACGCTCCAACTCGTGGGCGAGGTGGTCGGGGGCTTGGCGGGCGACTTCAACGGCAACGGCACAGTCGACGCCGCCGACTTCACCGTGTGGCGAGACGGGCTCGGCGTGACTTACTCGCCCGAGCAGTACGACGACTGGGTCAACAACTTCGGTGCGACGATCGAGACCGGTCTAAGCCAAACGGTCCCCGAGCCCGCCGCCGCTTTGCTGGCGGTGGCCGTTCTCGGCGTGCTGGCGGGCCGACGCGGGCGTGGCTAGAGCGGTTTGCTCATAGGTGTAGACGCTCGGCTCGCGATCGGCGTCATGGCTTCGTCAGCCTGCATCGACAATGCACCGCATTGCCTGCTTCGGCTTCCTCGCCACGCCGCCAATCGCTTCCCCCCTCGTCCACACCAATTCGAAAAACGCTCTAAGGCGATTCGGCTTTCGACGCTTCGGTCTCCGCATCTTCAGCGTCGAGGAAGCCGCCGTCATCGATCAGCAGGCGTCCCGCCCAGAAGAACGGGTGCCTGGCCTCGGGGAGTTCCTCGTCCGCATCGCCCGCATCGATGCGCGGCTCCGACCTGGGGTTGAGCCGCGCGTCTCGCGAGATCAGCACGCTGCGTCGCCACGCCTCGGCTGCTGGCAGCCGGTCCGTGCCCAGCAGGAACTGAGCCGACAGTTCGTCGTCGAATTCTCCCTCGGTGGGCCAGCGGGTGAGCATCGCCGTGCGGGCGCCGGAAGCCATCAGCCCGCACGTTGCAAAGAACAGCTCGTCGCCGGGACGAGTCGCGGCATTGGCCGAGCGGCCGCGGCGGCGTGAGGGTTTCAGCATGCTCTGGGCAGCGGTGTGAACGCCGCCAAGCACGAGCCGCTCCGGCCCGCCGAAGGGCATGCGGATCCAGTCCGCCAGCTCGCCCCCTTTGCTCTGAGCAAGCGGGAGGGGACGCCAATCGCCGGTCGAACCTGGCATGAGGTCCGACGGTATCGCGACGATCAACTGATCGACGAGCGAAGCCAAGAGCGTTGGCGAGACGGGCGCGCCCGACACGATTGGCTCGGGCGAGGGCGCCCGGTCGGCGTACGCTTCCCAGGCGACGTCGACTTCGTCTTCACGACTTACGCCGCGCGTCGCGACGCCGGTGCGACGCACCTGCCGACCGCGCCGTGGATCGGACAACGAAAGCCCCAGTGTTGGCGCCGATTGAACCGTGGTCTCGTCAATTAGCAATCGCGTCTCTTGCGAATCAGCCACCGGCAGTAGCTCGAAGGGTGCGTGCCACACCAATCCATCGGGCACGACCACCAGGCTTGTGACTTGCGAGAAATCGAGACGCGATCCCTCCAGCAACCGTTGGGAGAGGCGCTCCGCCGGTTCAAGCCAAGCGTCGCTGCCGAGTTCTTCGTAGGTCCATGTCTTCTGCTGCCCACCACCGGCGATCGCCTCGAGCAGGTCGCTCAGCTCGGGACTGAGTTCCGCTCCCGTGCCCACACGCCAAGCGTGCTCGTCGTCTTTTGAGAGCAAGAAGCCGTAGTACTCGTCGCCCAACGCGTGGTAGACAACGGCGACTTGGCCGTCGGCGAGCCGTTCGCGGAGCACTTCAAGCGGCGCATGCGGAGGGAATCCGAGTGTCGATTGTTCCCTCGCCAGGGCGGCGACAGGCAGCAGCGACTCGCGACGCTCGACCGCCGCGCCAAGCTGCTTGATGCGTTTGAGCAGGTCGCTCTCCAGCCCATCGGCGGTGAACAATGTTTTTTCGTCCCGCAGACCCTCGGCCAGCTCGCGGATCGAAGTCGAGGCTTCGGCCAGCTCGGGGTGACCGAGACGCATCCCTTGGCGCTCGAGCCGCTCGTCCGAGGTGAGCCGCTCGGGCGGGGCGCCGAGCGTTCGTCTGACGGCGGCGCCACGCCCGCCAAGCGGCAGCGACCGGAAGAAGCGGCGTCGTTTGGCGAGCTCGACCAGCTCGATCGCTTCGTCGATCTTGCGACGCCCGATCGCCGTGGCGATCGCTCGGTCGAGGGCGCCGCGGTGATCGGTGGTGAGCACGGCGATCGCATCGAGCGGGTCGGCGCCCCACTCGTCGGGAGTGGGGTCGGCCAGCAACTCGGGGTAAACGAGCGACGCCACCCGCGGCGACAGCCCGCCGGTGTCGAACCGTTGGGTCGTCAGCGCGATTTGCAGGTTGCGCGACGAGAAACGTCTTTGGGCGTCGAGCGTGTCGGCGAGCAGGGCGTAGCCGCCGTCGGTGTCACCCGTGAGGAATCGGCCCATCGCCCGCAGTCGGGCGGCTTGGGCGCCGAGCGGGCTGCCGGCGATGTCGTTGCGGCCCGTGCCAACCCGGCCGAGTGTCTTCGTGGCGACGCCGAGGTCGCGGATGGCCAGCAGTTCGTCCGCACGGCAAACTCGGGCGCGGGCGGCGACGTGATCGAGCTGCTGCCGCTCGGCCCACATGCCGGCCTCTTCGAGCGGCGGGAACGGCCCGCCGCCGCCCGACAAGCGGTGGTTGACGTAACCCAGACGCAACGCCTCGTCGATCACCGACACGTCGTCGTAGGCGTAGGCCGCGATGCTCGCCTCGCCCAGCAGGGCGGCGGCCGCGGCGTGGTCTCCCTTCGCCATCACGATCTCGCCCTGAGCCAGCAGGGCGAGCCCCGTCAGCGCGTGGTCGAACTTGCCGCCCAGGAGCACGGCCCGTTGCAGGTGGGGCAGGGCGTCGTCGTCGCGGCCAGAGCCCGCCAGCGCGACGCCCCATTGGAGCTCGACCCAAGCCTGCGACCAGTGGCCGCGTGGGCCAACGCCCCCGCGTGAGTACGATTCGAGCACGTCCTTGTGAAGCGGGTCGTGGGCGGCGAGCGGCCCGAGAAGCTGGGCCCGTCGGCGGACGGCCCAAGCGGTCGTGCGGACGACCTCGACCGCATCGATCGGCCAAAACTGGGCCGCTTGAACGACGCCGCCTTGCTGGGCTTGGGTGTTGTTGTCGATCCGCCCGATCGAGGCCAGGAAACCGCCCGTGATGCGGCTGGCCACCGGCCGGCGTGTCGAGGCTCCCCATGGGGCGATGTGGGTCGGGCCGCTCTGATCGGGGCGTGGGTCCTGGCGGAACTCGATCGTTGTCAGCCAGGTGCGGTTCGCCAGGTACAGCTCGAGCGCGAGGTCGAACTGTCGCATGGCCGAGGGGTTGTCCCCGGCCAAGTAGTAGGTTTCGCCGAGCATCGCGTGGTAGCAAATCGAATCGATCCAGCGCGCCTGGACCGTCTTGATCCCCCCACGGAGCAGGTTGTTGAAGGCCCGCTCCGCGCGCGAATAATCGCCTCGGTAGAGCTGCTCGATCGCCGCCTGGTGCGCCGGCGGCGGGACCGACGATCTCCCTTGGGCGCGGGCCAGAGCGGGCGAGAGCCCCAGCAGCATCGCTGCTAGCAGGACGCGTTGGATCAACGAACTTGGGGAGCGGCTTGGTGGCATGCGGGGCTTACGGTCGGCAGGTGGAGAGTGTTCGGCACGCCGTGCGGCGCCAGCGGCGCCTTCAATTCGATCTTAGCCGTTCGGGGTCAACGGGGCTAATTTTCACGCCGCAGTCTACCCGCTTTGCCCGGCTGTCCTCGGGCGTTCGGCCTGTTCCGGGTTTCTTGACGAATTGTCAAAGTCTGCTGGTCACGCCGCCGATGACGATTATGACGTTCAAACCAATGGCCAGCCACGGCCCTGCCGCCTTCCCAGGTCGCACGGCGCATTCGGCCACAAGATTCGTTCACGGCGCGACAGCACGCCTCACGGAGAAGTTCGGCATGGACAAACAGACGCAAACGCTTCGCACCGCCTTGGCGGCTCTGGGACTCTCGGCCGCTTGCCTGGGGCTTACCGGCTGCCAGGTCGACTACGCCGGCCAAACGCTCCCGAGCCCGTACTACCTGACGGACGACGTGCAGTACTACGCCCCGGGCCCCGAGTTCAAGCTCGCCAAAGAAGCGGCGGCCTTGAAGGAACAGTCCGAGGCGATAGCTAGCGACCATCAGGGACGCTGATCGAGCGCCACGCGGGCTGCTTGTGCACAGCCGCTAGGCGCTCTTTGTCGCGATTTGCCGGCGGCCTCGCCACCACCGGGCGGCGCGCAGCAGCTGCGGTTTCCATCCCGTCAGCGGTGTGTGGGTGATCCGGTAGTTGGTTTCTACGTGGGTTCGCATCCGCCGCTTGAAGGCCTCGCCGCCGATGCCGAGGTCGTAAGCCACGTCGCCGCGGGCAAAGCTCTCCTGCAGCGCCGCCGCCATCAGCCCGATCCCCACGCCGCTGGGGGCGTCTTGACGGTAGCCCATTCTTAGGCCAAACACGCGGCCTTGGCAGCTGTAGTTGTAAAGGTAGGCGAGCGGTTCGCCGTCGATCCTCAGCACGTTCATGTCGACCATGCCGAGCCGAGCGGCCGCGGCGTGCGTGTCGCGATAGAAGCCGCGGTAACGCTCGTCGGCCAGCGTGTTGCCGGCGTTCTTGGAAGCCTGCCAACTGGCGGCCGACACCCTCTCGCACTCGTTGTAGAGCGACCAAGCGGGGTCGCCGTCGCCGTGGGCGAATGGCTCGGGGCGGTGGTGCGTGACCTCCACCTCGCCGATCTTCGCCAGCCGGCGCGGGATACGACGCAACTCGTGACGGGTCTTGGATGTGCGTGACTGGAGGTACGACTCCCAACCGTCGAATTGGGTCATGTCGATGACCGAGCTCGCTTGGTAGGGCGTCGTTTCGGCGGGCAAGCCGGCGCCCCGCATCGCCCGTTCGGTGCGGCCGCGGTCGGTGGTGTCGTGCGCCATCCAGCGGGGCTCGAATTGATCCCAGTCACGCGGCGTTCGGGCGATGTGCCGCATCGCCATCGTCAGAGCCGCCGCTTGGCAGCGTCCGATAGGGCCGTACCACAAGCCCCAGTTGTCGAGCGGGTAGGTCAGCACCCGCACGTCGCCGTAGCGGCGTCGCTCGGTACGCACACACAGCGGCACGATACTGATCGGCGAACCTTGGGAGCGGACAACGAGCGCCCGCAGCTTCTGGCCCTCGCCGAAATGCCTCCAGTAGGTCTGGAGCCAATCGAGTGTGTGCAGGAACGAGGCGCGAGGCGTCTCGCTCAGCATCGAGTTCCACGCCAGCTGATAGGAGCTAAGCTCGTTGATGTCGTTGATTTCGAGGACATCGGCCATAGGGTCGGATCGTCGGGGTGGGCGGCGGGCTTGGTGGTAGCCACAAGGAGCAACCCCCATGCCGAGGGCCGTGACAAGCCATATCCGCCCGCCGAGGCCGCACAACCTGCGCCACGCGACGGCCCCCACGCAACACGCCTGTGGCGGAATCGCCACGTGTTGCGCCAGCACAACACCAGGCGCGAAGGGTGGCGTGAGTAGCCGCCCGGCAATAGTCTCGTTGGGAGCAGCCGAGAAAGATCGTGCTGCCGAAACAGCTCCCTCTCTTACTACTAATGCCATGAGCGAACCTGCCCCACAGCACGCCGCCGACCTACAAAGGTCCGCGATCGAACGGCTGCACGCCTCGCCTTGGTGCGGGGTGCTCTCGGTGACCGGCGGCGGGGCGACGGCTCTAGGCAGGCTGCTCGCCGTTCCGGGGGCTTCGGCCACCGTGATCGAGGCCGTCGTGCCCTACGCCGAGCGCTCGCTCGCCGAATGGCTCGGCGCGGCTCCCCCCCAGGCGTCGAACGACACCACGGCCCGCGCGATGGCGATGCGCTCGCTGCAGCGGGCGATCGCATTAACGGAGGACGCTACGGAGCACTTGTTCGGCCTTGGCGCCACAGCGAGCCTGACCACGGGCCGACCGAAACGGGGCGAGCACCGGGTTTGCATTGCTGTGCAGACTCTCAAGCAAACCGTCGCGATGCGGCTCGACTTGGAGAAGGGCGCCCGCAACCGCGACGAGGAGGAAGCGGTCGCTTCGCACGCCATCGTCGCCCTGCTGGCCGATGCGGTAGGCTTGGCGGCGATCGATATCGCGAAGACCCCCCCGGGCGTCGAGGTGAAGGTCGAACGCAGCGGTGAGCACCCCGATTGGGGCGACCTGATCTCGGGACGAAGCGATTGCGTGACGATCGGCGCCAGCTGCAAGAAACCAGCGGCGCTGTTCCCCGGGTCGTTCAACCCGCCCCACCAGGGACATCGTGGCATGGCCGACCTCGCCCGGCGGCGGCTCGGCGCGGCGCCGCTGTACGAACTCTCGGTCACGAACGCCGAGAAGCCGCCGCTCGATTTTCTCGAGTTGGAAAAGCGGGTCGCACTCGTCGACGCCCCAATGCTGCTGACCAACGCCCCCACGTTTGTCGAGAAGGCCCGCCTGACGCCAGGCGCCGTGCTGCTCGTGGGCGCCGACACGCTCGAGCGGATCGCCCAACCTCGCTTCTACACTGATGGCAAGGAGGGCCGCGATCGTGCGATCGCCGAGATCGATAGCGTCGGCTGCCGATTCTTGGCGTTCGGCCGAACGGCTGACGGGAGCTTCGTCGGCGCCGACGACCTCAGGCTGCCGCCCGCCTTGCGGGCTATCTGCGACGCCGTGCAGGAGAGCGAGTTCCGCTACGATCAGTCGTCGACCGCGGTCCGTGAGCAGACGCAATCATAGCCACGAAAAGGCACTAGAGCGGTTTGCTCATAGGTGTAGACGCTCGGCTCGCGATCGGCGTCATGGCTTCGTCAGCCTGCATCGACAATGCACCGCATTGCCTGCTTCGGCTTCCTCGCCACGCCCCCAATCGCTTCCCCGCTCGTCCACACCAATTCGAATACCGCTCTAGTGCCTTTTCGTGGCTATCCTCAATCACGCCCGTCCGTGAACTCCATGGTTCTGCCCACTCAGCGCTTGCGTTTCTTTTTGTTGCGCTTGGCGGTCGCTTTCGAGGCGCCATTGGACGAAGCCTTGGGCGCCGGTTTCGAAGGCTTGGCCGCCGAGGCGGTGATCGCCGGCGCGTCGGCGATCGTCGGCTTGGGAAGCAGCTTGCGTTCGGTGATGCCCCACAGCGTGGACGTGATCAGGTAGATCGCCAATCCGCTCGGCCACTTGAAGAACAGGAAGCCCATGAAAAGCATCATGTACTTCATCATGCTTTGCTGCATGCGGGCCTGCTCGGTGGTCGCCTCGGGCATGAACAGCTTCTGCTGCACGAGGAACAGACAGACCGCCACGATCGGCAGCACGTTGAAGTACGGCCCCAGGCCGAACATCCCTTGGCCGTTGTTCACCCAGTCGGGCATGAAGCCCGACCAGTCGAACGCCATGTCGGGCGCCGCCAGGTTCGAGCAGAACCGGATCGATTCGCTGAACAGCGGCGCCTGCCGCAGCTCGACATCGACCCCTAGCGCCCGGTACAAACCGGCGAACACGGGCAACTGCAAGAAAAGCGGGAGGCAACCGGCGGCCGGGTTCACCTTGTGTTTGCGGAAAAGGTCTTGCTGGGCGCGAGAACGCTTCTCCATGTCGTTCTTGTACTTCTCGGCGATGCGGTCCATCTCGGGCTTGAGCGCCTGCATCTTGACCATGCTCTGCGCTTGCTTGCGGCTGATCGGGTACATCGAGGCCCGCACGAGCACGGTCAGCAGAATGATCGCTACACCGTAGTTGCCGACGATCGCGTAGAACCCGTGCAGGATGCCGAGCATCACCCACGCCACCGGGCCGAACCAACCGTAGTACAGCATGCCGTCGAGGCCGTGCTGATCGTCGCCCGAGGCGTGGTAGGCGGCCAGCAGGTCGGGCAGCTTGGGACCGGCGAACACGCGGTAGCCGTCGGTGTGGGTGAAGCCCTCGGCGCCGGCGGGGCTCAGGAGCAGCGGCTTGCGCTCGAGCACCACGGTGGGATTGTTCCAAGTCTTCTGGGCCTTGTCGTCGAGTTCGGGCGTGGCCAGCTCCGCCCGGGCGGCGTTCATCCACACGTTGCCCAGCGACTCTTTCTGCGGCATCAACACCGAGGCGAAGTACTGCGAGTCGACGCCGATGTACGCCAGCGGCGCTCCCTGGCCCATCGGCTCCGCCTTGCCGTCCGCCACGGTCTTGCAGGCGATCTGCGTGTAGCGACCGCCGGCGTAACGCACCAGCACGTCGCGCATGCCGTAGCCGCCCCAGCCGCGGCCGATCTTCATCGAGTACCACCAACCCTCGATCGGCAGGCCGTTCGGGCCGGTCAACTCGTAGGAAACCTCGGTCGATTCGGCCCCGAGGTTGCGAACCTCGACCCCCAGGTCGAAATGGAATCCGGGGTAGGCCTTGTCGTCGAGGTGCTCGGCGGGGACTTCACTCATCGTGAAGCGTTTGACAATCTCGATCCCCAACTCGGGCAGCCGCTTGCGAAACGCGACCACTTGGGCGTCGTCGGCCTGCGCTTCGTCGTCTTCGACTTGCGTCCACGGCTCGCCGGTCAACTTGGCGTTCGCCGCGACGACCACCGGGTCGGCTGTGGTCCGACCGCCGACCGACTTCAGCCGCAACACGTACGAAGGCTCCGAGACCACACCGCCGGGGGGCGCCTCGCCGTGCAAGGCGATGTTTTCCGCTTCGGGACGGAGAACGCAAAGCGGTTGCCGGCGCAGGGTGGCGGTGGTCGTAAACGCCTCGCCATCGGCGCGTGCGCCAATCAGATTGATCGTCTCCCGCGGCTCGGTCCCGTCGAGCAACGCGTGGAGCGAGGCGGCGTCGGGCGTGTCTTCTTGCTTCTTCACGCCGGCCGATGTGATCACATCACCCGGAGCGAGACCCGCCTCCTCGGCGGGCGAGCCGGGCTCCACGACGCCTACCAACGCCCCGCCGGTGGGGCTGTCGGACAGTTCGAGGTGCCCCAGGAAGCCGCTGCGGTCGTCGAGGTCTTGGTACTCGGGTGACGCGATCGCGACCCGCCTCACGGCGGCGCCGATATTGTCGATCGTCGTCAGCAGCCGGTACTCGGCCTCGGGCGCCACAGAGCCAAGCGTGAAGAGTTCCGGCTCGGCCGTGGGATCGTCGCCAATCGGCGCGGCTTCGGAGGGGCCGTCGGCGTCGGCGTCGGCGGCAGCGACTGGTGCGGCGGGCTTGGCGGCGAGGTCGAGGCCCGCGTCCTCCGCTTCTTGCTGAGCGGCCTGCTCGTCGGCGGGGTCCACCGGGGGCGCCATGAACCCGTTGAAGAACAGCAGGATCGACATCGACAGCAGCATGAAAACGAAGAATCGCTGGTCGAGCGGCTGCTTCGAGTCTTTCGAAGGGGCGGGCATAAGTACGGGGAAGGCTTACGGGGAGGAGGGATGGGCGTTTGCCAGCGGGCCGAGAGGGCAGTGGAGCAGAGGTCCACCGGTTTGCACGGTAATCAGGCGCCGTGACGAGTCAGGCGCCGAGTCGCTTGAGCCGTCGAGAGAGGCGGGCGGGGGAGACGGGGCGACGGTGTTGCGATGCGTGGGGCGTCACGGGGCCCGTTCACCGCGAGACGCTTTGCATCACCGCCCCTGCTTGATGCGGTCGCCGAGGAAGTTGTCGAGGTCGGGCACACCGTAGATCAGATCGGCCGTTGCGTTGCAGTCGTACTCGACACGGTTGAACGTGATCTTGTTGTCCTCCTGGATGACGTAGCAAGCACGTGGGTCGCCGTCGCGCGGCTGGCCGACCGAGCCGACGTTGATCATGAACTTCTCCCCGCTAACGGCGTACTCGTAAGCCGTTTCTTCGGGCGTGAGGAAGTTGCGCGACTCGCTGAACACGCCCGGCACGTGGGTGTGTCCTTGGAAGCAACCCTTGGGGATCAGGCTGAACAACTTCTCCATCTTCTTCTGGTTGTAGATGTCTTCCGGGAAGACGTACTCGTTCACCGGGTTGCGTGCCGAACCGTGCACGTACAGCCAGTCGCCGTCGCGGTGAACCCGCGGCATGGCGCCGAGGAAATCCCACCGCTCGTCGGTGCGGTCGCGGCTGACGCGCGAGTTTTCCAACTGGTCGCGTGTCCAAAAGATGGCCCGCTCGGCCGAGCTATTGAACCCCTCGGGGTCGAACATGGCGCCCTGGTCGTGGTTGCCCAGGAGTGTGACCTTGCAGTTGTCGATCACGCCGTCGAGGCACTCACACGGCTGCGGTCCGTAGCCGATGATGTCGCCCAGGCAGAAGACTTCGTCGACCTGCTGGTCGGCGATGTGCGCAAGCACCGCCTTAAGAGCGATGTAGTTGCCGTGGATGTCGCTGATGATAGCCCGTCTCAAGGCCGACGCCTTCCCGGCCGGCCTGCGATCTGAGAAGATCGTGGTGTCGGCGGCCGATCGCAAATTGGATGTTCGTGGTGGGGAGAACCGGGTGGGCCGCAAGGCGCCGCCCCGTTCATTGACGCTCGCCCGCCAGCCGATTGGGCGTGGCCAGAAAACGCCGAGCATCCGTGTGTACGGCGGTCTCGCGGCCAATCGAGAAAGCCTAAATGGCCTTGCCCCGGCGGTCAACCCGGCCCGTGCGCAAGACTAGCGTCAAAACCCTGCATTTCTCCGGACTCCCAGTCCCCCGATTCCCCGTCGAGCCGAGACTTCGTAAGTGACCCTCCTACTCGCGATCGAGAGCTCCGGACGCAACGCCTCGATGGCGTTGTTCGAAACCGTCGACGAAGGTCCCGGCGGCCCCTTTGAGCACGCTCCCCGGCTTGTTCAGAGCGTGTTGCCCACGCCGGGGCAACGCGGGGCTGTCGCCTTGGCGCCGGCGATCGATCGGTTGCTCAGCCTGGCTGGGGCCTCGCCCAACCAGATCGGCCTGGTCGCCGTGACCACCGGCCCCGGCTCGTTCACCGGCCTGCGGGTTGGTGTGGCGACTGCCAAGGCGTTTGCCTACGCCGTTGGCGCCAAGGTTGTGGCGATCAACACGCTCGACGCGATCGCACTTCGGCGAGCCGACCTCGGCCGGCCGGTCGTCGCCCTGCTCGACGCCCAGCGTGGCGAGCTGTTCGCCGCTCGCTACGAGGCGGTCGAGCCGCTGGGGGATGCGGCCACACGCATCCTTGGCCCCGAAGGGCTGGAAGAAATGGTTCAAGCGGGAGACCTGCTGACAGGCCCCGGCGTCGCCAAGCTCACAGGGGCTTTGCCCGTGGGCGCCGAGGCGGCCGACAAGGAACGATGGGCCCCCCGCGCCGAAGAGGTTGGTAGGGTCGCTGCGGCGCTAGCGGCGCGTGGCGAAACGCTCAACCCCTTCGAACTGACGCCGAATTACTTTCGTCGCAGCGCGGCCGAAGACAATTGGGCTAAGCAACGCTCTTGAGAGATTCTTCCGCCGCGGCGATCGTCGCGTCGATGTCCTCTTCGGTGTGCGACGCCGAGACGAACAACGCTTCGTACTGGCTGCATGGCAAGTAAACGCCGCGGTCGAGCATCGCCCAGAAGTAGCGACCGAAACGCTCGGTGTCGCAGCGGCTTGCGGACTCCCAGTCGGTCACCGCGTCTTTGCTGAAGAACAGCGTGAGCATGCTGCCGACGCGTTTGAGTGTGAACGGCACGCCCGCCGCCTCCGCCGCGCTGCGTAGGCCAAACTCAAGCCGTCCGGCGAGCGTTTCGAGTCGCGCGTAAGGCGGCTGGTCACGCAACGCGCGGAGCGTCGCCGTGCCGGCGGCCGTGGCGAGAGGATTGCCGCTCAGCGTGCCGGCTTGAAAAACGGGGCCTTCGGGAAGGACGTGGGCCATCACGTCCGATCGACCTCCGTAAGCTCCCACGGGCAGGCCGCCTCCGACGATCTTGCCGAGCGTCGTAAGATCGGGCTCCACGCCGAGCCGCTCTTGCGCGCCGCCCAGCGAGAGACGGAAGCCGGTCATCACTTCGTCGGCGATGAGCAAAGCCCCGCAGCGGCGGGTCTCGCTGCGCAGGGCGGTGAGGAACTCGTCGGTCGGCGCCACCACGCCCATGTTGCCGCAGACCGGTTCGAAGATCACCGCCGCGAGCCGGTCGCCGTGCTCCGCCACTGCGGCGGCGAGCGCCTCGGGGTCGTTGTAAGGGAGCACGATTGTGTCCTTGGCGGCGCCCGCCGTCACGCCGGGCGAATTCGGTTGGCCGAGCGTGGCGGCCGAACTGCCGGCGGCCACGAGCAGGCTGTCGACGTGCCCGTGGTAGTTGCCGGCGAACTTGATCACTTGGTCGCGTCCCGTGAAGCCGCGCGCCAGCCGCACGGCGCTCATCGTCGCCTCGGTTCCGGAGTTCACCAGCCGCACCCGCTCGACGCTCGGCACGCACTCGATGATCAGCTCGGCGAGCTCGCTCTCGGCCTCGGTGGGGGCGCCGAAGCTCGTGCCGCGTGAGATCGCCTCTTCGAGGGCGGCGACAACCGGCGGGAAGCGGTGCCCGAGGATCATCGGCCCCCAGGAGCCGATGTAATCGACGTAACGATGGCCGTCGACGTCCCACAGGTACGCCCCATCGGCCCGGTCGATGAACAGCGGTTCGCCACCGACCGCTCCAAAAGCCCTGGCGGGGCTGTTCACGCCGCCCGGCATCAACGGTTGGGCTCGGGCGTAGGCCTTGGCGCTGTTGGGACGAGAGTTCTTCGAGAAAGGTTGCGTCATCGCTTGCGCTTGGACTTGCTTGCGTTTGGACTTGGGGGGAATCGGGCCGGCGTCTCCCTCTTTCCTAACCCATCCGCCGAACGCTCGCCACGGCGCCAGTGGAAATGGAGCTACTCTGCGGCGTTGTCGCTCAGCGATTGACGCAGACGCCGAGCATCGTTGACGAGCGACTGTGCGTCGGGGTCGTCGCCGTACAGTGCAACGAGGCCCTCGGCGATCCGCTTCGCCTCGTTGGGGTCCGAATCGACAATCGAGCGGGCGTGGGTCAGCCGGCGGTGGGCCAGCTCGCGGAGCACGGCTCCTTCGGCGCGGAGTCGCTCGCGGAGGGCTTGCGCTTCGCGTTCGGCGAGCTCGGCGTAGCCGGCCGCCTCGCCCCCTTCTTCGGCCTCCGCCGGATCGGCGGCGGCGTCAACCGACAGCA
Source organism: Pseudobythopirellula maris (assembly GCF_007859945.1). GTDB lineage: Bacteria > Planctomycetota > Planctomycetia > Pirellulales > Lacipirellulaceae > Pseudobythopirellula > Pseudobythopirellula maris. The sequence continues at coordinate 1,470,459 of NZ_SJPQ01000001.1, read as the reverse complement.
AGGCGGCGGCGCCTTCGAACGCGGCGATCCCCGCCGCGGGGTCGCGTTGGGCGATCGTTTCGGCGCGTTGGTACAGCAGCCGCGCCGCGCTGCTCTCCAAGGGCGTTTCGGTCGGTTGGCCCAGTCGGGCGATCGCCAATCGACGCTCGAGTCGGTTGAGGCTGATTTCTCGGCGCCACTCACCAAGTTGATCGCGACGCGGGTCTTGGGGGAAGCGTTCGAGGAACTCGTCGATCGAGGCGAGCGTGGAGGGCCCTCCCTCGTCGCTCCGGGCGTCGTGGGCGATCCGTTGATAGAGCCACTCGCGCGGCGTGGGACGTGTCCAGTAGTGGTAGCCTATCGCCGTGGCGCCGATGACCAGCAGCAGCAGCACGAGTGGTCCCAACGCGGCCCGCCACCCGCCCAGCTCTGCGGCACTGTCGGCGGTGGAGACGGCGGTGAAAGTCTTCCTGGGGACTGGCGCCAACTCCTCGCCCGAGTCCGGCATCAGGCCGGTTGGCCCCCCTAGTTGCATGGTTCGCTCGGCCGGGGTGGGAGCGCTGGTGGGCGAGGGTCCGCTCGTTCGCCGGGCCTCCATGAGGGTTTCGGCCAAGTCCCCGTCGTTGCGATCGGCGTCGGAGGCCAACGTTTGGGAGTACTCGAAATCGTCTTCGGCCGGATGGGCGAGGGCCCGCAGCATCGCCTCCAAGTGCTTGGCCAAGACCACCGTGTTAGGAAACCTGTCGGTGGGGTCCTTCTCCAGCAATTGGCAGATCACCAGTTCGAGCTGCTCAGGCGTGTCGGGCGCGTAACGCCGCACCGGCTCGGGCTCGGCGAATCGCTGCAGCTGGAGCATCTCCGGCATGCTGCTAGCTCGGAACGGCGGGCGGCCGGCGAGCAGGGCGTACATCACCGCTCCGAGGCTGTATTGGTCGCACCGCTCGCTCACGGGTTTGCCTTCGGCCTGCTCGGGCGACATGTAGTCGGCCGTGCCGAGCACGCCGCCCGCCATGGTGATCGACGCCCCGCCAAAAAGACGGGCGATGCCGAAGTCGGCGAGTTTGACCCGCTCGCCATCCATCAAGATGTTGGCCGGCTTCAGGTCGCGGTGCACCACGCCGTGGTCGTGGGCGTGCTTCAGGGCGCGGCAGACCTGGGCGGCGATCTGGGCGGTCTCACGCCAGCTGAAACGCTTGCCTTCGGCCAGCTGCTCCTCGAGGCTAGGGCCGTCGATGAGCTCCATCGAGTAATAGATCGTGTCGCCCTCTTCACCGTAGCCGAGCAGGCGAACGATGTTGGCGTGGCTGAGCGTTCGGAGCGATTCGATCTCCGAATCGAACCGGCTGCGAAAACCCGCGGAGACCGCCAGCTGAGGCGAGAGCATCTTCACGGCCACCCGCTCGCCGGTCTCAGCCGATTCGGCTTCGTAAACCGCCCCCATGCCCCCTTTGCCCCGTTGGCGGCCGATCTTGTAGGGGCCAAGGCGTTCGGGAGCGGACATGGCGACAGGCCGAGCAGGATGGGGGCCGGAGGGGGGAAGCAGCCGACCGTCGCAGAGGCGGTCTTGCTATCACTATTCTACTCGCCACGCGACGCGCTCAACAGCGAGGCGCCAGCTAGCACCCAGGCGACAACGCCATTCGGCTTGAGCCGGGGCAGAGGATCGCCTACAAGCCGACCGCGAAACCATCTACGTTTTCCCCTTCACCCGGCACGGATCGCCAGGATGAACAGCCGATTCGCTTTCTGCGGCATAGCGACAATGATCGCCGCGAACTTTGCCTCCGCCGGTTCCTACGAGGCTCCGGCGACGCCTTACAAGGCGATCGTCGCCGCGCCGACCGTCGCGGTCCTAAGTGGCCCGGGGGAGTCGCACTACGTCTCATCCCAACTGACGGTGGGAGACCGCGTGGAGGTCTACCGGCACGAGGCCAATGGGTACGTTGCGGTCCGCCCGCCCGAGTCGTGCGTCAGCTGGGTGCGACGCAGCGACCTCGAGTCCGCCGGCCCCGGGGTGGCGCGCGTGAAACGCAGCGACACGCCGGTGCGAGTGGCGGGCGCCCAAGGCGAGGGCGACGCGGTGCATATCCGGCTCGAGGCGGGCGAACTGGTCGCACTGGCCACGGGCGGGGCCGCCACACCACCCGACGGCTGGGTCGCGATCGCGCCGCCGGCGGGGGAGTTCCGCTGGGTTTGGCTCGGTGATCTAGAGCCCCTCGGCGTGAACGGCGATGAGGGCCAACTCGCAACCGAACCCGAGGATGCCTGGCGTTCCGTTGAATCGAGCGCTCTGACGCATACGGAGGCGGCCGGCGAAACAGCGCAGCTCGCCGATCCGGAAGGCGGAGCAGCGGCCGAAGCCGACGCGATCGTGCTCGTCTCCGACGCGCAGCCACGCTACGGCGCGGCGGAAATCGACCAGACAGCGGCTCGGAAACCTCAAGCCGACCAAGAGCCGATCGACGCGAGTTTCTCGCAGCAGGTCGACGCCCTCGAAGTTGCGCTGTCGACCATCGTCGCCGAACGGCCCAACCTGTGGCGGTTCGAGCCCCTGGAAGCGGAAGCGGCGAGCCTGCTCACCTCCGCACCTACCGAGGCCGATCGACAGACGGTCCGCGCGATCGCCGGCCGCATCGATCGCTTTGCGGCGATCGCTGGCCGATACCGCCAGATGCGCGACGGCGGCGTGGCCCCAGCAACGCGGCCGGACCCCGCCGCTACCGCCGCCGGTTCCGCCTCGCCGCCCACGACGCTGGCCAGCACGGCCGAGACGATCGGCTCCAACGCCAGCGGCTACGACGCGGTGGGGCGTTTGCGACCGGTGGTGTCGCAGCGTGCCGACGCCCCGAAGTTCGCCCTCGTTGACGACCGCGGCAAGGTTGTCACTTTCCTGACGCCCAGCCCCGACATGAACTTGCAGCCGATGCTCGGCAAGCGGATCGGAGTGCGGGGTGCAAAGGGATTCTTGACCGAGTACCAGCAGCCGCACCTCACCGCCAACCGCATCAACGCGATCGACACGAAGTTGCGTTGAGGAACCGGCCCCGTCAGAGGCGCCCGCCGAGTGGGATCAACGCAGCCGTTCGCGGACCCGTTGAGCGAATTCGGCGACCGCCGGATCGCGGTCGTGCATCGCCAGGGCCAGCGCGGCGCGCATGAGTGTGGGGTCGTTGGTGCTCGCCAACGCGGAGATCGCCGCGCGGCGGACCAAGGGCGAGTCATCCTTGGCGAGCAGCAGCAGGAGCCGGGCCGCATCGCCCGCCGGTTCGGTCATCAGCCTTTCGACCAACTGCAAGCGCTCGCGGGCCTCGCTAGCGAACAATGCCTCGAGATGGGCGACTGACATGCCTGTGTAGCCGCGGCCGGACAACTCGGCGGCAAGCGCCTTGCGGCGGGCGTCGAGTGGCTCGCCGCTCTCAAAATCGGCTTGCGGCAGCGGTCCCAGGCTTAGCCATTCGCGTAGCAGCTCGAGGTCGCTCCGTTCGGAGTACCGTTCCGGCTCGGATGGAGCGATTGGCCGCTGGGCAAGAGGCGAGGCATCGTCGTCTCCACCCCAATCAGGCGACCAGTCGTTTGGTGTGCCGCGGCCAATTGCGGGCGCCCGGAATCGGGGGGCCTGCTCGGCGAAAGCCTCAGGCTGGGGCCCATGGGCGGACGTTTCGTTGCTGAACGGAAGCGGCTCCAATGGGTCGGCCGCGGTATTTTCTTGCGCCAGGGCGCGAGGAGGAGTTGTGGTCGGTGAGGGAAGCGGCGAAGGCTCCCTCGGCAGCGGCACAGGCGCCGATTGCGACCGTGCAGGCTTGAGCGTCGCTGCGGGGGCGGCGGCGAACGCTGGCGTGGTTTCATTGCGAGGGGTGCTCTCGTCGATACGCTCAAGCAGGTTGTCAGCGGCGGCGATCAGCCGCCCCGAATCGCCCGGGCTATGCTCGAGGCTCGACGTGAGCAGCCGCTCGGTGAAATCGGTCACCCAGACCTGGCCCTTGGAGGTGAACAGGTCGGCGTGGTCCGACAGCATCGCCAGCAAACGCAGAACGCGTACGTTCAGGTCGGGCACGGGCCCACCCGACGGGGCGGAGACCCAGCCGGCCAGCCGTTCCTCGAGACGCAGCCTTGCTGGGGCTGCAACTCGCTCGTCGGCGTCCGACGCCAGGTCGACCAGCGGCGCCAGCGTGTCGCCCCCCATCCGATCAATCATCAGCGAGGCTTCATGGCTTGAACCAGGCGCGGCGACGGCGTGCGACGCGAGCCGATCCGTCAGATAGCCGTTCGACCAGCGGACCACACCCCATACGGCGTAAGACGCCCCCAAAAAAGCGATGACTAAGCCGAGGGCTGCACGTCGCCAGGGTTTCATACGGGGGGCTTTCGAGGGGGCTTTAGCGGCAGAGAACGGCTGCGCGGGCATTCTTCAAAGGCTGCCCCGGCTTCGCAATAGCAACGCAAGGCGCCAAGCGTTCGTCCCGCGGCGACCGACAGGATCGATTCGGCGGCGAGATAGTCTCACGCCGATCGCAATCGGGCGCCGATTTAATCAGCTGAATCGGTATATCTTCACGCGTGGTGACCGCCACGCGTGCTTTTTATGGCGCCACCCGGGGGGGGCTCTATGGCGCGCCGCCATCCATCGTCGCAACCCAAGCTGCGCGCATTGCTTGCAGCCGCAATCGCGGCTGCCGCTTTGTCGAGCGGCGCGCCAGTTAGAGCCTCGCAGGGCGAGGACGCGATGCGTGTCTACGACGACGCCAGCAGCTCTTCCGAGGCGAAGCAACAGGCTTTGCGAGCGATTCCTTGGCGCCAGCTTTCCGCCAGCCGCCGCCGTGGCGTGGAGGGCATTGTGCGTGAAGCCGATCTCTACCGGCGTCTGCCTTCGCAGGTGATCGACTGCGACGCAGAGATCTTTACGCACCTCGCCCAAAACCCCGAGCTAGTAGTAGGTGTGTGGCGGCAGATGGGCGTGACGCAACTCAATCTTCAGCGCAGGAGCGACACGACCTACCACACCAGCGACGGAGCCGGCACCAAGGGGGGCGTTCGGGTACTTTTCGCCGATTACGGCAAGGGCCGCGGCGGCGAGGACGACGCCACCGGCGATGTGACGATCCTCGCCTACGCCGAGGGAGTGTACGACGCCCCGCCGATGCCGCAGTCGATCCGAGCCCGTTGCGTGCTGCTGTTCCGCTCGACGTCTTTCCGGGAGGAGAACGGGCGGACCTACATCACGGGGCGGCTCGACAGCTTCGTTGACTTCGACGATCTGGCGATGGAGATCGTGGCCAAGACCTTAGGGCCGCTGATCAATCGCACCGCCGACCACAACTTCGTCGAGACGATGAAGTTCATGGCGACGTTCTCCCGAGCGGCGACACGCAACCCCGACGCGATTGAGGGCTTGGCCGGCCGCCTCGACGGGATCGACCCCCAGCCGCGTGAAGAGCTTGTGCGCATCTGCCGCCGAGCGGCACAGCGTGAGAACGACTGGCGCACGGCGCGGGTCGCCTCGGTCGCACGCCGGCACGAAGCGTCCGATGGCGGCTTGCGGCAGCCTCTGACCCAGTAAAGCCGCGGGGGGCGCATGGACGCAAGCGACCTGCCCTAAGCACCGGCGGCGAAATGCTCGCGGGCGACTTCGGCCAGGCGTTTGAGGTCGAGCTTGCCCGAGCCGAGCAAAGGCAATTCGTCGACCAGCAGGTAGCTGTCGTTGCCGGGGATCCAGAGGTTCGGCACACCGACCGCCTTGAGGTGGGCGGCGATCTCGTCCGGGGACTTGTCGATCGCCTTGTGCACCACGATGAGGCGTTCGCCTTTCCTGGCGTCGGGCACTGCCGTAACGACCGCACTGACGGCTTCCGCTTCTTCGTCGCCGAGGAACCGCTGGATCTCTTCCTCCACGCGGACGTGGGGAACCATCTCGCCGCCGATCTTCGAGAACCGACTCAGCCGCCCCGTGATGTGGATGAAGCCCTCGGGGTCGATCACCGAGATGTCGCCCGTCACGTACCACCCGTCGTGCACCACCGCGGCGGTTTTTTCCGCGTCGTCGAAATAGCCGAGCATCAGGTTGGGGCCCGTGATCTCGAGCATCCCCTCCTCGCCTTGGGCGAGCGGCTCGCGGCTCTCGGGGTCGACCACCCGCGCTCGCACGCCGCAAACCGGCTGTCCGACGCTGCCCTCACGCGAGTCGACCCCCTCGGTGTGCGACCGACAGGCGGGCACGTTGACCGAGACCAGCGGCGAGAGCTCGGTGGCGCCGTAACCCTCGACCGGACGCACCCCGAACTTCTTCTCGAACGAGTCGCTCAGGGAGATCGGCAATTTCTCGGCGCCGACCACGACGACTTCGAGCGAGGCGAAGTCTTCCGGGTTGCATCGCTTCATGTAACTCCGCAAGAACGTGGGGGTGCTCAGCAGGATCGTCGCCCCGTGCTCGCGGGAGAGTTTGCCGATCTGACGCGCGTCGAGCGGGCTGAAGTGGTACACGGCCGACAGGTCGAGGGCGAGCGGCGTCCACAGCGTCACCGTGTAGCCGAACGAGTGGAAGAACGGCAGGATGCCGAGGATCACGTCCTCTTTGCTCAGGTCGATCCCGCGGTGCATCGCGTCGATGTTCGAGGCGATGTTGGCGTGCGTGAGCATCACCCCCTTCGGCTCGCCCGTCGAGCCGGACGTGAAGATAACCGTCAGCAAGTCGTCCATCGACGTGGTGTGCAAGCCGAGACGCCGTTCGAGCAGCGCCGAAGGCGTGGCGTAGGCGCCCAATGCGCCGAGCGCTTTGTCGGCCAACGTCGCTTTGTCACGCAAGTCCTCGAGGCAAACCACCTCGGCGTCGATCTTCATGTCGAGCTTGTCGACCACCTTGCGGCTGGTGAGCACGTGGCGTATGCCCGCCTTACGCACACAGGCGTTCATCACCGCTTCGGTCACGGAGTAGTTGAGGTTCACCGCCACGCGGCGGTCGAGCGCCAAGGCCGCGTTGACCACCACCGCGCCGTTGGAAGGGGGCAGCAACACGCCGATCTGCTTCTCGTCGGCGCCCAGCAACTCGCGAGCGAGCATGCGACGCACCACGAGCGAACGCATCAGCAGTTGCCCGCCGGTGAGCTTGGCGCCGGCCGTGTCGACGGTCTTCCAGCGGAAAATCGCCCGCTTGCAGGCGCGGAGCATGGCGCGAGGGGGCGAGAGGGCGGGCAGGTGGTAATCGGTCTGCGTCATCGGGGCGATGCTTCCTGAGCCGAGCAGCTATCGTGGGAAGAGCCAGGCGGCCACCGGGCTGCCTGTCGTGTTGTGATAGTCTCTCCGATTTGGGCTAATCTAGACCACCCTGAAAGTTGCCCGTCGCCTGGGCTTTGAATTCACCTCAATAGATGGGTACGCCGCCTTGGCGCGAATCACCTTAAGCCGAGTTAGCAAGACTTACCCCGGCGGCGCCCAAGCCTTGCGCCGCGTCGACCTCGACGTGGCCGACGGCGAACTCGTGGTCTTAGCGGGCCCTAGCGGTTGCGGCAAAACGACCGCACTGAGGCTCGTGGCGGGGCTCGATTCTCCAAGCGGCGGCGAGATAGCCTTCGATGGCAGAAGGATGAACGACGCCCCGCCCGCCAAACGCAGTGTGGCGATGGTGTTCCAAGACCACGCCCTCTACCCCCACCTGACGGTGCGGCGGAACCTGGAGTTCGGGCTGGGGCTGCGCCGCACGCCCGAGGCCGAGCGGTCCCAGCGTGTGGCGTCTGCCGCAGAGATCCTCGGACTTCAGTCGCTGCTCGATCGCCGCCCGCAGGAACTCTCGGGCGGCCAGCGTCAGCGCGTTGCTCTGGGGCGGTCGATCGTACGCCAGCCGCGGGCCTTCTTGTTCGACGAGCCGCTCTCGAGCCTCGACGCGAAGCTCCGCGGCGAGATGCGCTCGGAAATCGCCGCACTGCACCGGCGCCTTGGCGCCACGATGCTCTACGTGACCCACGATCAGATCGAGGCGATGACCCTCGGCCAGCGACTCGTGCTGCTCGACGATGGAGAGGTCCGCCAGACCGGCCCACCGATCGAGGTTTATCTCCGGCCCGCGAATCGGTTTGCCGCGACGTTCGTCGGCAGCCCGGCGATGAATCTTTTCGAGGGGGTCGTCCAAGCGGGAGTCTTCCGCGGCGGGGCAGGGGAGTGGCCCCTCGATCCCGCCCCCGCACTCGCCGGCTTGGCGGGGCCAGCGGTTCTCGGCGTGCGCGCCGAGGATCTGTTGCTCGTCACCGACGAGAACGCGGCTGCATTCGCTCGGGCTCAACTGCGCACAGTCGAGCGTCTGGGGCACGAGACGCTCCTCCATTGCTGTCTCGAAGCGGGAGCGGGCGACTGTGTCGTGCGATTGCCGGGCGACGCCGGAGGTTGGGTTGGATCGGTCCGACTGGCGATCCGTGCGGGTCGTTGCCATCTCTTCGCCGCCGATGAGGCGGGCGAGCGGCTCAATTAGGTTGCGCTCACGCGGCTGGAGGGGCGAATGCCCCTGGAAAACAAGGTTCTTGAGCCGAGGGCGAACTTTTCCGGATTTCCGAGTCCCTAGCAGCTGGCGCCGCCCGCTTGGTTGGGTAACGACCGACACGCGGTCGACTCCCCTCCCGCCTAAAACGCTTCACTCGGAGACCCCGCCATGACCCGCTCCACCCCCCTGGCCGCCTCGCTGATCGCCGCCTGCCTGCTCATCCTTCCCCAAGCCGCCCTGGCCGCCTCGGCCGATACGAGCGTCGATGTCGGTCCCGGCGGGGCCGGCGCCTCGGCCGGAGCCGATGGCGACTGGACCCACGCCAAGACCAAGACCCATGTGGGCCCCGGCGGCAGCTTCGGATCGGCCTTCGCCGTCGGCGCCGACAAGGACGGCATCTCGCTCTCACACTCGCTGGGAGCCAGCAACGGCAACTCCGGCGTCGGTCACAACTTCAACATGACCATCGGCCGCAACGGCACGCACGTCTCGCAGGGCGGCGTTTCGACCCAGGGCGGCAACGGCCGGGTGATCGCCGGCGGCTCGACGCAGGGCGGATCGATGCTGGGCGGCGGCAGCCGCGTCGGCGGGTTCGGCAACCGCACCAACGCCTGGACCAAGAGCAAGACCAACCGCCGCGGCGGCGGCTACTCGACCATGCCGGTGAACGGCGGCGGCAACAACGTCATCCAGCCCGCCGTCATGCCCAACAACTGGCGGTCGCAGTCGAGCAACAGCAACCGTGGCAACCGCAGCAACCGCGGCCGCACGGGCTTCCGCCCCGCCGTGATGCCTTGGTGAACCGGAGCGAGCCGAACCGCCGCGGGGGCCTACCGGCCCCCGCGGTTTTATTTGTCCCCCCCGCGACTCGACGACCGCTCAGCTGATTAGCCTCCCCCCTCCCGAGTCCAACGGCCCGCAACAGGGCCCTCCCTTAAGGAAACCAAATCATGTCTCTCCACCGCACCTCCCTCGGCCTGATGCTGACCCTCACGCTCGCCGCCATCGGCATCGGCCAACAGCCCGCCGCCACCCAAACGCCCCTGGCCACCAAGGCGGATGGCTCGATCGACATCGACCGCCTCCGCGACCAGACACTCGCTCGCGCCCTGCCCGGCATGCCGCTGACGCCATTGCCGGAGGCGAACCAAGGCCTTGAGATGCTCTCGCTGGCGAGCTGGGGCCTGGAGCTGGCGCCGTTGCCGACCACGCTCAAACAGTGCCACGAATCGCTTTCCGACGGACGCGGCATGCTGATCACGAAGATCGACCCGATGGGCTCCGCCCAACAAGCCCGCTTGGTCCAAGGCCTCGTGCTGTTGTCGGTCGATGGCCATCCGGTGATGGACCTCGCCTCGCTGCCAACGCTCGACCGCCCGCGATCGATCGAGATCCTCACCTCCGAGGGCGTGCAGCAGGTCGAGGTGCAACCCAGCCCCGCGTTCGCCGCCCTGCCACAGGCTGGAGGGACACTTAGCTCGCTGCTCGGCTTCACACAATCGAGGGCCTACAGCGGAACGCCCCAGACGACTTCCGCCCGCAGCTACTCGGCCAGCGGCATGGCGTCGAGCTACTCGGTTGCGAGCCCTTCGGCTCCTTCCGCTTCGGTTGCCGTGGCGAACGGTCAGTACGCCATCGACGTGACGGTGTCGACCGCCAGCGGTCCGCAGCGGGTCCATCTTGAAGGCGACCGGCAGGAGGTTGAGCGAGAGCTCAACAAGCTGCCGCAAGACATCCAGACGCAAGTCCGCCAGAGCACCGGGCTCTGAGAGCCAACCGGGCGTCAGCGTCTTAAAGCAACGAGAGGGCGTTTCGCATGCGAAACGCCCTCTCTCCTTTTATAGGCGTAGCGAAGTTCTCCACAGCCGCCGACGGAAGTCGTCGGTTAACGCCATGGCAGGTTCAACCACCGACTCCTGTAGGCGAATGTGGCTTAGCCCGCAGCGGCAGGGAGTTGCAACGCCTCCCAGCTAGCCGGCAGCGGCGCTGTGACCTCGACCCGCTCGTCGCGCATCGGATGACGCAAGCCAAGGAAGCGGGCGTGCAACGCGATGCCCCGTTCACGCAGGTCAACCGCTTGGTCGCCGAACAGACGCTGCGAGCCGTATTGCGAGTCGCCCCAGATGGCGTGTCCACGCGAGGCGGCTTGCACACGGATCTGGTGCGTGCGGCCGGTCTCGAGTTGGATCTCGAGCCACGTGCCTTCCTCGGTGGCGTGCAGCACGCGGTAGTGCAGCACGGCGAGCTTGCCGCGTGGGTCGTCTTCCGGCACGACAATCGACTGGCTCATGCCGTGCCGCTTGTGCAGGTGGTCGGTCCAGGTCCCTTGGTCGGGAGACACCCGGCCCTCGACAAACGCCCAATAGGTCTTGTCGACCGTGCGCTGTTGGAACTGCGCCGCCATGCGGCTGGCGGCCCGCACGTGGCGGCCGAAGGCGATGCAGCCGGTCACCGGCCTGTCGATGCGGTGAACAATGCCCAGGTAAATCTTGCCGGTGGTGTTCTCACGCTGCTTGTAAAACTCGCGGACGTGCAGCTCCAGGCTGTCGATGCCCACAGGAGCCTGGGTCAGCAATCCCGCGGGCTTGTTGATCACCAGGCAGGGGCCGTCGTCGTAAAGCACGTCGAGCGCGGAGTGGGGCGAGTTTGGCATCGTGCAACACTTGGGCAATAGCCAACGAGCTACATTCGTCGGAGGCGTTTGGGTAGAAGTCCGACGAGCGTGGCTCGTCGGCTTATGGTCTTCGGCAAGAACCGCTCAACCGTAACGCCGCAACGCGCATCTCACCAGCCTGGGGAACAGGCGGTTCGCCAGCACCATCGCGTGGGCCGCGCAACCAACGACGATCTCACGCCGCCGCCATTTCATCGCTCTCACGGTGCGCCGGGCCACCCGCTCCGGCGTCACGCCGCGAGGTTTGCCCCACGGCGGATCGTTCCGCTTGTCGACCACGTGGTCGAAGAACTCGGTCGCCACCGTGCCGGGAGAGACCAACAGAAGGCCGATGCCCGAACGGCGTAACTCCGGGCGGATCGCCTCGGACAGGCCGCGGAGGGCGAACTTGCTTGCGCAATACTCGCTGTTGTGGGGCGCCCCGACATGGCCCAGGACCGAGCCCATGTTCACGACCAACGGGTCGTCGCCATCGGCGAGCATCGGCGCCGCCCCGCGTATCAGCTCAGCCGCGGCGAACAGGTTCAGCTCCATCACGGAGCGCAGCCGGTCGGGATCGGAACCGACAAAACGCCCCAAGGCGCTGACCCCGGCGTTGTTGATCAACAGGTCGAGGCCGCCGAACTCGGCCTTGGCGGTCTGCAGCGCCGCAGTACGCACGATCGGATCGGTGACGTCGCCCGCGCAAACGACCGCCTCGCCCCCGAGGCGTCGCGCCTCTTCGGCGACGCCGGCCAGCTTTTCCTGGTTGCGGGCGACGAGAACCAAGCGGGCGCCCTCCCGGGCGAGCCGCAAAGCGAGGACACGGCCAATGCCCGTCGAGGCGCCGGTCAGAACCACACGTTTGTCGCGGAGCGAGCGTCTCAAGCCACGTCGTCCATCGCGCTGTCCGACAGGGCATTGTCACTAGCAGGCAAGACAATGCCGCCGTCAACATTGCCGCCGCCCAGCACGCCCGAATCGCTCGCCGTGCGGACGACGACTTCTGCGTCTCCGGCGGCGATACGACCGAGGTATTTCTTCGGCACGCGGCAATGGATCGCCACGCGGTCTTCGTTGAAAGTGCGGCTGAGAATCTCGCCGTGCTTGGCCAGGTAAGCGAAAAGCTTGCCGTTGCCGACGGCTGTCACGACATCGGCTTCGACAAAGCCTTGGCTGAGGGCCTCGCTCACTGCCGACTCGAGGCGGTCGAGCCCGTCGCCGGTGTGGGCGCTCACTCGCACCGATCCGGGGTAACGGCTCTCGATCACCGCCAGCTGCTTGTCGTCGGCGTTGTCGGCCTTGTTGAGCACCAGCAGGGTGTCCTTTTGGTCGATGCCGATCTCGGCGAGCACCGAGTGAACCGCCTTGATCTGATCGAACACGGCCGGGTTGCTGGCGTCGGCTACATGCAGCAGCAGGTCGGCCTGGCGCGCCTCTTCGAGCGTCGCCTTGAAGCTCGCGATCAAGCGGTGAGGCAGGTCGCGGATGAATCCGACCGTGTCGCTCAGCAGCACCGGCCCCCAGCTCGGCAGCCGCCAGCGGCGGGTGCGCGTGTCGAGCGTGGCGAAGAGCTGGTCCTTGGCGTAAACCTCGCCGGCGGTGAGTCGATTGAGCAGCGTGCTCTTGCCGGCGTTCGTGTAGCCCACCAGCGAGACCGTCATGCGGTCGCTGCGCGCGGCGACCTCGCGTTCTTTGCGTCGGAGCACCTTCTCGAGGTCGCGTTTCAGGTCGACGATGCGGCGCTCGACCAGCCGGCGGTCGGTTTCGAGCTGCTTCTCGCCCGGGCCACGCATGCCGACGCCCATCTTCAAACGCGAGAGGTGGGTCCACATCCGCTTCAGACGCGGCAGGGAGTATTCGAGCTGCGCAAGCTCGACCGCCAAGCGGGCCTCGTGCGTTTGCGCGCGGGTCGAGAAGATATCGAGGATCAGCTCGGTGCGGTCGAGCACCTTGACCTTGGTGGCTTGCTCAAGATTGCGAACTTGGGCCGGCGAGAGGTCGTTGTCGAAGACGATCACGTCGGCCTCGGCCGCGGCGACCATCTGCTGGAGGCTTTCGAGCTTGCCCTTGCCTAAGTAGGCGGCCGGGTCGGGCGCCTCGCGGCGCTGGTGCAATCGACCGACGATCTCGGCCCCCGCCGATTCGACCAAGCCGGCGAGCTCGGTCAGCGGTTCAGACTCTTCATGAGAATCGGGCAGCTGGACGCCGACCAGCACGGCCGACTCGCTGTGAACACCCTTCTTGCGGTCGATTTCCATTAAGTGGTGCTTATCCTCCTAAGAATGATCCCGGTCGTAATCTGATCACCGGGCCTATCTATTTAATTGTACCCCGGAGTTCCTCGTGGGGGACACGATAAAACGAAGGGGAGAAACGCTCAAGACGCCGTTTTTTATGCGGAACCACGAAAAAACGCCCCGACGGCTGGCGCCGTCGGGGCGTTGGTTATGACGCTCTGAGTGCCGAAATGGTTCGGATCAGTAGGTGCATTCCAGACCCGCGTGGAAGCCGTGGTACAGGGCTTCGCCATTGTCGGACACCGGCGCGGCCGCCGGTGCACCAGGGACCTCGCCGTAAGGCTCGGCGCCCAGGAAGTTGTCGCCGGCCAACGCGACGTTGTTCAGGTACAGGATCTCGTACCCGCCCTTGAGCGAGATGCTCGGCGTGACGTTGGCGACGACCGAGAGCTTCGCTTCGCCAAGGAACGACACCAGGCTGTCGGATCGCCGCGACGAACCAACCGCGGTGGAATCGGTCGTCGATGGCGAGATATTGGTTTTCTCGTCGTAGTTGTTGCCGAAGATGCCCGCTTTCACTTCGCCGCCAACGCGGATGCCCTGCCACACGGTGATCCAGCCGTCGCCGCCCACTTGGGCGCCGACCAGCCGGTTCTCAACCTCCGTCTCGATCGAGATCGAGCCTTGCCCCGCTTGGCTCGACTGCGAGAAGAAGCCTAGCGCCTCGTCGAGGCTCGTGTAGCGAAAGCCGGCCAGGTAGGTGCCTGTGATTCTGGGGCTGTGGCCGACCCAGTAGCGACGGAAGTTCGCCTCGACCGACTCCAATTCGTGGTCGAACGTGTAGCGGTGGATCGAAGCCTGGTCGATCTGGGCGAACACGTCGTCCACGGTCGCAGGCGTCGGGCCGCCCGGGTTTGCCGTGCCGTAGGCGCTGAAAATGCTGAACAGCTGCCTGCCGGGCCCGGCGCCTGGGTTGGGATCGTTCGCCGGCACGTTGAACACCGAGCTCTCATCGCTGTACAGCGCGCTGTAGCCAAATTCCATCACCGAGAGGGCGCCGACATCAATCCGTCCCACGATCCGCCAGCCGTTCATGTCGTTGGACTCGATGTCGCTCGACCGGATCGCCGAGTTCTGATCCAGTTCCGCCTGATCGTTCGGGTTGTTGGCGAAGCCAAAGGTCGAGAGGACCGTGTCGCCGCCAAACGCATCGGTATCGCGAGTGTAAAACAGGTACTCGGTAGAGAAATCGAAGTAATGGGGGCCGCACTGCTCGCTCGGGCCAACGGCGCCGTAGCCAGCGTCGTAGCCGGAAGGTGTCCCCATCATGGCGGCCATCATGCCGCCGCCCATCGGCCCGCCGCCGCCCATCGGACCACAACCCATTGGGCCGCAACCACTTCCGCAGCCGTATGCCTGGCTGAAGCTCGCTGGCGTGACCGAGTCGCCGTGGGCGTTCGTCCATTGCCCGTTGTTCATGGGGCCAGCAGCCATCGGGCCGCCGGCGACTTGGGCGCCGTAAAAGGTGGGCGGCACGTAGCCCTGCTGTGCGAGCGCTTTGTGGGCGCTGAGCATGACCCCACACGCCATGGCTGTTCCCCAAGCGAACAAGCCGATTGAGATCGCTTTTTTCATGTCCGTTCCCCCGCTTCGGTGCGGCGTGACCGCCTGACAGTACTGAAAAGGGTCTGAATCCAAGGCAGCAGCCGCCCTGAGTTAACCCGAATAGGTTAATCTCGGTCGTTCTCCCAGCACTTTTCAGGGTGCATAAGCGGTACGACCTGTATCTCCGTGGCTCTTCATCGGACCGCTACGACCCAGGGAACCAGTTGATTCGTCACAGTCGTCAAACTTTTCGGGACTAGTTTTAGCCGGCAACGGCGAACCCAGGGGGAAGCAGCGATTCCGCTCGCATCCGCGATGTGAAAATGGGGGGATTGCGTGACGTTCAGCTCGGCTTTGGGCCTTTCGTTACAGGCCTTGTCCCCGAATCGGGCTCACTACTGGAGCGTCGCGGGGGGCCGTACGCATGAGGTAACGCGACACCCCAAGCGGAGCCCACGTTGCCGCGTAAGAACTCAACAGAAAGCGGGGCGTCGACTGAATCCGTTTCATTGACGCGATTTACGACGCCAATTAATCTGCAAGGATCGAAGAAGCTGCCCAATTTGCCTCTCTTATGAGGCGTCGTCGGGCCAGCAACCCAAAAGATTCCCCAGTACCTAGCGATTTGGCTTGGGAAAGGTCTGCTCAGGGATGGCTTGATTGGCATGTACGCCAGACGTTTCGCCACGGCGAGACAACCGGTTTCCCTAGGCAATCGACTGCTTGAGTTGCACAGGGAAAACAGTGCTAGCAACGAACCTGCGAACCTACCCGTGTTGCGGATCCGCCTGACGACCCGCTGAAGACACGCCAGTCTCTCCCTATTCCGGAACAGAAGAACCGTTCACGCGGCGCCGAGTCCTTAGGTCCTCAGTGACCTTTCCTGACAGGCCGCCGCACGACGACCAGCGAAGCCAAGGATCGAAAAAGACCGTGAGCAAGAACCGCAAGAGCCGTTCGGGAGCCAGCCGTTTCAGCCCCTTGTTGGGCGGCAAGACCACACAAGCTCGCAAGGCGCCGCGCCGGCGTGCGAAGAGCCGCAACGTCGAGCGGCTCGAAGAGCGGCAGATGCTCGCCGCCGATTTCATTCCCAACGATCCTTACTTCAGTGACCAATGGCACCTGCGCGCCGACGGTCAGCTGGTGCTCCAGCCGGACTCTGATGTCTACCTCGATACCTTCGCGGTCCCGGGGGAAGACATCAACGTGACCGGGGCTTGGGGCCAAGGGGTCGACGGCTCCGGTATCCAGATCGCGATCATCTCGGGTGGCTTTGCTCTCAGCCACGAAGACATAGCCGCGAACATCCGCACCGACCTGCAGATCGACCTGCTCGCTGGCGGCACGCCGGCTTACTCCGACCCGACCGACGTGAACGGCACGGCCCTGGCTGGCTTGGCGGCCGCGGTCGGCAACAACGGTATTGGCGGCGTCGGCGTAGCTTTCGGCGCAGACATCATCCCGATCCGCATGATCCCCGGACAACTCGATGGGGTGGCGTTCGACTTCACGTCGCCCGACAACGTGACGGTCGCCAACGACGCCTACCGCTATCTGGCTGGCATTCCGCTCGACACCGACGGCGACCAGGTGATCGATGCGATCGTCGCGCAAGACATGACGGACATCTATCTCCACGGTTACTTGATAGAAGACGTCTCGGGCAATTTTGACGGGTCTGCCGATCGCATGGACCCCGAACTCATCGAGGCGATCCGCGAGACCGCGCGGCTGGGCCGATCGGTCTGGCTCGACGTGGACGGAGACGGCTTTGTCGACGAGGGAGAGTACCGCAGCCTCGGATCGATCCATGTCGTTGGCTCCGGCGACAACAACGGCCCGGACTATGTCGATGCGTTTGAGAGTCTCGGCAACTTCGAGTCCTCTCAATACGACCAGCTCGCCAACTCGATCTACACCATCACGGTCGGCGGCGTCGATCACGGCGGTGACTACGAGAACCCCGAGTCGGGCTCGATCAGTCCGGTCTGGGAGACCGGTTCGAACGTGCTGCTGGTGGCGCCGGTTGGCTCCCGATCGACCCTCAACGTTGAGGGAGAGATCGGCCAAGGCAGCGGTTTGGTCACGACCGACTTGCCGGGCGAGGATGGCAGCAACGTGTTGCCGTTCGTGAACGACGAGTACGACAACGACTACTTCATCGATACCGATTACATGTCGAACTACAGTTCGACGACCGCCGCCGCCGCCCAGGTGGCCGGCGCCATCGCGCTGATGCTCGACGCGAACCCGAACCTCAGCCGCCGCGATGTCGAGAAGATCTTGCTGATGTCGGCGCGTCAGAACGACCAATTCAGCACGACCTGGGTCACCAACCCGTTCCGGGCGTTCGTCGACCCCGATTTCGACATCCCGCTGTACCACTACTACGACATCGACCTCGATGGTGACGGCGAAGCCGACATCGAGGACGCCGTTCTGCCGAACCTCGAAGGTTTCGATCCGTTCTTCGAGGGCGATGTCGACGACTTGTACACAACGCCCGAAGGTGATGTGGCGTTGCCCGTCGATGGGGACGACACCAATTACCCGTTCTTGCCCGCCTACAAGGCGATCTTCGCCAACATTCCCGACTTCGATCTGCCGGCGGTTCTGTCGCCCACCATCGTGGTTGATGAGGATGGCGAATTCATAGACCCCGATGGAAACGCGGGAGTTCCGGGGACCTCTTACTACGTCTTCCCATACATCGATATCTCTGCGATCCAGACGGGTGAAGGCGAAGGGGACCCGCCAGTGCCGATCTTCCCGACGATCTTGAGCTCCTCGGGCTCGTCCGCTGTAACGATCCCGGTTGATCCGCTCTTTGTCTTCCAGGGGTTGTTCGATGACGACGTGGACTCGGGGGGCGGCTTCTTTCTCACGTTCCCCGAGAATGAGCTCAGCGTCCCGCTGAATTTTGAGAACGGCGCCGGGTTCACGGTGAGCTACGGCTACGGGCAGCAGCTCGAAGAGACCGGCTACGCGCACGGCGTTTTGGACGTCAACCTTGCCGTCGAACTCGCTTTGGCGTGGGATGTTTTCGATCAGTACGTCGACGACACAAAGACGCTCACCTCAGGCGTGCTCGGCGGGAACGGCTCCGTTTTTAGGGTCCAGCCGCGGGCGTTCGCCGATCTCGACCCGGATGGCGAAATCCAGATGATCATCCCTGGCGGTCTGAACGGCGGTAATATTAATACGGGTTTTTACAATCAGTTCTCCGAGCCTTACGCGTTTGAGATCATTGAGGACAACGACGGCAACGAGATCGGATCGGTGATCACGGGGGCGCCGTTCTATAATCCCAACGGCGATGTCAATCTGAATAGCGGCCGTGGGCTCCCCAGTTTGCCGCTCGAGTTCGATCCGAGCATCACCACCGATTTCCTTTCGGTCGAGTGGGTTGAAGTCACGCTGCAAATCGCTAGTGGTGATATCGAGCACCTGAATATCTCCCTGGTCTCTCCGGACGGCACGCAAAGCGTGCTGAGCCCTTACCGTTTGCAGCCCGGAGACGGCGGCGCGCCCTTCGTGTTCCAGACTCCGCAGGGGGACGAAGGCGCGGCCATCCCCGGCGATGATGTGATCGACGATTTTATCGTCACAGGAGAAGGCCTAGGTTTCCTGAATGATCCGACGGGCCAATCGCCTTTCCAGCAAGTTGGCGGCATCGATTTCGGCGGAGCTACTCCCGTGGCAGGCGGTGAGTTCTGGACTTTCACCACCAACCGTCACTTTGCGGAGTTGTTCGCCACCGAGCAGGCCGCAAACTGGCAGCTCGTCTTCGAGAACTGGGGCGACGGCGCCGTTACTTTCGAGTCCAATCTTCAGGTGAAGATCCATGGCACCGAGGTCTCCGGAACCCGCATCCAGGGCAAGGTGGGTGTTGATGACAACGCGCAAGGGATCGAGGGTAGTGATCACCTCGCGATGATTGGCGCCGGCGTCGACAACGACGAGAACTTCAACTTCGAGCGCCACATCGAGCTCGGCGAAGTCCTGGTGACGACCGACATCGGGACCACGATTACGCAGACCGTGGTGCTCGACGACGCGTTCGATTCGGTGCACTACGACAGCGGCATCTACCAGAGCCGCCTCCCCGACACGGGAGAAGAGTTCGCGTACCCGGTGGTCGACCGAGACGCGTACATGAACCAAGATTCGGCGGCCATGATCGGCTCGGTGCAGACCTTCATCCAAGAGACGACGGGCCTTCCGACCTCGATCACCGCGGTGGACGTCTCGCTGCTGACCACGAACGGCGAATCGATCACCTATCAGAACTTCGATTACAGCCAAGAGAGCTTCGCGTCGAACGTCACGGTGGCTGCCACGCAGTTCGAGGTGGAGTACGACGCGACGGGCAACGCCATTTCACGGACCCCGACCGGCAAGGTTCAGTACTTCACGACCGGGGCCGACGGCAACTACTACTTCGACGTCGAGTCCACGCCCTTGCCTCCCGATCCGGTCGATCAGCCCGGCGCCTACTGGGAGTGGTTCAGCGATTTTGGCAAGACGCTCGAGTACGAGATCTCGATCGACACGTCTCAGGATGCGTCGCTCGAGGATCGCATCATCGCCCGTTCTTACGCATCTACACAGGATGTCTTGGAGAGTGGGTTCAGCAGTTTCGAGTACGACAGCTTGCAGAAGCAGTACTCGGTGTCGGTGTTCTCAGGAGACGCGCAACTGTTCGGTGGTGACCCGGCCAGCCTGGGCTTCACGTCAGTGGTTAAGGAACTCAACTTCCTGCTCGAGATCGACCCGGCCGCCACGTTGGTCGACGTGTCGGGCGTGGTGATCAGCGACTTCGACGGCAACGGGGCCGCCAACAGCTTCGATACCGCGCTCGAGGGCGTGACGGTTTACTACGACGCCAACGAGAACGGCGTGCTCGACGTGGGCGAGTCGACCGGCGTCACCGACGAGAACGGCGCCTACACCTTGTCGCTCTCGATCCCCGGCGAGCAGGACGTGACGATCCGCGTGGTCGAAGCCGACGTGGAGTCGGCCCTAGGCGAGTCGTTCTCTTACGTCGCCCCGCTCAGCGGAGCCGTGACCACGCTCACCGACCAAGGCGACGCGATCTCGGCCAGCTTCTACGTGCAGCCGGACTCGGGCGTCGGGGCGATCATCGACGGCTCGATTTACGAGGACGTGAACGACAACCAAACGCAGGACAGCAACGAGACCGCGCCCGGCCTCAGCTTCCGGGTTTACATCGACGCGAACGGCAACCAGAGCTACGACGCCGGCGAGGTGTCGACGATGACCGACGCCAACGGCCAGTTCCGGTTGAACCCGGCCGGCGGGTCGACCTACACGGTGCGTGTCGATCTCTCCGGCGCCGAGTACCGTCAGACGACGCCCGACAACGGGGCGGGGGTCGCGGTGACGATCAACGCCGGCGAGGCGACCGACGGCGTGACCTTCGGGTTGTTCGACCAACGGACCCAGGACTTCGGCGACCTGATCTACGATCCCGCCTCGGGCAAGCGATACCCGACAACTCTGGCCAACAACGGCGCCCGCCACACGGTGGTGCCCGGCATTTTCTTGGGCTCGGGCGTCGACACCGAGGTCGATGGCATCCAGAGCACCGACGCCACGGGCGACAACCTCAACGGGGCCAACGACGAGGATGGCGTGGTGCTGGTCAGCCCCCGCATCTTGCCGAACTCGACCGTCACGTTTGACATCACGGCCACCGGCCTGAGCGCGTCGCTCAACGCGTGGATCGACTTCAACAACGACGGCGACTGGGACGACCCGGGCGAACGGATCGCCGACGACATGTTCTTGGTCTCGGGCGAGACCAACCGCGTCTCGTTCGCCACGCCCTCCAGCGTGAATATTTCGGCCTCGCACTTGGCCGCTCGCTTCCGTTGGGGCAACTTCGGCCTGGGTTACACCGGGGCCGCGAGCACCGGCGAAGTCGAGGACTACATGCTGGCCACCAGCCAGGTGGTGACGGTCAGCGGCCACGTGAACCTCGATTTCAACAACAACTCGGCCTACGACGCGGCGACCGATTCGCCGTTCACGAACGTCCGCGTTTACCACGACGCGAACAACAACGGGCAGTTCGACTTCGGTGAGCGGAGCGACACCACGAACGCGAACGGCCAGTACGTGTTCTCGATCACGCCCACGGGCACGAGCACGAACGCCCGGATCCGGATCGACGAGAGCACCCTGCCGGGCGACTACACTTACAAGTCGCCCAGCAGCGGCATGTTCGAGTCGACCGTGCTGCCGGGCTCCACGGTCGGCGGCCGATTCTTGATCCGCCCGACCGGCGGCCTGCCGGGAAGTCTGACGGGCACGGTCTTCTACGACATCGACGGCGATGGCTTGCAGGACCCGGGCGAGCTCGGGCGTTCGGGCGTGGCCGTGCAACTGTACGGCGCCGACGATGCGGACGGTCTTTACAACGACCTGAAGCTCACCGCCATCACCGACGCCGACGGCAACTACACGTTCAACCCGACCCAGAACAACACGTACCAGGTGGCGCTGAATCTCAGCGAGACCACGCTGATCCAAAGCTCTCCGATCGGGGCGCGTACGGTGGTGGTACAGGACGGCACGACCACGACGGTCGGCCTGTTCGGTGTTGACGACGCTCCCACCGGCGGCGGCGCCGTGGGCACGCAGGATTACGGCGACCTGTTCGTCGACGCGACCCACAACTACCCCACGCTGCCCGCCAATAACGGCGCCCGTCACACCGTGGTGCCCGGCATCTACCTGGGAGGCGGGGTCGACACGGACAGCGGCACGCTCACGTCAACGGACGCCACGGCCGACGACATCGCCGGCACGGACGACGAGGACGGCGTCACCCTGCTCAGTGATTCGGTCGTCCGCAATTCGACGATCGACATCCAGATCACCGCGACCGGGGCGGCCAGCTCTTCGCTCAACGCGTGGATCGACTTCAACAACGACGGCGACTGGGATGATCCGGGCGAGCAGATCGCCGACGACATGTCGCTGCTCAACGGCACCCACACCTACGTGTTCGCCACGCCGAGCGGTGTTGGATCGGTGGCCGCCGACGCGATGATCGCCGCTCGCTTCCGCTGGGGCAACTTCGGCCTGAGTTACACCGGCAGCGCTACTGCCGGTGAAGTCGAGGACTACTACTTCGACACCGACCTGAGCACCATGGGCAGCGCCGGTCCGATCCGGGGCGACTACAACGGCGACGGCGCCGTCGACAGGGCCGACTACGACGAGTGGGTTAGCACCTACGGCTCGGCTACCCAACTGCAGGCCGACGGCAACCTGGACGGCGAGGTCAACGGCGCCGACTTCACGGTCTGGCGTGACGCCAAGGAGGTTTACGACGCCCAGCAGGCGGCTGCGGCGCTCGCCGCTGCGAACGCCGTCGCTCCGGAGCCGATGGCCGCCGAATCGGTTTCGGCTCCTGTGGTCGAGCCGATAGTCACGGTCGTTGATTCGGGCCCGATCGAAGAATTCGCAGACGACGAGCCGGTTGTCGCCGCTGCGGTCTTTGGCCCGGGTGTCTACTACCACAACGACCCGCAGGCCTCGACGTTCGCGGGCGGCGGAGCGGCGGTCGAAACAACTCCCGATGCCGAATTGCTCGACTCGGCCTTGCTCGAGTGGTCGATCGACGCCGACGGCGAGGAAGACGAAGACGACTCGGCCGCCACGTTCGACGAGTCCGAGGGCGAAGAGCTGACCGAGTCGGCCTTGGCGCTCGCACTGGGTGACGAAGAAGACTCGCTCTTCTGATCGCTGCTCAATTTCAGCTGATGAATCCGCCGGGGGCGGGGCGGGAATTTCCCGCCCCGCCCCCGTTTTATTGATTTTGGCGGCTGTGGCACGGGGGGATGGCCGTTGGGGACGGAGGAATTGATACAACCGGCAGACACGACGCAGGTCTCGATCCCAACGCTGTTGCCCGCCGATGGTAAGAAGGAGGAATCCCTAAGTCCCTGCCTAGCCGGGGAATCTAGCCATCAGGAGGGCGCCATGGAGATGAACCGAAACCAGTACTTCTTCCTGGCCATCATATTGGTTCTGGTCGGGCTGCAGTTCCGTGCGGTAGACGCTTACGTGCTCACGTCGGATACCACACAGTTCCTCGCCGAGCGTCTCCAGCGCGGCGCGGCGGTGTCGGCCACCGGTATGAAAAAGGTGCTGCAGCCGCCGCCATGGCTCGGCTGGTGCCTGATGTCGGTCGGGGCGGTGTTGTTCTTCCACAGCCTGGCGATGAAGAAGCCCGACTAGTCGCCTCGCCTCGATTGCACCCGTGGGGGTAGGGTTGGGTTGACAGCTAGGTGTGGGGGGATAAGCTCGGCAGATTAGGAGCGCCGCCGCTCCCGATCGGAAGCCAGTTCCCCACCCACGCCAATCGCCGCCATGAGCTCGCCGAAACGCCTGCACTTGAATCCGTCGGGAGACGTGACCGTGGTCACGTTCACCGACTCGAAGATCATCCACGAGGGTGAGATCCAGGAATTGGGCCAGGAGCTGTTCGACCTGGTCGAGCGTGACGGTCTGAAGAAGATCGTGCTGAATTTCGCCCGCGTGGAATTTCTCTCTAGTGCGGCCCTGGGCAAGCTGATCAGTTTCGAGAAGAAGGCGCGGAACCAGCAGGCTCAGCTGATCCTGACGAACATCCGACCGGAGATCTACGAGGTGTTCGCGATCACGAAGCTCACGAAGCTCTTCAAGATCAAAGACGACGAGGCCGACGCGCTAGCGGTGCTCTGAGCCAGGGGGCGAGAGCCGGCTGCTGCCGCTCGGCGCCCGACCCCAACCCGAGGCGGCCCGGTGAGCGAAGAGTGGACCTGGAGCATCGAGTCGGAATTCCCGAGCACCCTGGGCGCCCACCTGCCTGTGCTCGAAGAGGTTTTGCGACGCATCGCCGACCTCGGCTGGGAGGGCCGCGACTACTTTGGCGTGCAGATGACCCTCGAGGAGTCGCTCACGAACGCCATCCGCCACGGCAACGAAGCGGATCCTTCGAAGACGGTGCGGGTTTCTTGCAAGGCTTCTCCGGAGCGTTTCTGGCTGCGGGTCGAGGACGAAGGGGAGGGGTTCAACGAAGAGGACGTGCCCGACTGCCGTGAAGAGAGCCGCCTCGAACGCCTGGGCGGCCGCGGCATGCTGCTCATCCACGCTTACATGGAAGAGGTCCACCTGAACGATTGCGGCAACGTGATCACGGTTCAGACCCACCGCGGCTACGAGGGCCCCAGCGACATTTGACCGGCGCGGCGGCGTGGGAGGATGAAACGCTTGTGAGGATTGGCGTCGCGTTGCGGGAGGCCGATCGCGCAGAAGCATGCGGTAGCGGCCTGACCGGGCCGCCCCGGGTTGCTACCATACCGCGATGCACAAGTACGTCATCATCGGGGTCCAGGGCTGCGGCAAGGGAACGCAGGCCAACCTGCTGGCCGAGCGGTTCAACCTGACGCACATCAGCGTTGGTGACATCTTCCGCTCGAACATCCAACGCCACACCAAGCTGGCGGCCCGCATCAAGCGGATCATGGATGCCGGCCATCTGGTCCCCGACGAGATCGTCGACGAGGTCGTGCGAAAACGCATGGACGAGCACGACTGGAACTACGGTTTCGTGCTCGATGGTTTTCCCCGCAACCGGGCCCAGACCGAGTTCTTTCTCGAGAGCTACGACATCGACGCCGTGATCCGGATCCTCGTGCCAGACGAGGTGGTGATCCAGCGGGTGCTAGCCCGGAGGCTCTGCGGCTCGTGCGGCATCGATTACAACCTGATGCACCACCGCCCGGCACAGCCCGACCGCTGCGACGTCTGCGGCGGCGAGTTGGTGTCGCGGGCGGACGATGTGGAGGAGACGATTTGCAAGCGGATCGCCGACTACCACACCCACACGGAGCCTGTGATCGATCTATTCCGGCGTAAGGAGCTGGTGTTCGATGTGGACGGCGATCGACCAATCCCCGACGTCCAGAACGAGATCCGACGCCGTTTAGCGCTGCCACTCGACGCGGCCGAGGCCTGATACTCATGGAACTGAACCCCTCCTGCACGGCCGCTTTGACGGGTTGTCTCTTGGCAGCACGCCGTGGTGGCGATACGCTTAAGCCTTTGGCGCTCCGAGGTTTAGGCGCCCGACCCCATTCGCCGAGCGGCCCGATAGCCACGATGGTTGTCCCCTACAGGCCCCGGCACACGCAAAGAATCAAGGACGGCCCCGAGCGGATCGCCGCGTCATTGCGCCGCCCGTTCCCTCAGCGACCTCCCGCCCCGCCATGTCTCTGAAATGGCTAGCCAATCTGATCAACCGTCACTGGGCGCTCGTGCTGATCGCCTGGGTGGTGATGGTGGTCGTGTTGAAACTCGTGGCTCCCTCGTGGGATTCGATCGCCAAAGATGGCGACCTCGATTACCTGCCGAAGGAAGTCACTAGCCTGCAGGGCCAGGAACTGCTCCGTGAGGCGTTCCCCAACGAGAAGGCCAAAAGCCAGGCGGTGCTGGCGCTCTCACGCAATGGCGGGGAACTGCAACCCGAGGACCGCGCCTTCGGTCTGAAGCTATCGAAAACCCTGGCCAATACGGACACGTTGCCGCTGGTCGATGTGTGGGACGAGAAGACCCAGGTGGTGGGCGGCATGCTTGTCGCGCCGCAGAACAAGGCGGTGATGGTCGTGGTGCGTCTGACCAACGGCCTGATGGATGTCGACAACGTGCGATTGCTGGAGATCGTGCACGGTGTCGTTGACGGCATGGAGAGTGAAAGGCCCGACGGGCTGGAGGTGAGCATCTCCGGCTCGGCGATGATCGGCGGCGACATGCGTTCCTCGATCGAGGAGAGCCTGTCCAACACCGAGCGGACCACCGTGCTGCTGGTGCTCGTTTGCCTGGTTGCCATCTACCGGGCGCCGCTGCTGGTGCTCGTGCCGCTTGCGACGATCGCCGTCTCGATGTCGGTGGCGAACGACGTGGTCGCCCTGCTGGCGGACAATTTTGGGCCGGACGACTACGCCTGGTCGGACTTCAAGATATTCACGACGACCAAGATCTTCGTGGTGGTCATCCTGTTCGGCGCCGGCACCGACTTCTGCCTGTTCCTGATCTCACGCTTCAAGGAAGAGCTCGTCGAGGGCGCCGAGCCGGGCGAGGCGCCCGGACGGGCGTTGCTCAACGTCAGCGGCGCGTTGGCGGGCAGCGCGTTCACCACGATCCTCGGCCTCTCAACGATGGCCTTCGCTCAGTACGGCAAGTTCGTCAGCAGCGGGCCGATCATCGCGGTCTGCTTGTTTTTCGCCCTGCTGGCGTGCATGTCGTTCGCGCCGGCTCTGCTGCGGGCGTTCGGCAAGCAAGTGTTTTGGCCCTTCGGGCTGAAGCTGCTCGAGACAGAACATGTGGGCGAAACGCCCGCCGAGAACGGCTTCTGGGCCTGGGTCAGCG
Source organism: Pseudobythopirellula maris (assembly GCF_007859945.1). Classification (GTDB taxonomy): domain Bacteria; phylum Planctomycetota; class Planctomycetia; order Pirellulales; family Lacipirellulaceae; genus Pseudobythopirellula; species Pseudobythopirellula maris. The sequence goes on along the minus strand of NZ_SJPQ01000001.1, from coordinate 1,444,076 downwards.
ACCAGGTGATGCGCCGCCCCACAACGATCTTGCTGCTCAGCGCATGGCTCGTGGCGCCGTTCATCTTCATCGGCTTGCGGGTGGGGGTGACTCACGACTTCATGGCCGATCTGGCGCCCGACCGCACCTCGGTCGTGGGCGCCGAGAAGCTCCGGGAGTATTTCAGCCAGGGGGTCATCGCGCCGATGACCGTTGTCGCCGAACTTCCCGAAGACTCGGAAGTTGATCTTGGCAGCAGCGACGGCCGTTACACGATTGCCAGGCTGCACACGCGGCTGCTGGATCAAGAGGCGGTGGACGACGTCCGCAGCGTCTATCTACCCACGGGCGGCGACCCGAGGCATCGCCGCACCCTCGGCGGCGGCGGCCTGCAGGACCTCACGGCGGCGGGCAGCCCGATCACGGCCGAGGCGTTTGTCTCGCAAACCGAGCCTTACGCCGGCAAGGTGACCCAGGTGAGCGTGTTGCTCAACCTCAATCCATTCTCCAAGGCGGCCCGCGACGCGATGCCGGGGCTGCACGCCTCGCTCAAGGAGTTCGCCAAAGAGCAGACGATCGACGGCGAGCCCAACCCGTGGCACGGCGCCCGCTTCGAGCTTGTCGGCACCACGCCCGGCATGCGTGACCTGGAGGTCGTGACGAACTCCGACCGCTGGCGGATCCAGATCCTCACCGTAATCGCCGTCTACTTGGTTCTGATCTTCCTGCTGCGTAAGCCGTTTGTCTGCGCTTACATGATCCTCACGGTGCTCTTGAGCTACTGGGCGACGCTCGGCATGACCGAGATCTTCTTCGAGTGGCTCTACGGCGACACGTTCCGTGGGCTCGACTGGAAGGTGCCGATCTTCCTGTTCGTGATCCTGATTGCGGTGGGGCAGGACTACAACATCTATCTGGCCACCCGCGTGTTCGAAGAACAGGCCCGACTCGGCGCCAGGCGGGGTCTGCGGCGTGCGATTGTCACGACGGGCGGCATCATCACCAGCTGTGGCGTGATCATGGCCGGCACCTTCTTCTCGATGGCCACCGGCACATTGCGTGGCATGGCCGAACTCGGGTTCGCTCTCGCCCTCGGCGTGGTCCTCGACACGTTCTTCGTCCGCACCGTGGTCGTGCCGAGCTTCTTTGCTCTGCTGGCGCGGGTGCAGGAGCCCCTGCCTCTAGAGGGCGCCGCCGAACCGGGTGGGCAGCACGCATCCGACCGCAAGGCGGGCGTGAAGCTTCGGGGCGATGGCTCCACGGCGGGTCACCGCGCTTCGGCCAGCTGAGCGATTCGCTCGCTAGCTTCTCTACGCGTGGGTCTCTAAGGGGCGTCTGTCCCAGCTAAATTACGGCGTCTTGGCGCTGTAGTTTGCTAAAAGAGGGGGGGCGGCTGCAAACCGTGGCTTTGTGGATATCCGCTTTCTCGCCTGCCTGGCTCCCACAGCATTCCTGTGCGGCCCTGCGTGCTACTTTTTTAGTGACGCTACTTTTCTCTTGGCGCAGAGGCAGAGCACACGACCCACCGCCGTGTGCTCTCTCGCCAACGAGTGTTACCAAGGAACCAGCCGTGCCACGCATTCTCGTTGTTGACGATTCCCGGCTTACCCGACGTGTGATTATCGGCGTGCTGACCGCCGCCGGTCACGAGGTCGTGCAGGCCGGCGATGGCGAGCAAGGCTTCGCGCTCTTCCAAGAGCAAGAATTCGACTGCGTGATCAGCGACCTGCTGATGCCGGTGCTCGATGGGTTTGCCTTGGCCGAAAAGATCCGTGCGGTGGATTCTCGCATACCCTTGCTGGTGGCCACGGCCGACATCCAGGAGCACTCGCGTCAGCGGTGCAAGGAGATCGGCGTGACGCTCGTGCTGAACAAACCGCTCAGCAGAAAACAGATCGTCGGGGCGGTGGACAAGGCAATCATGGACCGTCAAACGGTGGAGTCTTGAGTCTCAGCCCGAGCCAGATCGACGCACTCACCGAGGCGGTGAGCATCGGCGTGGGGCGTTCGGCCTGCTCGCTTAGCGACATGATCGATCGCTGGGTTCATCTTCACACGCCAAGCCTCTCGGTATGTAATCCCGGCGGCTTGTGTGACGCACTCGACAGCGACGGCGGTCCTTACGACACCGCGGTCGTGTTGGAATTCGCTGGGGAGATCAATGGTCGGGCGATGCTCGCCTTCTCTCAGCAGAGCGGCGCCGAACTGGCCCGCATCTTCGGCAATCAGGTGCAGCGAGACAGTGGTCCCGGTATCGACCAGTCGGCCATTCTGGAGGAGATCGGAAACGTCGTGCTCAACGGCGTGCTTGGCTCGATCGCCAATCTGTTCGAAATCGGGTTCGCGTACCAAACGCCCTGCATTCGGACCGCGGCGCACGCCTACGATATGATGGCCCTCAAGTGTCCGCTGCAGGCAACCTGCAGTCGTTTCTGCATGGTGTCCGACGCCGTTTTCGAAGTGGCGCAGAGCGAGATCAGCGGGTCGCTGATGCTGTCGTTCTGCGCGGGCGAATTGGCGACCCGTCTCGATGGGCTGCAATTGACGGTTGAGTGATGTTGGCCGTGCGCGAAAGGCTGCCCGTGCGAGAGAGCATGGATTCGGCGTGGGCTTTGGCGCTAAGGCGACGGATCACAACGCAGCCAAACGCTTCTCAATAGTGCGGAGGCTTCTCGTCCACGGGACCCTCGGCTCCCTCGAGCGAATCCGACACGTTACGTATCGCCGTTTCGATTTGGGTTTGCTTCAAGGCGTGCCGATCGACCTCCATTCGCAGGCCCGTGATCACCTCATTCAACTCGTCGAGCAAACGCTGTTGATGGGCGACCTCTTCCTCGAGCTTGGCGAGGCGAGAATCGGTTGGGTCGTGCGGCGGTACTTCTTGCGGTTTCATGCGTGCGTTTCCTGCGAGGGCTCCGGATTATTGAAGGCGGCGGCCGCTATCAATCCCCAGGCGATAATCATCGTCAGGCCTCCCAGCGGCACGATGGCGCCGAGCCATCGCCAACCTTCACCCACGAACGCTAAAGCGTACAGCGGCGTGCTAAAGAGCAGGGCGCCGACGGTGATAGCACAGCCCGCCGCTCGCAGCGGCCAGCCGCCACGCTGTGAGCGCAGGCCGAGGGCCAACAGGAAGAGAGCCGCGAGCATCTGGTAGCGCACGCCGGTCTCAAAATTCGCGATACGCTTGGCGAGCTCCTCGGCTTCGAAGCCCCGGGCGGCCAGTGTGTCCGTCAAGCCGTGGGCCGCGTAGGCGCCGAACGCGATGCCCAGCGAGCCGAGCAGAGAAGCAGCTATCAATGTGAGACGCGGTGGCATCGGCGGTAGTGCTGGGGGGCGTGGGTATCGGTGAGATCATTTTCTCCCATTCAACCGCCCGCTGCTCCCGCCGGCTAGGGGCGAAGGGTGCGCAAAAAAACGCCGCCGCTTCCCGGGGAAGCGGCGGCGTGGATTCTCAAGCAAGACGCCGGCTTATCGCGGGATCAATTTCCCGCGATGCCGAGACGCTCTTCTTCCTCTTCTTGGATGATGATCCGCGGCGTGACCATCATCATCAGGCTGTCGGTCTCACGACCGATGCCGACGTTCTTGAAGAGGCGGTTGATGTAAGGCACTTTCGAGAGCAACGGCACACCGAACTCGCGGCGTCCCTCGCTCAGGCGTTTGATGCCGCCCAGCAGCACCGTGCCGCCGTCCGGCACGCTCACCGTGGTGGTGACCGAGACGAACTGGAAGGTGGGCAGCTGCACCGTGGTGCCAGCGATCACCGTGTCGTTGCTCGCGTTGTTGGTGGCGTTCTCGTTTTCACCGTCGCCGTCCTGGTCGACCTCCGTGCTGGCGCTCGACGCGCTCGTGGACGAGGAGCCCTCGAACGTGAAGGTGTCGACGTCGCCGATCTCGCTGAAGAACGGCACCACCGTGAGCCGGACGTACCGCCGGTCGTCGGACACCACCGCCTGGATCGACATGAGCGTGCCCTCCGAGAGAACCACGATCACCGGCTGCTGGGCAGCCGCGAACTCGCCGACCACCGGGATCACACTGATCACGAAGGGCGATTGCGAGGTGTCGCTGACGAACGCCTGCTGGCCGTTGAACAACGTCACCTTCGGGGCGTTGAGCACGTTGGTGCGCGAGTCGCCTTGGGCCGCGTTGATCAAGAAGTAAGCCTCGATGTCGCTCAGGATGGCGAAGCCGAACGTCGCCGCCTGGGTTGGGTCGAAGCCGCCAAACTGGGGCAACGCCACGTTGAAGTTGCCCTGCCTGAAGGGGATATCCAGGTCCGCCGTGAAGCGGGGGAAGTCGTTCAGCACCGGGGCCTCGAGGCCGACGGTGGCGCTAGCCCGAGGGGTTTCGAACTGGGCGCCGGGCGTCAGGTCGGGGTTGCTGGTCCCGTCGTTGATGTTCAGGTCGAAGTCGATGCCGATCCGCTCGAAGAAGCTGTCGCTCAGGCGGATGAAGCGGACCTCGATCGTCACCTGCAGGTCTTGCAGGCGGCGTAGCTGACGCAAGAGATCGGCGATCTCTTCGTGGACCGCTTGGGTTTGGCTCACCACCAGGCTGAGGTTCGTGGGGAAGGGGCGGATCTCCGCCTCGCCGCCGCCGTTTTCGGCCCAGGTGTCGGTCGCCACGGTCGAGACGATCAGGTCGATGAGCGAGTCGAAGTCGGCCGCCGCGGCGCCGCCCAACCCGCCGGGGCCGGTGCTGACGGGCGTCGATTGCCCGCCGCCGCCGAAGCCGCCGCCGCTGAAGTTCTGGGCCAGCACGTCCTGGCCGCCCACGCCGCCGCCCGCTCCGGGGGCGCCGCCTTGGCGGTTGTTCGCCAGGGCGATCGGGCCGGGAGCCCCCACGCCGCCGGCGCCGTAGCCGGTCACCGCGAGAGCGTCGTTGATCAGCCCTTGCAGGCCGATGTTGTTGCTCGGCACGAAGTTCGGGATCGGCACGACCAGGTCGGCCACGTAATAGGTCTGCGTCTTGACGTCGCCGTCACGCAGCGTCTCGCTCGTGATCTTCAGCACCTCGTCCTTGATCGTGTAGCCCAGGTGCAGCGGCGTGAGTAGCAGGTTCAGGGCGCTCTTGAGCGTCACCGGCGTGTTGAGGTTCAGCGACACGGGCGTGTCGGTCGAGATCCCCTCTTGGCTCAGGCCGCGCGGGTCGAGGTGGATGTTCACCCCCGCCATCTGCGAAAGGCTTTGCATCACCTCACTCAGCGGACGCTCGGTGTAGCGCGGCTGCACCTCGGTCTTGAGACGCTGCTGGATCTCCAACTCGCGGGGCGAGCGGCGCTCGTTCTGCTCGGAGAAGCTGGAGCGGTTCTCTACGTCGCCCCAAGTCTTTGCATTGAAAACCATCTCTCGGTTGTCAAACACGTTCGGGATGGCCGATTCTTCGACGTCGTTAAACGCGTTCCAGTTGCCGGTGTCGCGGCGGTCGCGGAGGTCTTGGTTCATGATCTCGCGACGGATGAACTTGGCGTTCTGCCAAACCTGCTGGGCGATCGGCTCGGTCGGCGCCAGGTCGAACAGCCGCTTGGCCACGACCTCGGCCTCCTCGTAGCGCTGCTCGTCGAGCAGCACATTGAACTCGTTGACCAGCTCGGCGATCTTCTCACGCACCTTCGCCTTGGCCGACCGCTCGCGGTCGATCTCGGCCAGCACGGCGGCGTTCTGCTCGTCGAGTTCGATCTCCGAGCGGTTGTTCTCGATGTAGGTCTTGGTCTCTTCGAGCGATCGGTCGATGCGTCGGACCAGCAGGTCGCGGTGCTCGGCGCTCAGCTCCGATTCCATGACTTCCTTGCGGGCGGCCTGGAGCATCTCGAGCGAACGACGGGGCTCGCTCTCACGGATCTCACGGGCGTCGACTTGCGCCTGACCCACGGCCGTGGAGAGCTGCCGGCTGAGCACCTGCTGACGCTGGTCGGCCGTGTCGATGAGCGAACTGCTCGGCACGCCGGGCACCTGCTCCAAGCCCGAGGGCGAGAGCATCCGCAGGTGATCGTCCAGCCGCTGCTGGCTCTGCGGGTCGAGTTCGTCACGCTGCGACTGAGCGGCGACGAAGTACTCCCGGGCGCGATTCATGTTGCGGTCACGCAACGCCTGCTCGCCTTGTTGGAGCAGGTTCTGCGGCGCCGCGGCGAGACGCGGGGAGTCCAGCGAGGGCGCGCCGAGCATCGGGCTCGGCAGGCGGGTCGCCTGACCGGCGGTGAGCGTGACGTTCGAGGCGCCGTTCTCGGCCGAGTAAATCGCCTGCGAGGCGCCGGCGCCCATCGGAACCGAGCCGCCGGCCGCCGTCACGGCGCCCGCGTCGACTTGGTACCGCTGACGCTGCAGGTCCCAGGCCAACCGGGCCGGGCTGTCTTCTTGCTCGCCGAACGACGATTCGGGCACGTTCCTGGTGCTGGCTTCGCCGGCGAGGATCTCGGCGGCCTGGAAGTCGCCGCGTTCCATCGCACGGCGTGCCTCGGCGATCAGCTCCTGAACGGCGGCCTTGGGGGTCGGCGTGGCGTTCGAGCCGCCGCCGCTGCTCGGCTGCTTGGCGACGCCGAGCGGTGACGCTCCCGTCGAGGGGGGCAGAGGCATCGGGGCGACGCCGTAGCGATCGCCGGCGTTCTTGGTGGTGTAGCCGTCGCTGGCGGCGTAGCCATTGAGCGGCGCCGCGGCCGGCTTGGCGGGAGCGGCGATCGCCCCCTCGCGGGCCAAGGAGTTGGCGTCCCGGAACGGGTCTTGCGATCCCGCCGGGGCGTTCTGCTTGGCGAACTCCAAGTCGCGTCGCGCCTTGGAGGGCTTGTCGCCCATGTGCAGCAAGGGATAGCTGACCCCCGATCGCTCGGTTTGGCTAATGAGTTTGTCCGCGCGGGCGAAGTCGCCGTCACTCATCGCTAAACGCGCCTGAGAGAGGAGCGAGTCAACCGCTTGGCGATCGAGGCTCGCCGTGGGGGCGTTTGATTGGGCCTGAGCGGCCCCCTCAAAACCCCACGACGCGGCGGCGAAGAGCAGTGCTCCGCAGGTCATGAACTTCCGTGTCGCGTTCAACTCAACTCTCCTTGTTGCGTTGGTTCGGTCGTGTGCGGACCGCCGGCGTCGCCTTCATCCATGAACGCGACGCGCTGACTGGCGCCATCCCTCGTGGGGAGGCGTCGGTAATTACTATCTCAGTCCCGTTTTAGGGCGTGGCGTCTTTCAACGTCTCGCCATCGGTGCTGTCGGCGTGACGGGGCCGCGCGGGGCGGCTCCGTCGGGTCGGGCCGACGAGCGGATAGCTAATTACGGGGAGGGGCCAAGGGCGTCAAGATCAATCCCACGAGGTTTTAAGAAACCGATGGGGATCACCCTCCGGGCGCATTGTCGCGGCGATCGCCGCTAGCACGTGCGCGTTGCGTTTAGATCGCACTACCGCTAGCCGTAGCGTTGCTTTCGCCATATCGACGTCGAATCACACCGCCACACACGCTACGCATCCGTGCGATACGCACTAGAACTCACGCATGTCGCGTCCCATGCTCTCGAAGTCGCGGCCGCCGTCTTGTTCTTCGCCATCGAAGATCGCGCGGTGGTTCTCGACCTCTTGCGAGTCGGTCATCTCGTCGCGCAAGTAGAGCCTGCCCGCCGGATCCATCAGCAGCACGCGGACCGGGGCGTCGATCACGTTGCGGACGATCTCCTCCCCGCCGTCGACGTCGATCAGGGTCGACCCGGTTCGGAAGGGGAACGAGTCCTTCTTCACGATGAAGCGGCCGTCGCTCGTGAGCACCTCGGCGTCTTCGGTCATGTTCATCACGTCACCGCGGTTGAACTCGGCCTCGAGCTCGGCTTTGAAGGCCTTGCCTTCCTCGTCGATCGAGAAGCTCTGCACGAGCATGTTGACGCTCGGCTCGGCGTTGACTTGCTTGGACGAGGGGAGCTTGGCGCTAACCACGTAGGCGTCGCCCGCCATCGGCACGGAGATCACCGGGCTGGGCTCGCTGTACTCGGTAAACACAACCTGATGCGCGCCAGGCTTCTGGCCCGCCAGACGCTGAAGGACCTGTGGAGAGAGGTACTTCTTAGAGACGCCTTGGTTCACATCGTTGAGGATCAACCGGATGCGGTAGCGGTATTGCTTGCCCGGCTCGACCGTGAAGTCAAAGAAGCGGACCATCAAATTGGGGATGCTCGTCGAGAAACCTTCGGAGGAAGTCCGGCTACGGCGCGTGCTTCTGCCGCCTCTCTCTCCGCCACCGTTGAACTCACCCAGCCCACCACCACGTTGTGACATGCGGGGGCCTCCTCTTTCGAGCGGGCGGTCGATTCCTCCTCGGGCGCCGCGTTCACTCGGCCGGCTGAAAATCCCCCCGTTTTCGTTCTCGGTGGGCTCTTCAGGTTCGTCGACCGTTTCCAGCATCTCGGTTTCCGAGGCGAGCGGGATCTCGCTGTGCACGACCTCGGCGCCCCAGGCGCGCCCCACCAACGGGGGGAGCGGGAAGGTCAACGCAAAGTCCTCATAATTCCCGTCGACCAAGGGCTCTTGGCCTTCGATCCAAGAACTGGTTGCCTCCTCGATGGTCCGCGGCGTGACGTAGGGCTGACGGACCGATCCCCAGCCGCCGGTGACCGGCACCCTTTGCCATTTGGAAAGGGCTCCCGCGCGGTACTCGGCCCGCTCGACCTCGTAGCCGGCGTAAGAGGGCACGTCATCGGCTTCTTTGTATCCGCGGGCGTTCTCCAGCGTTTCCTTGTACGCTTGATACTGGTCGAGCGAGGGCGCCTGGGCGAGCACGACCGCACACGAGACGGTTTCGATCTTTTCGAATCCCTCGACCGGAACGCCCTGGTTCTGGCCGCGCAGGCGCGGCGCGGGCCGGCGGTTGGGGTCTTCTCGATCGCCTTCGCCACGGCCCGCGTCGAACAGGTCCTGCTCGTTGTCGCGGTTTCTCTCTTCTGCTCGCTCGGCCTCTCTGCGTTGCTGCCGCCGCAGCTCTTCGAGTTCACGCCGCTGGCGGGTCGCCTCGTCGGCGAAAGCCATCAGGCCGGTGATCGCCGTGCCCTCGAGCTTGCGCGCGGCGAGCAGCGGCGGGTCTTCGCGGTCGACGGTGGGGGGGACCACCGGGCGGTTGAGACCGCCGGACCTGTACTTCTCGTCATCGATCGGCTCGGCCGCGTCCTTCGCGTCGATGCCCTCAAAGATCCGCACGTTCTCTCGGTCTTGCAATGCGTCTGGCCAACTGAAATTGTTGATCGACGTGCGGGTTTGCTCCGCCTGGCCACCCAAGTCGCTCGGATTGCGTTCCTCGTAGGGGACTCCCAGCGAAGAGTAAGCGAGCCATCCCGCAACGAGCGCGATGACGAGGATCAACGCCTTCTCGACGTGGGCGAGCAACAGGTTCTTGATACCACCGTGTTTCATAATGGATCGCCTTCGTGACGTTCGATTGGCTTTGTGTGGCGCCCGCGGGGGGCGCGATTGGGGGTGTGCGGGAGCGGCGGGTCAGACGCCGGCGCCGTCGACCCCTTCGACTTCAAGCTTTTCGTCGCTCGGTTTGTTGAAGATATAAACCGCGCCCTGGAGGATTACCGTGCCGACGTTCGGCTGCCGGTCGAAGGCGCCGATCTCGTTGTCGCCGATACGCCGCTTGCCGCCGCCGGGGTTGATGCGGACTTGCTCCACTTCCACCTGCAGGGGGGCGTTGGCCAACTCGACAATCAGCTTGCTGAGCCAGGTCTGGTCCATCTCGAGCGACATGCGAACGGGCAGCCGCTTGTACTCGCTGCCGAAATCGTAGTTGCCGGCCGAGATGCTGGTGATCGGTTCGCCCTCGTCGTCGAGGTAGCGGCCGGAGAGCAGGGTGGCGGCCTCGTCGCCTTCGGCGTTGCCGCCCCCAGCGGGGCCGCCGAAGTCGCGGCTGGCGCCCGGGGTGAAACTGCCGATGCCGCTGTCGCGGCTCATGGGGAAACTGTCGCCACCGCCAAAGGCGCCCGCGGCGCTCGCGTTGGAATCCGGCGAGTAGAGCCGGCCGCTCGAGTCGTTCTGACCGGCGGCGTCGGCCCCAACCTGGAGCTCCTGGATGATACGGACCGCGGCGTTGGATTGGCGGGTGGCGCCGGCGGCTTTGTTGGTGTTGGCGATCGCCGTCAGCAGCGACTCGTAGACCCATAGGTCCTCTTGCGTCACCCAGATGCGCAACGATGAGGGGGAGCTGTTGAGTTCGAGCTTGCCCCGCAGGAGTTCCTGGTCGAGCCATTCGACGATGAATTCTTCTTCGACTTCTTCTTCATCGCGGCCCTCGCCGAAACGAGAAACGCCCCCGGGGGAAAGTGGTCTGCCGCCGCGTCGGCCAACGCCCCCGTCGGCGGCCATCAGCCGTGCGTCGATGATCTCGACCAGTTGCGGGAAGCGCTTCTGGATGTAGTTCAGGTAACGCTCACGCATGTCCTCACGCATGCGGTCGCCGAACTCCAGACCCTGCACCGAGTTGATAAAGCTGTCGCCAAGTGTCGAGGGCCAGTTGAGCACCTGCTCCTTCTGACTCTCGTAAAGACTCGACCAGAGAGTGCGCACCTCGCTCGAGAGATTGACGATCTCTTGGGCCTGGCGGGCGTTGACCGAATCACTCGGTTTGAACGGCTTGTTGCGGAGGCTGCTGAGCGACTGGAACTCGCTGTTGATCTTGTTCTGGTTCGCCTTGAACTCGGTGGAGAGAGCGCCCGCGGCTGTGTACCAGCTCGCCACGCAGACGCCGAGCACGACGACCGAGAGCAGCCAGAAGTGGTGCTGCTTGATCCATCCAAGAATGACGCGGACTTGATCCATGGAAACGCTGTCTCCGTGTGGGGCCGCCCGGCGGCCCGCGGGGTGGTCGTGCGGTTGGGGTTGGTTGCGGTCTCTTACCGGCTCGGTCGTTCCGACGCCGCTGCGGCGGGCGTCAGGCGGTGTTATCTAAACAGTGAGGTCGGGGTGGTCAGGGATTGACGCCAGCGAATTGATCGTCGGCATCCGGAGCGGCTTCTTCGGCGTTCTTGAGCCGCTGGTAACGCGGCGTGTCGGCCCATGCGAACTGCACGATGAAATCGTAGCGCCGGAGCGTCCAGATTTCGGGCTGCTCAAGCTCATCGTTGCCGCGCGGGTTGCCACCCCTGGGCGAGCGGAAGCCGCCACGCGACGACCTCGAAGACCCCCGGCCTTGGGTGTCTTCTTCAGAAACGGCGTTCGGGTCGTATTGGACCGTGACGATCTTGTTCTCGGTCACGACCACCGGGTGCGAGATGCCGAACTGTTTGAAGGAGACCTCGACCAGCTCGCCGTCGATCCCGTCGGGCAGCATGAAGCCGCCTTCTTCGAGCTTGGTGAGCAGCGTGCGGATGACGAACTGCTCGCCCTCGTTCACCCCGCCGTCGTTGTGGAAGTGGTGCCCCTCGAGCTGGATCACCCAACCCGGCCCTGTCGGGCCGGAGTCGGCCTCTGCTTCGCCGGCGAGCGACTCTTCCTCGGGGAATGCGGCTGTTTCGTCTTCGGCGACTTCCTCGCCCTCGGCAGGGGCTTCCGGTTCGGGCTTGGGAAGCGATTCCTGCCACTCGCGTTGCGAGCGTTTGGAGTCTTCGTACTGGCTCTGCACCTGCTTGAACCAATCGCCAAGGTCCTCAAACCGCTCGCAATCCATCGAGGTGATGAGGATCTCTTCGCGTTGGGTCACGTCCTCGGCGGTCGCCTCGCGTTCTTCCACCGGGCGCTCGTCGCGGGGGATCGCCGCGTCGAGCGCTCGCAACAGTTCGAGCCACAGCAGGCGGCCGTCGATGTTGCTCAACAAACTATCGGAGATCTTGTTGATGTCGTCGAACTGAGTCTTGAGCGTCTCGTTGGTCCCGCTCAGTGTGTTCGCCTGTCTGGCGACGCCCTGGGCGGTATTGATCTGTTGACTCCAATCGTTTTCGAGATCAACGGTCCGCCAAGCAGAGACGTACTGCGCGTAGCTGAAGGTCATCGCCCCCATCATCAGGGCGGCGGCGGCGACGGCCCACGGCTTCTTGGCCCGGATCAGCCGTTGGGTGACAATCTCTTGGGGCAGCAAGTTCGTGGAGATCTGGCTGAGCCCCAGACCCTGCACACACAAGCCGTACGCCACCGGGAAGCTGAGCCGGTTCTGCTCGAACTCGGGGACCGCGGTCACGCTGCCGCCGGCCAACGCCGGGAAGTCTTCGATCGCCTCGACGGGGATGTCGAGGTTCTGCACCAGGTAGCGGGTCAGCCCGGGCAGCTTCATCGCGTTGCCCACGGCCACGACTTCCTTGAGCTCGGCGCCGCGGTTGTTGCTCGTGAAGAAGCCGATCGAGCGTTGCACCTCGGCCACCAGGTCGCTGAACACCGGCCGCATCGCCTGGAACACCGCCTTGGGGTCCTTGCTCTTGGTGGCGTTGCGTTTGAGCTCCTCGGCCTTGGAGAAGGTGAGCTTCAGCTCCTTGGTGAGCGCCTTGGTGAAGTGGCTGCCGCCGATCGGGATGTTGCGTTGCCAAACGCGGAACCCGTTGGTGATCACCAAGTCGGTCGTGTCGGTGCCGATCGAGAGCACCACGGTCGATGGCGGCGGGTTCTCGGGGTCGAAGCTCTCGGCGCCCTCGAGGTTGCCCAGGCGGTCGAAGGCGAGCCAGTTGTAAACCGCCAGCGGGGCGAGCTGGATCGTGTCGATCCCGATGCCCGCCTTGGTGTAAGGCTCGATCGAGCGCGCGACTTGGTCGCGCTTCATCGCGAACAGCCCGACCTCGGTCTCGAGCGCAAAGCCCTCGTCTTGGCTGCCGCCCTTGAGCGCTTGGTAGTCCCACACCACGTCTTCGAGCGCGAACGGGATCTGCTGCCGGGCCTCGTACTTGACGATGTCCGGGATCTTCTTCGCCTCGACAGGCGGCAGCTTGATGAATCGCGCGAGCCCGGTTTGGCCGGCGACCGACATCGCGATCTCGTCGCCCTTCAGCTCGTTGCGCGAGACGAACGTCGCGAGCGCTTCTTGGATCAGCTCCTCGCGGTCCGCGTCGGGTTGGCTCAGGAGCTTCGGGTACTCGATGTAATCGAACGCTTCGACAACGAGCCGGTTCGACTCCTTCTCGTGCGTGCGGCAGCGCAGCGCTTTGAGCGCGCTCTGGCCGATATCGATTCCCCAAACGGCGCCGGTTTTCGCCATATCTCTCAAGCCTCGATTTGTGCGTCCCTACAAACCGCTCGCTCGACCGACGGGCCGATCGCGGCGGTATTGGAAAATTGTAAGGGCCTGTTCCGTTAGTCAGCGTCCGCAACGCGCCGCCCGGCAATCACCCAGGGGCTCCGCGGCGGATGGAGCGGTCTCTCAGACGATGGTAAACGAGTAGCGCGCCTGGCCATCGTGCCGGGGGCCGTAACTTGTATGGTAATCAGTATTTGGCTCGGGGGTAGCGATTGGCGCCGAACCGTGCCGGTCGATCGGAGGGGATATCCCGATTCTACCGCCTCGGGGCCGATTTGCGCCCCTTCAGCGGCGCGTGATGAGCATTGTGCGGCCGGCCCCCAGGGCGGTTCAGCCGCCGTGGGCCGGCTTGTTTTTACTACGGCCGGGGCGATTGGGGCGTTCGCTCACACGACGCGGTCGCACTGCTGCTGAGTTACGCCAGGCCCCTTGGCCCCAATCGTGCGATCCCGTTGGCGCCGAATGCCATGGGGGTGGTGGCCCGGAGACGCGGCGTCGTGTTAAATTCGGGGCTTGCTCGGCCGCCGCCTGGGATGGTCGTCTCCCCTCCGCCTGAACGAGCGACCCCCAGCAGCGAATGATAGTGACCATCGACGGCCCCGCTGGGGCCGGCAAAAGCAGCGCCGCCCGGGCGTTGGCCCAGCGATTGGGCTTCCGATTTCTCGACACCGGCGCGATGTATCGCGCCGTGACCTACGCCGCCCTGAAGCGGGGCGAGGACCTCGAAGACACTCGGGCCATCGCTCGCGTGGCCCGCGAAATCAGCCCCGAACTGGTGCTCACCGGCGACAGCGTGCTGCTCGCCGACGAAGACATCACCCGGGCGATCCGCACTTTTGAGATCACTACGGCCACCCGCCACGCCGCCGATTGCCCCGAAGTACGCAGCACCCTGGTCGACCTCCAGAGGCAACTGGCCGATGGGCTCGATGTGGTGGCTGAGGGCCGCGATCAGTCGACCGTCGTCTTTCCCCACGCCGAATGCAAGATCTTCCTCACCGCCAGCGAGGAGGTGCGGGCCGAGCGGCGGTACCTCGACATGGTGAACCGCGGCGAGCACGTTTCGCGCGATGAGGTGCTCGAAAAACAACGCGAACGCGACGATCGCGACAGCAGTCGACCTGTGGGCGCCCTGACCAAGGCAACGGACGCCATCGAGTTTTGCACCGACGGCCTGGAGCCCGATGAAGTGGTCGAGCGGCTCATGGAAATCGTTGCGGACAGGCGCAAGGCGGTGGGTTCTTGACCGCTAGTCGTCGCAAAGGGGCAAGCCGCGAGGTTGCCACCCACAGCCGCGGGTCACTCAAATGGGGGTGGTACGCCCTTTCGTCGTTCATGCTCTGGGTGGGGGCAAAGCTGCTTTTCAGGCTGCGCTTCCGTGGGCAGAGCGAGGTTCCTATGCGGGGCCCTTTGGTGCTCCTTTCGAACCACCAAAGCCACCTCGATCCACCTCTGGTGGGTGGGGCGCTCCGCCGGCAGCTCAGTTACATGGCTCGCGACACGCTGTTCCGCGGCCCGTTGGGGCCTCTGATCCGTTCCTACGACGCCATTCCGGTCGACCGCGACGGGACCGGGTTGGCAGGCATCCGCAACACCCTCAAGCGGATCAAGGAGGGGGGGGCGGTGCTGCTCTTTCCCGAGGGGACCCGCTCCGACGACGGCGCACTGAAGCCAATCAAGCCAGGTTTCATCGCCCTGGCGCGCCGCGGCAAAGCGACGATCTTGCCCTTGGGACTTGACGGCCCGTACCGAGCTTGGCCCAAAGGGGCTCGACTGCCGCGCCCGTTTGTGCCGATTGCACTGGTAGTGGGCGAGCCGCTGTCGCCGGAGCGAATCGCTGAACTCGACGACGATGAACTGCTCGCCGAGGTGGCGCGGCGCATGGCCGCGGCGCGAGAGCAGGCGGTCGATCTGAACCGGCGCTGAGGGGCGGCCCATCGCTAGGGGGCCTTTTCTAAGTTGTGGCCCCTTCAGTACTTTGCTACGATCACGTTTTGCGCGGCGCCCCATAGCCTCTCGGTGGTCGGGAGGCGGTCGTCTGTGCAGCAGTCCTCTAACCCCCCGGACGATTCGCGTCCCCTTCTGGCCCCGCCGGTTGGTCCCTTCGGGACCGCCCTTCTGGCGGCCCTGCTCCCCCTGCGGGGGAGTTTGCTCTCTGAATCGCGAATCGCCGAACGGTACTTAATTTATGGTCAATCGCAATCTTATCCGCGAATTCGATGTCACCGACGACGACCTGATCGCCGTCATGGAGGAGGCGCCCGACGAGGCGTCTTGGCTCCAGGGCGAAGACATCACGGTCAACAAGATCGTCGAGGGGACGATCATCCGGGTCGACGACGAGTACGTCGTGATCGACATCGGCTACAAGAGCGAAGGGCTCGTTCACCGCAACGAGTGGGAGCCCGAGTTCGATAACAACCAATACAGCAGCGGCGACGAAACCGCCGAGGGCGAAGAGGCCGCCGAAGAAGAAGAGCCCGAGATCGAGCCGCCGCCCGAGGTGGGCCAGAAGGTCCGCGTGCTGGTCGAAGAGGTCGAGGAGGTCTCCGGCCGCCACGACGAGCGCGGCATGCTGGTGCTCAGCAAGCGCAAAGCGGAGAAGATCGAGAAGTGGCTCGCCGTCATGGACAAGGTCCACGAGGGCGACGTGGTCACCGGCAAGGTGATGCGCAAGATCAAGGGCGGCCTGCTGGTCGACATCGGCGTGAACGTCTTCCTGCCCGCCAGCCAAGTCGACATCCGCCGCCCCCACGACATCGGCGAGTACCTCGACAAAGAGATCGAGTGCATGGTGCTCAAGATCGACGAGGAACGGCGCAACATCGTCGTCTCGCGTCGCAGCCTCATCGAGCAGGAGCGGGCCAAGAAGAAGGCCGAGCTGCTCAAGCACCTCTCGGTCGGCGACCTCCGCACCGGCCAGGTCAAGAACATCGCCGACTTCGGCGCCTTCGTCGACCTGGGCGGCATCGACGGCCTGCTGCACATCACCGACATGAGCTGGGGCCGCATCAGCCACCCCACCGAAATGGTGAAGATCGACGACGAGATCGAGGTCATGATCCTCCACATCGATTACGAGAAGGAGAAGATCGCCCTCGGCCTGAAGCAGAAGACCGCCAGCCCGTGGGAGAAGGTGCCCGCCACCTACCCGGTCGGCTCGCGCGTCAAGGGAACCGTGGTGAACGTCATGAGCTACGGCGCCTTCGTCAAGCTCGAGGACGGCATCGAGGGCCTGGTGCACATCTCCGAGATGAGCTGGACCAAGCGGATCAGCCATCCCTCGGAGCTCGTGCAGATCGACGACGAGGTCGAGGTCGTTGTCCTGGGCATCAACCAGGAGAAGCAAGAGATCTCGCTCGGCATGAAGCAGACCCAGTCCAACCCGTGGGACAAGGTCGCCGAGAAGTACCCGCCGGGGGCCCAGGTCACCGGTCGCGTCCGCAACCTCACCAACTACGGCGCCTTCATCGAGATCGAAGAGGGCATCGACGGCCTGCTGCACGTCTCGGACATGAGCTGGACCCGCAAGGTCAGCCACCCGTCCGAGGCCGTGGAGAAGGGCCAGGAGATCGAGTGCAAGGTGCTCTCGGTCGACACCGACCGGCGCCGCATCGCGTTGGGCCTCAAGCAGCTCGACGAGGACCCGTGGGCCAACGACATCCCGAACCGTTACCAGTCGGGGCAGTTGGTCAAAGGCAAGGTCACGAAGATCACCAACTTCGGCGTCTTTGTTGGTCTTGAGGACGGCCTCGAAGGCCTGCTCCACATCTCGGAGCTGGCCGACGGCAAGATCGAGAACCCCGAGGAAGTCTGCTCCGTGGGCGACGAGCTCGAGGTCAAGGTCCTGCGGGTCGACTCGGACGAGCGCAAGATCGGCCTGAGCCGCAAGCGTGTTGACTGGGCCGAGGAAGAGGCGGGCGCCGATGGCGGCTCGCCCGCGATGTCCTCCTCCACCCCGAGCGCCAACGACGCCAACCTCAAGGGCGGCATCGGCTCGGGCGACGGACCGCTCTTCAAGTCCGCGGCCCCGGCCGAGTCTGAGAACGCCGTGGTCGAGGCCGAGGCGACCGAAGCGGAGCCGGAGGCCGAGACCGAAGCGGCCGACACGGAGTCGGACGACGCTGAGAAGCCCGCCGAAGGCTGACACGACCGGCGCCCTTATCGTGGGCGTCACAACCGATACGACCTCACCGGCGCCGCGAGCCCCCTGCTCGCGGCGCCGTTTTTTTGCGCGCCCCCCGCGCTCGCGTCGCCCGTATTGCGGCCCTCAGACGACGCGCAACCGATGCCCCGCCAAGAAGAGGCAGGCCGCAGAGAGCAAGAGCCACGAGGTCGGCTCTGGGATCGCGACGTCAAAGACGTAGGCCGCGCCATTGGAGCTTGAGTGACCGGGCGCTCCGATCACCGCTAGGCCGTCATCGAGGGCAACGCTGAAACCAAAGTTCTGATACGCCGAAGAATCGTCCGGCGTGATTCGCAGCAATTGCTGGCCGGACACCGCATCAAACAGGTAGGCCGCCCCAGCGAGTTGTCCATTCGCGTCGTCGCCAACCGCGCCGATAAGTGCGTAGCGTCCATCTATTGCGACCGAGCCGCCAAACCCCTGATCTCTACGCCCGTCGATAGGCGTCAGCTTGTTGACCAGCTGACCCGTCGCGACGTCGTACACGTAGGCCGCTCCCGATGAGAGGTTGCCCTCGCTATTGCCCCAGGAGCCTACGATCGCCAGCCCTTCTGACAGGGCGACCGACTCGCCGAAGTAGTCGCTAAACGCCCCGTCTTCTGGCTCGAAGCGGAACACCTGCTCGCCCGTCGTGGTGTCGAACAGGTAGGCGGAGCCGGTGTTTACGCCCTCGGCGTCAATGTCGCGATAGGCCCCCACCAGGGCGAGCCCTCCTTCGATCGCGACCGAACGGCCGAAGTACCCGTCGTCGGCAGGGACGCCTGGGACGATCTCCATCGACTGCTCTCCCGTCGTTGCGTCGAACAGGTAAGCCGCACCGTGGGTGTCGTTGTGGGCGTAGGCCCCCACCAGCACCAAGTTGCCGTCAACCGCCGTGGACCAACCGAACCGATCGAACGCGCCGGTGTCTTGCCCCTCCAGCGGCTGCGGGGCGGCAACGCCGCCCAGGTCATAGAGGTAAGCCGCGCCGGCGTTGGTGCCCAAGCTGTCGGCGTGGAACGCTCCCACGACCGCCCGCTCGCCATCAATGGCCACGGCCGCACCGAAAGTGTCTTCGCTGCCTAGGAGGACGCGGTTCAGCACGCCCGTCGAGGCGTCGTGTACGTAGGCGTTCTCGGAACCGGGGGCCCCTAGCAAGAGGCGTCCTTCATCGATCGCGACGGATCTCCCGAGCCGCTCGTCGCTCCCGCCTGCAATCCGGTACAGCTGATCGCCAAATCCCGCCCGTGCCGGTGCGGCGCCGGCAGTGAGAAACAAAACGGCAGGGAGGAATCCCGAGAATAAACAGACGACGACTCGGATGCTCTTCATTAGACGCTCGCAGAAATAGAGGGATGATCGGAGAGAAGCAGCTGCCTATCGACAAGAGCAGTAGATCTTAATCGCCCCGGAGAATCCCAACCATTATTTTCCTCATGGGCGTTTCCACCCACCTATTCGAATCGTCCGGGAATACCCCCACCGAAGCGGGCGTCCTTCGGCGCGTGGCGTTGATTTTTTTGTGCGAGAAGCTTGCGCCGCCGCGTAACGGATGAGGTCTTCCTACTCATTCCGCCCACCGCAATCCGCAGCCCGCATCGTTACCCGCACACCCCGCACAACGCGCGCGGTTTGCCACGGGGCACAGTCGGCGTCGCCCATGGGTCGATAGTCACTGCTAGCACCCATCACGCGCGGCCCCCCGTCTGCGCGATCACCGTCCGGCGTTCCCCCGCAACGCCTCGCCCCCGCGAACCCCCGCAAGCTATGGCCACCGCACCCACGAAAAAGCGCCGCACCCCCGGCTCCGCCGTCCAAACGCCGCTCGAGACCTACCTGCGCGAGATCAACGAGACCGCGCTCTTGACCGCCCAGGACGAGAAGGACCTGGCCGTGCGGATCGGCGAGGGGGACATGGCGGCCCGCGATCGCATGGTGCGGGCCAACCTGCGCTTGGTGGTGAACATCGCTCGCGGCTACTCGGGCAAGGGCCTCAGCCTCCAGGACCTGATCGAGGAGGGCAACCTCGGGCTGTTGCGGGCGGTCGAGGGCTTCGACCCCGCGATGGGCACCCGCTTCAGCACCTACGCCAGCTACTGGATCAAGCAGTCGATCAAGCGGGCGCTCATCAACACCGGCAAGACGATCCGTATCCCGGCGTACATGGTCGAGCTCTTGTCGAAGTGGCGCCGCGCGTCGGCCCGGCTGACCGAGGAACTCGACCGCTCGCCCACGCCCGAAGAGATCGCCCGCGTGCTGGGGCTGCCGAAGAAGAAGCTGCCGATCATCAAGAAGGCGATCAAGATCTACAACGCCACGCCGCAGACCGACCAATCCGAGGCGGGGTGGACGTTGGGCGACATGATCACCGACGAGAACCAGGTTTCGCCCGACGACCAGCTGCTCGAGTCCGACAGCCTGCGGCACGTTCTCGAGATGCTCAAGACGATGGACGAGCGCGAGGCGACGATCCTCAAGCTCCGCTTCGGCCTAGGCGGAGTCGAGCCTCGGACGCTCAAAGAGATCGGCGAGCAGTTGGGCCTCACGCGTGAACGCGTCCGTCAGATCGAGACCGAAGCGCTGGCCAAGATGGCCGCCAGCCTCGACGACCCCCGCGACGCCGCGATGCTGCTGCAGGGACGCTAAAGACACTGCCGCTGAGCCGCTGCCGATGAGGCGCTACTGGTAGCGCGAGGCCCCGCGAGTCACGCCCTTATCGCCGGGAGCTGAGTTCATCGAGATCGTCAGGCAATGCGATGTCGCCGCCAGGTACGGCGTCACCCTGCTAGGAATCGCTCTGTTGGCCGTGGGCTCGCTCTGGCTGCTGGAGTGGCAGATGAGTGAGAGGCGCCGGCTCCATGCCTCTTGGAGCGGCGACCAAATACACGTCTCTTCCCCCAAGGATGGGCCGTGGTACGTGACCCATCTGGTTGCGTACCAATCGGATGGCTACTGGCGAGCGGTGGCGCAGCTCCCACGGCCGGTCACGATCATCGATTCGCGCGGTCACCACTTTGGGCGAGCGCAAATCGATTCGCTGGAGTGGATCGACATCGCCGGTGAAGTGAAAGCTCCGCCTGCCACGGGGGAGCCAGTCGGCGTGATGTACTTGGCGCCGATTGAGGGCAAACGCCCACCGAGAGACTGAATAGGGCTTGGCGATTGGTTCTTCCGCTAGGTGTGGTTCCAAAGCGACCAGCCTACGCGTCGAAACCGGCGGACAACTTCTTTCTTCGAATCAAGTGGCGTGATCCTGCTTGACTGGCGGGAGATCGAACTTAAAGATGTCCTATTGCAAAGCTGAGCGGCCGCTGCTCGTGTGAGGATGACGGCCGAAAGCTTGAATGGGATGGGGGACGACGCTCCCGTCGCCGCGCCGCGATTTCCCCCTACTTCTGGCGGTAGAACCATAAGCGGCTCAATCCCCATCAGCGAGCACTTGCGGCGGTCGACCGAGACGCTGCACAAAGATGTCGAAGGACGCGTTGATTGGCGGGCTGCCTTCTCTTCCGCCGAGTGCTACCGCGACCTGCTGCGGCGCATTTACCGTGTCCAAGCGCCGGCGGACCGCGCGATCGAACACCACCTCAGCGAGCCGCCCGATTGGCTTGCCTCGCGCCGCCGCGCCGGCCGATTGGAGCTCGATCTCAGCTGCGTCCTCGCCAAGGGCGACACGACGAAGCCGGATGACGCCGCCGGCAGCGGCGCCGTACCGAGGCAGGAAACCCACGCCGACTTTTCGTGGGTCGAGAACGCCGAGCACGCGGCGGGTGTGCTCTACGTACTCGAGGGTTCGACCATGGGGTCGCGTTACTTGGCCAGGAGCTTGGAGAAATCGCTGGGCGTCTGCCCGGGCGCCGGGGGCGACTATTTCAGCGCCTACGGCTCAGAGACCGAGTCGCGCTGGAGCGCAACGAAGGCTTGGCTCGACGAAGAGTTCGCCGCCGAGACGCAGCGCGCGCCGGTGGAGCATGCCGCCCGACGCACGTTCGAGATCTACGGCCAGCATGTGGGGGGGGCCGAATGAACGGTCACGCGACGAAGCAATCGGTCGACCTGACCAATTGCGACCTCGAGCCGATCCACGTCCCCGGGGGCATCCAGCCCCACGGGCTGCTGCTGGCGTTTGACGCGTCGCGGCTCGTTCTCTGCAACTGGTCACAAAACGCCGCCGACTGGCTCGGCGCCGAGCCGGTTGCCGGCGCCTCGTTTGAGCAGATGTTCCCCGACATCGAGCGGTCTCGGATCGATTCGCTGCTGGCCAACCGGGAGGGGATCATCCATCCCTTCATCCTCGAGCCGTCGTCCGGTGGTGGCAATAAACCGGGCCGGTTCCAGGCGATGCTCCACCACTACCGTGGCTTGTTGATCGTCGAGCTGGAGCACGCGGCCGGACTGCCGGAGGGGCCGGCGTTGCTGATGAGCCTGCCGCTCAGGCTGAACCTCGCCAATCACCACATGCAGGCGTGCCCCGATCTTGCCACGCTCTACTCGGCCATCGCCGAGGAGGTGCGTTCGATCAGCGGTTTCGACCGGGTGATGGTTTACCGGTTCCTCGAGGAGGGGCACGGCGCGGTGGTGGGCGAGTCGGTCGACGACCGCTTCGAGTCGTTCCTCGGATTGCACTACCCGGCCACCGACATCCCCAAGCAGGCGCGCCGGCTGTACGAGCTCAACCCGGTCCGCGCGATCGCCGACATCCTGGCCCCCCCCTCGCCGATCTTGCCGGAGGCGCGTCCCGGCTCGGGCGATGCACTCGACCTGAGCTACAGCTGCTTCCGCGCTGTTTCGCCGATCCACATCGAATACCTCAGGAACATGGGGGTCCGGGCCTCGATGTCGGTGAGCATTCTTTGCGAGGGGCGGCTCTGGGGCCTGATCGCTTGCCACCACTACGAGCCGAGCCGCCTGTCGTTCGAAGACCGCGCCGCCTGTGAGATCTTGGGGCAGATGGCCGCTGTCTACCTCACGTCGCGGGACCTGAGCGAAGCCAACCGTCAGCGCAGCGATCGAGCCGAAGTGCTTGCGCAGGTCACCAACGATCTCGCCACGAGCGAGGAGTTCTTCACCGAGGCGATGGCCTCGGCCGAGGCGCTGTGCCGCTGCGTCGAGGCGGACGGGGTCGCCTTCTGCTGGCGCGACGGCCCGACGACGTGGGGCGCCACGCCAAGCCCCGACACGGTCGAAGCGTTAGCCGAGACGTTGCTCGCCTCGGGCGCCTCGGTTTGGGACACCGACCGGCTGGGCGAGCACGCCGCTTGCGACCAGGACGACCTCGGCTCGTTGTGCGGCGGCTTGGCCTTGCCCTTGGAGTCGCCCGAGCTGACCGGCCTGCTGTTCTTCCGCAAGGAGTACGCCCAGGAAGTGGTCTGGGCGGGAGATCCGAACAAGCCGGCCGAGCCCACTCCGCAGGGCGTGCGGCTGTCGCCACGGCTGTCGTTTGCCGCGTGGAAAGAGGACGTGCGGGGCAGGTCGCGGTCTTGGTCGGCGGTCGACCTCGAGATGGCCGAGTCGATCCGCGTAACGCTGGCCGACTTGGTGGGGCGTCGGGCCAAGCAGCTCGCGCGGCTCAACCAGCAGTTGGCCCAGCTGAATTCGGACCTCGATTCCTTCGCATTCGCGGCCTCACACGATTTGCGCGAGCCGCTGCGTGGGCTCAACCACACGGTGCGTTTCTTGCTCGAGGAGCTCGAGCACCACAAGACGCCAAGCATCGAGTCGCGTTGCGAGGCGCTCACGCGGCTGACCAATCGGATGGACGAGCTCGTCGCGGGCCTGTTGCGTCTCTCGCGAGCCGGCTCTGGCGATCTCAAGCGGGAGCAGGTCGATCTCGCCGAGGCCGCGACCGAGGCCGCCGAGCTAGCGCTGGGGTCTGATTACTCCGAAACGCTCGCGTTGTCGGCGCCGAGCGGCGTGCTGTTGACGGCCGACTACATGTGCTTCCGCGAGCTGCTGGCCAACCTGATCAGCAACGCCGTGAAGTACAACCGCCAGAGCGAAAAACGGGTCGAGATCAGCGCCGCGCCCTCCGGGAGCTTGCGGACCGAGTCGGGCCGCTTCGCCACCGTTGTCAGGGTCAGCGACAACGGCGTCGGCATCCCGCAGGACCATCACGACACGGCCTTTCAGCTCTTCTGGCGTCTGCACACCGAGGAGCATTACGGCGACGGGACCGGCGCCGGCCTCGCCATCGTCAAGAAGATCGTCCAACGCCACGGCGGCATGATTTGGATCGAGTCCGAACCCGACCGCGGCACGACGTTTTGTTTTTGCTTAGAGCCGACGATCTCCTAGACTTCATGCGTGCGGCGGAAATCCTGCGACCGACTCGGGGACAGACTCAATTGAATCGACAGGTCCCGCCCCAGACCTGTCACGGACCCAGAGCGACCAAGATTCGAGCCGATGCGTAAAGTTCTCATCATCGATGACAGCCCCGAAGACCGCGAGATGGTCGCCCACGCACTGAGGCAAGACCCGCTCGTGCGCTACACGATCGATTGTGCGAAAACCGGCGCCGCGGGTCTCGCGATGCTTCAGTCCGAGGGCGCCGACTTCGACTTGCTGATCCTCGACTTCCGCTTGCCCGACATGAACGCGGAGCAGATCGTCGCCCAGCTGATCGGGCCCAAGCTCGCGCCGCCGCTGCCGATCGTCGTGCTGACCGGCAGCGTCCACGGCCACCTGCTGCAGTCCGAGCCGCTCGCCCACGGCGTGCAGGACTATTTCACCAAGTCCGAGATCACCCCGCCCGTTCTCGCTCGTGTCGCCCAGAACGCCATCGAACGCCACCGTCTCGTGCGTCGTTTAGTCGAGAGCGAGAAGATCGCCGAAGAGGCCCGCCTCGAGGCGGAGCGAGCCAACCGCGCCAAGTCGAACTTCCTCACCCTGATCAGCCACGAGCTCCGCACGCCGCTCACCGCCATCCTTGGGTTCACCACACTGCTGCGCAAGGACCCGCTGGCGAGCGACGCCGTCGAGATGCTCGAGATGATCTCGGGCAGCGGCGAGCACCTCAAAGACCTGCTCAACGACCTGATCGACATGGCCAAGGTCGAATCGGGCTCGCTCGATGTCGACGTCACGCCCTGCAACGCCCGCGATCTGCTCGAGACCACGTGCCAACTCATGGCGATCAAGGCGGGCGACAAAGGCCTGCCGCTCACGTTCGAGCCCCCCCTTGGCGTCCCTGCCGAGCTGTGCACCGACCCCTTCCGGCTGCGGCAGATCGTGCTGAATCTGCTCGGCAACGCCATCAAGTTCACCACCCTGGGCGAGATCCGCTGCCGGGCTGCTTGGGAGTCCGAGGATGGACGGCTCAAGGTCTGGGTGTCCGACAGCGGCCCCGGTATTCCCGACAAGATCCGCGACACGATCTTCACGCCGTTCGTCCAGGGCGCCCACGTGAGCGGCGAGCAGCGTGAGGGCATTGGGCTTGGATTGGCGATCAGCCACCGGCTGGCCGCGATGATGGGCGGCTCGCTCACGATCGAATCGACCGGCCCCGAGGGGACCACGTTCCTGCTCGAAATCGACGCCCCCCAGCCGGAAGAAAGCCGCTCCGATTGCGAGGCGCCCATCGAAGAAGAAGCCGAGGTGATGCCTCAGCTCGCGGGCAAGCAGATCCTCGTTGCCGAGGACACCAAAGCGATCCGCTTCTTGGTCAAGCGATTGCTCGCCCCCACCGGCGCATCGATCGACTTTGTCGAGAACGGCGAGGAGGCCCACAAGCAAGCCCTCAGCCACGGCGGCTACGACGCCATTATCATGGACATGCTGATGCCGGTGATGGATGGCTTTACCGCCACACGCACCCTGCGAGAAGTGGGGGTCACGATCCCGATCTTCGCCCTCACCGCCGCGGCTCACTCCGACGAGCTCGCAAGGTGCACCGCCGCCGGCTGCACCGAGGTGCTGACCAAGCCGATCGACCCGGACGATCTATACCGGGCGCTCTCGCAGGTCCGCTAAAGGTTTTAGCCTCGCGGCATCAGCCGCCGCCTCAGCGGTCGCGCACGGCCGGCAGCAAGCGTGGGCCGTAATTCGCTGAGTGGATTGCCGTCTGGTAGTTCGGCTCGGTCGGGGCGCCCGATTGGGCGGGGCCCTCGATCGGCAGCGTCATCTCTGGCGTCACGGCCAGCGGCTTTTGGCCGGACGTAAACCGCGGCGGGGCGGGTTGTGTGAAGGGCTGCTGGGTATGCGCTTGCTGATGCGGCGCTGGCCACGGCTGGGCGGCTTGCTGCGGCGGGGTCTTTGGGAGTGCGGTATCAGCCAGCTGGGGCTGAGGCTCGACTTGCGCTGGCGCCGTCGTGGGCGCAGCGGCGGCGAGCGCCTCGGGGCTGAGCTTCTCCATCGCCACGTGGGCGGGCGCCATCGACGGGTCGAGCTCCAGGGCCGCGAAGTACTGCTCAGCCGCTTCGATCTCACGGCCGCGGCTGGCGAGCATCTGGCCGAGGTTGAAGTGAGCCGCCGGCGCCGCATGGAACGTCTTCAGATGCGCGAGCGCCTCGTCGTTGCGGCCGAGCTCCGTCAGCACGGTGGCGACATTGTTGCGGTAGAGCCCCTTCTCGGGATTCAAGCGGATCGCGCGTTGGAAGGTCTCGAGCGATTCGTCGAGCTTGCCCTGACGCGCTTGGCACAGCCCCAGATCATTGAGCACGCCGGCGTGTTGCGGCGCCTCTGTGGCGGCCTGTTGGTAGAATCCCTCCGCCGATTCGAGGTTGCCGGCGCGATCTTCCACGCGGCCCAGCTCACGCAGCAACGCCACGTCCAAGGGCGTCTCGGCGAGAGCCTGCTTGAGCAAACCGCGGGCGAGATCGGTGTTGCCTTGAGCCTCGGCGTTGCGAGATGACTCGACCACGCGGTCGGTTTCACTGGCGGGGGTCGGCTGCGCAGCGGGGCGCTGCGACGACGGGCTCTGAGTCGCCATCGCCGCCTGGAAAGCCGAGGCCGGGAAGACCGCCGGGTTCATCCCGCCGCGCGGCCCCACGGGCGAGCCGGGCATGGGCGAGGCGTAGCCGAGTTGGTTCGGCGCGGGCGCTCCGTAAACCGGCTGGCCGTAGGGCGGGGCCGGCTGCGGCGCCGGCCGTTGAGCCATCGCCTGCTGCGTCGCCGCTTGCTGGGGCGTGGGTTGCTGCGACATCGCCCGCGGCTGCAGCTGAGGCTGAGGGACGGCGACCGTGGGCTCGGATTTGCCGAACCACTTGCTGAGCCACGGCAGGTTGGCGCGTTTGGTCTCGGGCGCAGCCTCGGTGGCTACCGGGCGGCTTGTGGCCGAGCCGACCCGCGGCCTGCTCACCATGGTCGCCGGCGCCGCGTCGGCGTAGCAAGCCGAGAACGTCATTGCAGCGGCTAGCGCCGCGCTCTTGTAACGGACCATTCCCCCTCTTCCCCCTCCGTGTGAGGCGCCGTGGAACGGCGCCCGGTGTCTCGTATCGCTGCGTTCACGCCCTATGCGGGCCGCGGCGCTTTAGAGTCAGCTCAGTTGTCGTCCATGTTGTAGGTGTTGGTCGGCAGGGCCGGGATCAACATGTTCTCGCGGAACTTCGTGTTGACGTAGTCGACCACGACCGCCGGACGCCCGTCCGACAGGATGGTCGTCTCGTTCACTTCGGCCCCGGTTCCCAGACCTTGGGCGAAGTCGCGGGCGGCGGCCACGCGTGCTTCGGTCGTGGCGGCCGTCATCGACGGCTCGATGAAGACCTGGCGACGGCCCTCAGGCTGCTGGGTGAGGATCCAGTGGACCCGCAGCTTGCCGGCCTGCGTGAGCTGGGTGGCGTCTTCGTTGAAGTGGTGGCTGCCCAGCAGGTTCTGACGACGCGTGCCGTTGGCGATCATCGCATCGAACGGGGCGTAAGCGTGCCGCCGGTCGGGGCAGACGTAGGGCATCGGCCAGGCCTGGTTCTCCCGGCGGCCCTGCTCGAGGTGGTTGTAGCAATCCTCCAGCCAGAAGGCCGAGCCGACCGACGGGGCGGACAGGCAAAGGATCGTCGCCGCGATCAGGGCGTTAGCCGCTCGTGTCATCATCGTGTCCTCGTTCCCTCGTGGCGCCGGGGCGAGCCAACGTGCGCGGCCCGCGCTGCTTCCTCTCAAGCGGTATCGACCCGGCGTCATCGGAAGCTGCGGCGCTTCTGTGGCGACCCGATCGGTTGACGCAGCTTACCCAGATTCGGCTAGGCGCCAGCACGCCAGCCGTGAAGAGTCACCGGACGTGGCGAGCCCCGGACGTTAGTCCGGGGAGGGGACGCAGCTAGCATGGCTCGCCGGCGCTCGAACAAATCCCCGGGCTGACGCCCGGGACTCGCCGGCGTTGGCGGGCGGCGCTGAGCTTCGCGGCGGCTCAGTTTCCGCCCGACATGGCGGGGAACATCTCGTTGATCATCGTGATGGCGGCAGGGCCGACGAGCACGACGAAGATCGCCGGGAAGATGAAGATCACCAGCGGGAAGATCAGCTTCACGGCCGTCTTGGCCGCCTTCTCCTCGGCGATCTGGCTGCGACGCGTACGCATCGAGTCGCTCTGCACGCGCAGGGCTTGGGCCACGCTCGAGCCGAACTTGTCGGCCTGGATCAAGATCGCCGAGAGCGCTTTCAGGTCGTCCACGCCGGTCCGTTGGCCGAGCTCGTGCAACACGGTGTTGCGCGCCGATCCCATCTGCAGCTGCAGGTTGCAGAGCGCGAACTCGTTGGCAAGAACGGCGTAGCTGTTCTTCATCTCCTCGCTCACCTTGCGCATGGCGGCGTCGAGGCCGAGGCCCGCCTCGACACAAACGACCATCAGGTCGAGCGCGTCGGGCAGGCCGTAGAAGATTTGGTCCTGGCGGCCCTTCTTGATGATCCAGAGCCCGGCGTCCGGCACGAAGAACATGACGCCCGCCGAGGCGACCGTGATGATCATCGCCTCTTGGGTGAGGCCCTTGGTCCAAACGGCGGCGCCGCCGCCGATCAGGAATCCGAGGATCAGGCAGATGAGCTTGATGCCCAGGAAGATGCTGACGGCGGTCTCGGTGCGGAACCCGCCGTGAGCGAGCCGTAGCTTGAGCTTGCCCTGTTGCTCCTCGGTCTTGGGCTGCAGGGGGGCGGCCAGCTTGGCCGTCTCTTGCTTGAGGATCTTGCCCATCTTGTCGCCGGCGCTCGCGCCCCGCTCGCCTCGGCGGCCGGCGGGGTCGCTCAGCTCTTCGAGTCGCTCGGCCGCGCGGCCGCCGCCGCGGTTGCCGAAGAACTCCAGGGCGCACCACATCGCCACCGCCACGCCGCCGAAAACGGCGAGCTGGGTCATCATCGTGGAGCTGATGAAAGCGAGTGTGAGTGTCATGGCTCGATTGGTTCTGGGTTCGTAGCTCCCAGCCCTCGTGGGGCAGGGCTGGCGATTGTGGGATGCGGACGCCCGGGGTCTCGTAGCCCCGGCCCTCCCACGGATGGGGAGGGGGGGAACGCGCTCACACCCTGATGTTGATGATCTTCTGGATAACCACGGCGCCGAGCAGCTGCATCACGATGCCGCCGACGAGCATCTTCTTGCCCAGGTCGTCGGTGAACAGCAGCATCAGGTAATCGGGGTTCATCCGGTAAACGGCGACAAACAGCATCGGCGGCAGCGCCAGCAGCACGATCCCGCTCATGCGTCCCTCGCCCGTGAGGGCCTGGACCTGACCGAAGATCTTGAAGCGTTCGCGGATCAGTCGCCCGATCTTGTCGAGGATCTCAGCCAAGTCGCCGCCCGTCTGACGCTGCAAGACGATGGCCGTGACGAAGAACTTGAGGTCGAGGTTCGGGATTCGTTCGGTCATCTTGCCGAGGGCCTCTTCCATCGGCGTGCCGAGGTTTTGCTCCTCGAAGGTGCGGCCGAACTCTTTGGCGATGGGGTTGGACATCTCCGAGGCCACCAGGTTGAGTCCCGCCGCCAGGCTGTGGCCGGCGCGCAGGGCGCGGGCGATAAGCTCGAGCGCTTCGGGCAACTGGGCGCCGAATTTCTTCAGCCGCCGCTTACGCTTCATGATCAGCCAGGCGAACGGCAGGAACACGAAAATGACCGAGATGATCGGGGCGAACTTCGCCGGCAGTCCGCAGGCGGTGGGCCCGAAGAAGCCGACCAGGGCCGCCACCACGCAGGCGGTGAGGAACTGGCTGACGGTGTAGCTGACGTCCGCCTGCTCGAACATCAGCTTGAGGTTCAGGTGGTTGGCGATCGCCTGCTCGATGGCGCCGGCGCCGCGGTTCCACGACTCGGCCATCAGGTCGTTCTCGGCCTGAGCGCCTTTGGCTCCCTTGTTTTTACCGCCCGTTAGCGCGGTCAAGCGCTGGGCGACCTCGGCCTCCTTGTCTCCCTTCATGAAAGACGAGGCGACCACGACGAGGGCCGCCACGCAGCCGAAGACGCCGAGGTAGATGATCCAGAGAGACATGGGAGAATCGAAAGGGGATAGGGGAAGGTGGCGACGGTTCGGGCGGGGGCGTCAGGGGGGCGGGTGTTGGCCTTTCCGCTTCCGGCTTCCGCCTTGGGGTTGTCAGTCGCTTAGCATCACACGCTCGCGGAAGGTGCTGGCCGGCAGCTTCACGCCGGCCTGCTCCAGGCGGTCCATGAACGACGGGCGGATGCCGGTCGAAACGAACTGCCCGATCGCCCGCCCGTTCTGATCGACGCCGGTCTGCACCCATTTGAAGATGTCTTGCATGACGATCGTGTCTTGCTCCATGCCGAGGATCTCGGTGATGTGGGTCACCTTTCTCGGCCCGCCCTGCAAGCGGTTGGCCTGGACGATCAGGTTGACGGCGCTGGAGATCTGCGTGCGCATCGCCTTCATGGGCATCTCGAAGCCCGCCATCATGATCATCGTCTCGAGACGGGCGATCGCGTCGCGCGGCGTGTTCGCGTGGCAGGTGGTGAGCGAGCCGTCGTGGCCCGTGTTCATCGCCTGCAGCATGTCGAGCGTCTCGCCGCCACGACACTCGCCGATGATGATGCGGTCGGGCCGCATACGCAGCGAGTTCCTCACCAGGTCGGTGGCGCCGATCCGCCCCTTGCCCTCGATGTTGGCCGGGCGGGTCTCGAGCCGCACGACGTGGTCCTGCTGCAGCTGCAGCTCGGCCGCGTCCTCGATCGTGACGATGCGGTCTTCGTTCGAGATGAAGCTCGACAGGGTGTTGAGCAGCGTCGTCTTACCAGAGCCGGTGCCGCCGGAGATGATGATGTTGAGGTGCGCCTTCATGGCGCCCTCGAGCAGCATGACCATCTCGGGCGTGAGGCTCTTGTAGTTGAGCAGGTCCTCGAGCTTCAGCGGGTTCGAGCCGAAGCGCCGGATCGTCACGGTGGGCCCGTCGAGCGCCAGGGGCGGGATGATCGCGTTCACACGCGAGCCATCCTGCAGGCGGGCGTCGACCATCGGGCAGACCTCGTCGACGCGGCGGCCGACACGCGACACGATGCGGTCGATGATCTGCATCAGGTGCTTGTTGTCGCGGAACACGACCTGCGTCTTCACGAGCTTGCCGCTTTTCTCGACGAACACGTCACGCGGCCCGTTGACCATGATTTCGCTGATCGAGGGGTCCTTGAGCAGCAGCTCCATCGGGCCCAGGCCGAAGGTCTCGTCGAGAACCTCCTCGACGAGGCGATCGCGTTCGTTGCGATTGAGGAACGTGTCCTCGGTGTCGCAGAGGTGCTCGACGACCAGGCGGATCTCGCGCCGCAGGGTGTCGCCCTCGAGCTCGCCCACACGCGACAGGTCGAGCTTGTCGACCAGCTTGGTGTGGATCCGTCGTTTGATGTTTTCGAATTCGGCTTCCTTGTCCTGACGAGACAGGGGGGCCGAACCGGCGTTGGCTTGTGTCATGGTGTCTGGTGCGCGGCGTGCGTTCGGGGACGGCTATGCGGTTTACGACGGACGCCTGGCGCGTCGGTCGCAAGAACGCCTGCGCAACCATAGCTCAGGGAAATGCGCGCCGACCGGGGCGGCGCCGGATAAGAGGGGGCGGCCACAAGTGGGGGTCCGCTTGGCGCGACCGCAGCGGTCGACGCATCGAGAGGGCGCGTTGGAGGGGCGCCGCACCAGGCGTGTGGCGGGCCGCACCAGCCGGCTCGGGCCTGCTGGGCCGCTCTCGGGGGGTTAGCTCACCGGTTCGGCGTCGGCCGCCGGTTCTTCGCCCGTCTTCTTGGACACCTTCGAGGGCCACAAGCCGAGCCAGCTGCGGGCCTTGGTCGAGTTCTCCTCGCCATCGGTGGCAACGCCGTCGCCGAACAACGCTTCGGCCAGCTGGCCGATCGACTGCGTGATCGCCGCCTTGGGCGCCTGCTCGAGCAGCGGCACGCCGTTGTTGCGCACCTCGATCATCGTGCGGAAGTCGTTCGGCAGTTGCCAGAAGACCTCGCGACCGAGGGTCGCTTCGGCCTTCTTGATGCTGATCGACGAACCGCCCTGGCCGATCCGGTTGACGACGATCTTCACCTTCTCCTTGAGGTTCTCGCGGTGCTCGAACGACATGAGCAGCCGCACCACGTTGCGCAGGCACGGCAGGTCGAGCTGCGTGACCATGAGCACGTCGTCGGCGATGTCCATCGAGTACATGTCGACGGGAGAGAACGCCTTAGAGGTGTCGATGATCACGTGCGTGAACGTCGCCTTGAGCAGGTTGACGACCCGTTGGATGTCGTCGGGCGTGATCAGCGGGGCGTCTTCGAGCTGCACCGGGCGGGGCAGCAGGTAGAGCCCCGTAGCGTGCTTCGTCAGCGACCGCTTGAGCAGCGTGAAGTCGAGTCGCGCGATGTTCTGGGCGACGTCGGTGAGTGTGTACTCGGGGATCGTGTCGAGGTAGACGTCGGCGTCGCCCAACGCGAGGTCGAGGTCCAAGAGCACGACCGAGTTCTTCTCGTCGGCGGCCAACGCGCAGCCGAGGTTCACGCCGAGGCTCGTGACGCCCACACCGCCGGTGCAGCCCGACAGGGCGATCACGCGGCAACCGCGCTTGGCAACGGAAGAGCCGCCCGACCGCGAGCGGCTTACGCGCTCGAGCGCCGTGGCGAGGTCTTCGGGCTTGACCGGCTGGGTCAAGAACTCCTTGGCGCCGGCCCGCATCGTGCGGAGGATCTGGTTGCCGTCGGTCGAGCTGCTGGTGACCAGCAGCGAGACCTCGGGCTTGTTGCGCGAGATCTCCTCGACCAACGCGATCGCTTGCTCGGGGTCGCTGTCGAGCGCCACGATTCCCACCTCGGGGTGGGTCTGCTCGAGCACGTCTTGGAAGAAGGCGTAGCGCGAGCACTCGGCGTCGAGCCAGATCGTGTCGAGTCCCAACAGGGTCGATTTGAGCGACTCGCGGGTCGCGTCATTCGGGTCGACAATGGCGAGTCGGAGTACGTTGGACATTTGGATCGGCGGCGTTGCGGTGGGCGGGCGCTCGAACGTGCGGCACAGGAAGTCCGCACGGAGAGCCACGCCTTGTAGGCTCAGGCTACTAGAACGTAGCTCATAAGTACGGCGCGGGAGCCAACACGCCAAGCCGAGTCTCAGTTGTCGTCATAACCGACAGGACCGATCAGGCCCGATCCCGAGCCGTCGACGTCGCCGTAAGCGTTGGCGGCGGGGCGACTGAATTGCGGCCGACGAGCGGTGCTGTAGGCCGCCCCGGGGGCTACCACCCCCAGGCTGGGGCCCTGGGGCGCATCGCCGGCGGACGACTCGGCCTCCGACGCCAGCGGCGTCACGGGCTGCTGGTTGGCCGCATTGGGGCCATTGATCGCGGCCGCAGGCGTTTGGATCGCCTCGCCCGGCATGAGGGACGACTCGACGGGCGCCTCCTTGTAGGGATTGATCACTTCGACGGGCCCGTGGGACTCGTAGCCCGGCGCCATCTGCGGCGTGCCGCTCTGGTAGGCCCCGTTTGGGTGGGCCCCGTTGGGGTAACCCATCACGGGGTAGTTCCCGTTGGGGGGGCCGCCCACGCCGCATCCGTCGGCGCCGCAGTTGCCCATGCCGCCGCCCATGCGGTTGTTGCAGCAGTTGTCGTAGCAACCGTTCGGGCCGCACTGGTTGCAGTAGTTGGGAGCCTCGATGTTGCCGTTCAGGTAGAGCTGCTCGTCGCTGGGGGACATCGTGCCCATGCCAGGCCCGCAGGGCGGCACTTCGTGCGGCTCCAGCGCGTCGACGAACTCGGGCGTGACAAGGATCAGCAACTCGATCTCGTTCGATTCTTCCGACACCCGGCGGAAAGGCACGCCGAGGATCGGGATATCCGAGAAGAACGGCAGGCCGCGGTGCAGAGCGTTGCTGCGCTGCTGGATGAGGCCGGCGATCGCCAGCGTCTGGCCGGCTCGCATCTCGACAGCCGTGTCGACTTGCCGCACCGTGAGGGCCGGGACCTCGGTGCCGTTGAGGGTGATCGAGCGCGATTCGTCGACCTCACTGATCCTAGGTCGAACCTCGAGACGCACCTTGCCGTTGCCCAGCACGATCGGCAGGAAGTCGATCTGCGTGCCGTAAGGCTTGTACTCGATCGACACGTTGCCCAAGCTCTGGGGCACGATGATCGGCAGCTCGCCGCCTTCGTTGAATTGGGCCGGTCGGCCGCTGATGGCCACGATGTTCGGCTCGGCGAGCACCTTGACCAGGTTCTTCTGATTCAGGGCGTTGAGGTAGCCAAACAGCTGATTGTTGCCGTTCGTCACGCCGAACTCGAAGGTGGCGTTTGCCGCGTCGGTGATCGTCGTGGCGCCCCCTGTCGAGGTGACGCTCGTCACCACGCCGCTCACGCCGTTCACGGCGTAGGCGCCGCTGCTCGAGACCTGGGCCCAGTCGACGCCGAGTTGACGCAGGTGCGTGCGTGAGACTTCGTAAACCTTCACCTTCAGCAGGATCTGCTGCACGCCGCCCACGGAGATGTTGTTGATCACCTTGGGGGCGTAGTCCTCGGCCAGCTCGCGGATCGGGTCGACGTAGTCGGGCCGGTCGATGAAGCCGGTGAGCACCAGGCTGTTGCTGTAGCGGTAAACGCGGATCGAGGAGTTGGGGAACTGCGTCTTCAGAGCGTTTTCCAGCTCGCGGACGTCGCCGTAGATGAACACGTCGACCGTGTAGATCTGGTCGTCCTCGTCCCACAGGTTGACCTGCGTGACGCCGGCCTTCTTGGCCGAGATCTGCACCTGCGTCGCCGAGAGCGGCGTCACGCTCAGCAGCTCGGGGTTGTTGACCTGCACCCGTGGGATCTTCTTGCCGAGCGTCAGGATGCGGCTCGAATTGGTGGTGATCTCCAGCTGCTCGTTGGAGCTGGCGATCTTGCGGATCAGCGTGCCCGGGTTGGTGATCGTCGCCGGCGCCGCTTGGAGGTCGCCGGGCAACACGAGCAGAGCGCCGAGGGCCAGCAGCACCAGGGTGCGGAGGGTCGGGCGCCTGTGGGTGCGATCGTACATCCTTGTACTTCCTGTTTCCGCCTAGGGCGTTCGTCCGCGCCGCGTTGGGGCGGCTGCACGGCTCGTCGGCAGGTGATCCTTCACCGCCGCGGCAATAGTGGGAATGTCTGCTTGGGCTCTTGTTGACCGCGGGCGACGCGTTCAGCCGGCGTCGCCAAAATCGATCGGAAAATCGATCTCTTGGCCTTGGGTCTTGATCGTGTCTGCGCCCGAAGTCCCGGGCGCGTCGAACGACGACGGCTGCGTCGGCATCCGATCGAGTCTCGGGGATTGGTCGTCTTCATCGCTGCGGATCGCGCGGCCAGTGATCGGATCGAACAGCACCTCACGGACCGTGTCGGCCTCGACGACTTCCATGGAGAACGGCGGCCGGTCGTCGGCCGCTTTCCGGATCAATCCGACCATCGACGACAGGAAGCCGCCCTTCTTGTCGATGCCGGGGGCCGCGTCGCGGTTCTGCTCTTTCTTACGGGTGTTCTTCGAGGAGCCGGTGCCGAGCAGGTCGGCGGCCGTGATCTCGATGATCTTCGAGGCGCCCTCGTCGTTCGGGTTGCGCGGGATCAGGCTCAGCTCGCCCAGGTTTTGGGCCAAGTCGAGCTTGCTCGCCTGCTCCGGGGTCACCAGCAACGAGACCGTCTTGGGGATGTTCTTCGATTCGGCGCCCTCGGCCGTGCGTTGCACGGCCTGCTCGACGGCGAACACGCGGATGTTCTGCAGGATCAGCCGGGTCATCGTCTCCGCGATGCCGTTCCGCTGGTTCGCGGAAACGTACAGCTGGATGTCGACCCGGTCGCCCGGGCTCAGCAGACCGGCGGCGCTCTTCTCGGCGTTGACCGAAATGGTCGACAGGCGGTAGCCATCGGGGATGTTGACGATCGGGTCGGCAAACTCGCCCTGGGCTAGCAGCTGGGCGTCGAGGATCGGCATGCCGGCCACGATCACCGTGCGCGGGCGGCGTCCCTCGAGGTTTTCGAGCAGCGTCACCGAGCCGGGCGGGATGCGGTCCTTGGGCCACTCCTGCAGCGACACCATACTCGCCTCGATCGGGTCGCCGAGGTTGATATTGTGCAGAGCGACAAAGATCGGCGTGGTCTCGAGCTGAGCGGCCGGGCGTTTGGAATTGGCTTCCATCACCTGGCTGATGCCGATCGAGGCCACCAGGCCACAGCCGAGCGCCAGCGCCAGCAACATGAGAGTTTTGGGTTTCATCGAGTCTCCCCCTGGTAGGGACCGCTCCGAGGTGGCGTGGGTGCGTGCAATCGACGCTAGCCCTCACTTGGTTCCGCAGCCCGTCGTTTACTTCGGCAAGACCGGCGCATCCGGTCCAGACAAACCAAGCGGACTGAACGATTCGTTCCGCGAGCCCGACAAAGTCGCCCCGCGACGCCCGGTCCCCGTGTCGCCGCTCAGGCGAGCAGCATGTCGGCCCAGGCGAAGTAGGCGATCGTGCCGATGGCGATCGGGATCCCGTACGGCAGCAGCATCATCGTGGGCTTGCGCTCCTTGGCGATAGCAGCGAGCTTTTCGGGGTCTTTGACGGTGAGGATCTCGTTCCAGATGTGCCAGAACTGTCCGTGGTGCTTGTCCCAACGCTTCTTGAAGAAGACCATGCCGAGGGCGATCAAGCCGCCGATCACGGCGGTGAAGGCGAACGACCAGACGGTGACCGTCACGCCGACCCAGGCGCCGATGCCGGCCATCAGCTTCACGTCGCCGGCGCCCATGCCGCCGATCGCGTAGGCGGGCAGCAGCAGCAACAGGCCCACGGCCGTGCCGACGAGGCTGTAAAGCAGCCCTTCCCAGCCGGCGTAGGGACCCAGGGTCGTGCAGTAGACCCAGCCGCTGACGATCATCGGGAAGGTGATCCAGTTGGGCACTTTCAATTGCAGCCCATCGATCACCGCGGCCACGACGAGCGTGATCGTGACGAACCAGATCGGCCAGTTGGCCACGACGGAATCGAGCAGGTAGGCGGGGTCGAGCATCGGATCATCCAGATTCGGTGGTGTTTTCAGGCGTTCGCCCGTGTTCGGCGGGCCGCCACGGCGGCGGCTCGATTTGTTCTCGCACAAGGCTAGGACGCGAAACCGGTCGCGGGCGGATCACGCAGTGCGGTCTGACGCCAACATCCGCCATCGCGGGGCGCCCAACCGGCGCGACCCTCGCGACCGGCCCAAGCCGCCCCGGCCAACCCGACCGCGCATAAAACACCCCGCCCGGCGCCGAAGCGCCGACCGGGGTGCAGTGTTTCGACATGGACAAGCAGGGGCCTGACCACACCGGCGTCGAGATACGTATCAGCTGGCCGATCCCAACTGTCCGGCGACGTCAGTAAACGTAGCCGAGGCGTTGGTGCCGATCGACCGGATCGCCGTGAGACAGACGATCACAATGAGCGCCAGCATCACCGCGTACTCGACAGCCGTGGGGCCGTCTTCGGAGACCAGGAACTGTTGAACCTTCTTCGCGAACTTCTTCATAGTGGTACATCTCCAGGTATGGGGACCGGCCCGACGGGTCGGCGCCCTGCTTGTGACGGGGGCTTTCAATGATCGCCCCCGGTGGTAGATCCCTTTGCGGTAACCCCCTGCCTTTCGGCTCGGGGTGAGCCCGCCAAATACTGCTCAGGAATCGGTTATTTAACGCTTTTGCGAAGTCGCCTCGGGAAAGAGGTCGCATCCATTCCGGGCTCGGCCTGCGTGGCAGGACTCGCCCCAGCTTCCATTCGGCAGCTCGGCCATCAGCGACGTGTTACCGACACTGACCCGGAGCTTTGCGTCCCAGCCTTGCGACTGGTTTGCCTTTCTCGTGAACGAAAACGCGGTCGGGCTCTTTGGATTGGTGGGAGCAACGTCTTCGCCGTTTCACCGTGAAACAGGGGCGGAAGCGTCGCTTGTCAGGCAGGAAAAGTGGGAGGGACAAGAGCGGGGGGCGACGCGTCATCGTGTCGCACCCGGCTGGTACTTGAAAACTATGTCACCCACGGCCGGAGTCAAATCGGCAGGCAAAATAATTCTCGGAATCGCTCAAGTCACGCGCCCGCCACTCTCTACGGGGACGAAGCGCAATCGCGAGGTATAAAGTACTGAGTACACTTTCCTTCGCTCTGTGTGGCTTGATGCTAGATCTAGGAACACCGATCGATCTCGTGGCCCACGCCCCGGTGGGGGGTTACCACACCGGCGGCGAGGCGGCGAGCGAACCCACCGCTTGGTCGGCTTTAGCCTTGGCCCGCGCCGGACAGGACCTCCGGGCCCGCTTGGCGGGCGACTGGCTCGCCGCAAGGCAAGCCGCGGACGGCTCGGTCGGCGTCATGGCCGACCAGCCCGAGCCGCGTTGGCCCACGGCGTTGGCGATCCTCGCCTGGTGCGAGATCGACCGCCACTCGCCCGAGCCCCGTTACCAGGACGCCACACGCCGCGCCGTGGAGTGGGCCTTGGCAGACCGTGGCTGGACCGGCGAGCCGAACGAGAACGTCGGCCACGACATGACTCTCACCGGCTGGTCGTGGGCCGCCGACACCCATTCGTGGCTCGAGCCGACTGCCTACTTCGTCTTGGCGCTCAAGGCGGCGGGCCTCGCCGGACACGACCGCACGCGCGAGGCGGTGGCGTTGCTGATCGATCGCCTGCTCCCCGCGGGCGGTTGCAACTACGGGAACACGATCGTCCTAGGCCAAGAACTGCTTCGCCACGCCCAGCCGACCGGCATCGCCGCCTGGGCCCTGGCCGATGAGCAGGTCGAGGACCCACGGTTCGAGCGAACCCTCGAGGCGTTGTCCGCGTTGGCGACCGAGCCGATGGGCGTGATGTCGCTCTCGTTCGTTGCGCTCGGACTGACCGCAAACGGTCTCGACACACGCGCCGTGAGAGACGCTCTCAGCAAGGCGCAATCGCGAGTCCAGAACGCCGGGCTGCAAAAGCTGGCCCTGCACGCCCTCGCTTGGCAGGCGACCGACCCCGCGGCCCCGCCGCTGGCGACCGTCGGCGCAGGGAGCCAATGATGAGCCAGCAAGCAAAGCCCAACGCCCCCTGCGTTTCGCGACGCACCGCAATGAAAGTCGGCGGCCTGGCCGCCGCCGGCCTGGTGGCGGGACCCGCGCTCCGCATGCTGGGCGTTGGCGCAGAGCCGGTGTTCGTCGCCAGCGGTCAACGCTACGACCGCGGCCTCGAGACGACGATCCGCGACGGCCTGATGGCCGTCGGCGTGCGTCCCGATTCACTCGCCGGCAAGCGGGTGCTGCTCAAGCCGAACCTGGTTGAGCCGTCACGTTTGATACCGCACATGACCACCCACCCCGCGATGATTGTCGCCACGGCCGAGGTCTTCCGCGGCTGGGGCGCCAAGGTCACGGTGGGCGAGGGCCCCGGGCACGTGCGCGACACCGAGACGGCGCTGATCGAGTCGGGAGTCGGCGAGGCGCTCGCCGACGCCGGCCTCGTGTTCCGCGACCTCAACTACGAGCGGGTCGGCTGGCGACGCAACCGCGGCCGCTTCAGCAAGCTGCCAGGGCTCTACTTGCCCGAGAGCGTGCTCGAGGCCGACCTCGTCGTCTCGATGCCGAAGATGAAGACCCACCACTGGGTCGGCATGACCTGCTCCATGAAGAACCTGTACGGCGTCATCCCCGGCATCAAATACGGTTGGCCCAAGAACGTTTTGCACCAC
This sequence comes from Pseudobythopirellula maris, assembly GCF_007859945.1. Classification (GTDB taxonomy): domain Bacteria; phylum Planctomycetota; class Planctomycetia; order Pirellulales; family Lacipirellulaceae; genus Pseudobythopirellula; species Pseudobythopirellula maris. The sequence continues at coordinate 1,404,683 of NZ_SJPQ01000001.1, read as the reverse complement.
AACGGCATCCCCCAAACGGTGGCCGACATCAACGCCACGCTGCCGCGCGTGATCGGCGTGGTGGACGGCGTCGACTGCATGGAGGGCGACGGCCCGATCCTCGGCAGCCGCAAGCACATGGGCCTCGTGGCGGTGGGCGCCAACCCCGCGGCGCTCGACGCCACCGTGGCGCGGATCATGGGGCTCGCCCCCGAGCGGATCAACTACCTGGCGCTGGCGCGTCGTCGGCTCGGGCCGCTGAGCGAGGCCCGCATCGAGCAGCGTGGCGAAGACTGGCGCGGCCTGGTCGACCCGTTCAAGGTGCTCGACAAGCCGCACCTGCAGAAGCTCCGCGCCGAGGGGGGCGAGCTCGTCAGCTGAGCGGCCTCACCCGTCGATCTCTTCGTCCGCATTGGGCTCGAACGGCTTGCCGCTCTCGAGCGAGAGCTCGCCCGCGTCGATCGCGCTGGCGAGCCAGTCGCAGGAGGCGACCTCCTCGCGCGTGGCCCACCTCGACGGGGCGTCGACGAGCGACGCCTCGCAATGGGGGCAGGGCAGCTCCGGCTCGTCGCTGAAGGCGGGCGGGGCCGACGTGTCGGCCGTGGTCCAGACCGCGTCGCACTCGTCGCAGAGGATCACCAACGCGCCGCAGCCGCCGCACAAACGCAGCCCCAGCGGCCCCGTGCCGCAAACACGGCAGAAGCCCACATACAGCATCTCATCGCTTGGAACGCTCATATCGCTCTGGTGGAGTTGACCGGTAAGCGGCGCTGAATAGTCAGGGCGTCACTGGGTAAGCGGTGATTAGACGGTCGCCTTGCACCACGAGCCTCAGGTGACGGGCGGCCGGGTGGTTGCGGCGGCCACCCGATTGGCCGCCGATCGAACCAATCCTGCGGTTCATGTCGACCGTGTAAGTTGTGCGGGGGCCTTCTTGCTGGTTTTCGGTCCGCTCGCCCGTGAGGGCCAATTCGTATGCCTCGTCGATCAGCCCAAAAACGGCGGCCGGGTCGTCGCTGGCGAACACACCGTGCTGACCGGGACGCTGCGGGTCGTCGCGCGCGTGCGCCATGACGTGTTGGAGCCGGTGCCCGTGGGCGCTGCCGCGTGTGTAGCGCAGCCCGGCCGGCGATTCGAACACGCCGCGACCTTCGTCCGAGAAGATGCCCGCCAGATCGGCTAGTTCATCGGGCGAGGCGGAAAAGACCGATCCCGCCTCCGACGACTCTCCCGTTGACCTGTCGTCGCCCGGCCGCCTGTCGCCAGACCGCCTATCATCCGACCGCCTGTCATCCGTAGGGGCGTCAAACTCGGGAGCCTCGCCCACGATGCTCGGCAGCGAAACGCCGAGCGACCGCTCGAGCGTTGGCCGCAACAGCACGTAGCCGAGGGCCAGGACGCACAATGCGACAACCCAACGGAGCGGCAACCCTCCTTTTTTGCCGCTGCGTCGCAAGAGCGACTGCACCAACCGAGCGAGTTGTTGGGCTTCACGCGACATGGGCTGCACCAAAAAGGGACGGAAGAGCGAGGAGAACGGCGGGTGGATGGGGGGAATCGATTTTTGGCCGGGTGACGGATGCTTGAGCATACCCGCTCGGTAAAAAAATCGCAGCGTCGGCGCAGGTGTCTCACTCGGCCGATTCGGTCGCCATCGCCACCCGCGCGGCGGGCGCCGTGAAGTAATACAGGCCGGCCAGGCCGCCGAGCAGCATCAGTGTCAAGCGATGGCCGAAGGCCACCAACGCGCCGTTGCCCGCGACCACGCCGCTCGTGGCGCCCACCGTCTCGGAGCCGGTCGCCCCGTCGCCCAGGGCCCGATAAAGCAGCTCGACCGCCGCCTCGGTCGTGCCGAGCCCGTTGGGCGAGATCGGCAGCGCCGCGGCGATCAGCCCAAGGGGGGCGATCACAAAGTGCTCGAGCAAGCCTGGCACGGCGAGCGGCAAGCCGCGGGCGACGCAGTAGAAACCTAAAATCAGCAGCGCCTGGCCGAAGAGGTTCATCGCCAACGCGGCCGCCATCGTGGCGCCGCGCGACCGGCACTCCAGCCAGGTCCTCAGCAGGTTGGCCGCGCTGGCCCCCAGCCGGAGTTCGGTAGCGGCGGCCACGCGGGCGATCCACCGCGTGGGAGTCAGCAAAGCGATCGCCACGCCCACCGCGCCAATCGCCAACCCGATCGCGGCGCCGCGACCGACCCCGACGGCGGCTTCGGGCATGCCGCTTTGGTAAGAGAGGCAGCCCGCCGCCGCTGCCGCGACGCTGGCGTAGGCGAGCATGGTGAAGAGCCCCAGGGCCCGATCGAGCAACACGCTCGCCACGGCAGCGGGCCCCTTGCCCGGCTGGCGCTTGGCGAGAAACGCCGCCTTGAACACGTCGCCCCCCACGCTGCCCAGGGCGATGAAATTCATCGCAAAGCCGAGCGAACCGAGCCGCAACGCCTCGAGCACACTCATCTCGACCCCGGCGGCCCGCGCTACCAAACGCCACCGCTGGAAGCTGACCAGCATCGCCGCGGCGGTGATCGCCACGGCGCCGAGGAGAAAATCCCACCGCTTCGGCTCACGGACCAGCCGAGCGAACGAGTCGTGTGCTTGCGCCTGCCAGGCCAGCACGCCGAGCAGCGTCAGCCCGCACAAGAGTTTCGCGACTTTTACCAATGCGGCCGCCGCCCCTTTTCTGGATGTTTTGGCGGCGGGGGCGGACATAGGCGGCGTGGTTGGGGCTTTCTGGCAAGACTCTAGAGCACTCCAACATAACCTGTCGGGGCGGCGGGGCGTTGGGGGGACGCCCCGAATCGGATGGCGGCCCCTGGCGGGGGTCCCGTTGACACACGCCGCGTGGGCTGATATTCCTAAGCGTTCGTTCGTCACACGCCCGCCCGCAGTGGGCTCCTACAGCGGCTCAGTGACGACGGCCAATCAGGCCCGCACGAGCGTGGCGCCTGAATCCCACGGGGGATTAGCTCAGTTGGGAGAGCGTCTGGCTGGCAGCCAGAAGGTCAGCGGTTCGAGCCCGCTATCCTCCACTTGACCCACCTCGCATGACGGTTTGCCCGCACGCTTGGCGGATCGCAGCGAATCACGAATGAACCTCCGCTCCTGAGCGGGGGTTTTTTTGTGGGCCCATTTTCTAGCGGGCCGTTGCGGCCCGCCCCCACCCGCTGCGGGCCCCACCCTCCCCAACTGCCACCCGTGCCAAGATGGCGATCGCACGCCCCCCCAGCGCGCCGCTAGCGACCAGCAATCCTGTGCGGCTGCGCATCGCCGTCATGATGATCTTCCAGAACATGAGTCTGGGGATCTGGACACCGACGCTCGGCACGTACATCGGCGCCAACACGGGCGACTCGGGCGCCGGCCTGTTCGGCGGGTCGTTCGTGGGAGTCGCCACCTCGACCGCCGCCCTCGGGGCCCTGATCGCTCCGCTGGTGCTCGGCGTGGTGGCCGACCGCTACTTCTCGATCGAAAAGATGCTCGCCGCGCTGCACGCCGCCGGCGCGTTTTTCCTGTGGAATATGCTCCACAGCGAATCGCAGACCACGTTTCTCATTTGGCTCCTGCTCTTTTTCCAGGCTTACGCCCCCACGGCTTCGCTCACCGTCGCCCTGACGTTCCGCCACCTGCCGCGCAACGAGTTCCCGCTGCAACGCTCGCTCGGCACGGGCGGTTGGGTCGCTGCCGGGCTGTTCATCGGGTTCGTCGCGCCGCGGCTGTTTGGCCAATCGATCGAGGCGGGGCTCCAGCCGTTCTATTTCGGCGTCGCGATCCAATCGGTCTATGCCGTCTACTGCCTCACGCTGCCCGCCACGCCACCGCTGCCGCGACGCCCGAACAGCCCGCTCGGTTCTGATCAGCTCGCCCCTGATCAACCAGACGCTGAGCGGCCGGACCCCAAGCAACCGACCAACGGGCGCTGGGGCGGCTTGCTCGGCGCCCACCGCCCGGGCGTGCGCAGGCTTGCAGGCTTGCGCGCCCTGCTGGGGGGCGACGAACTGTGGGGCAATCGCTCGCTGATGGTTTTTATCGCGATCACGGTGCTAGCGTGCATGCCGTCGCAGTTCTACAACACCTACATCAATCTTTACCTGAACAACCTTGGGTTCGAGGGCGCCGCGGGCAAAATGACCATCGGCCAAGTGGTCGAGATGGTATGCCTGGTAGCGATGCCGTGGCTCCTGCTGCGGCTGGGCGTGAAGCGGCTTTACTTGATAGGGGTGCTGGCTTGGGTTGTGCGCTTCGGGCTCTTCGCCATGGGCGACGCCGGCGACCGCGCCTGGATGGTTTACGTCGGCCTCACGGTGCACGGCGTGGCGTTCGCCTTTGTGTACATCACGGCTCAGCTCTATGTTGACCGTCTCACCGCGCCCGAGTCGCGGGCGTCGGCCCAGGGGGCGCTGATGCTGATGACCCAAGGCGTGGGGCACTTCAGCGGGGCGATGCTCGCCGGGGGGGCCCAGCAATGGCTGCTTACCCCGCAAGGCGTTTCACCCGCGCCCTACGATTGGCGGAGCTACTGGCTGATCCCGCTGGGCGTCAGCGGCATGGCGGCGTTTCTCTTCTGGCGTCTCTTCGCCGGAGAAACGGCGGCCGAAGCCTCGGATTCGACCGACGAGGGCCTGCCCGAAGCGATCGCCGACGAGCCGATCATCTCCTGACGGTTCTCCCTGTATTCAAGCCAACAATTTGCGGTCCAGCATGCGGTAGTTGAGCGCTTCGCTCACATGGTCAGGGGCGATCCGCCGGGCGTTCTCGAGGTCGGCGATCGTTCTCGCCACACGCAAAATCTTGTCGTGGGCGCGAGCCGAAAGGCCGAGTTGCTCGACGCTGGTCTTGAGCAGCCCGGCGCTCATCTGGTCGAGATCGCAGTGCTCGCGGACCTCGCGGCTGGACATGTGGGCGTTCACGCGTGTTGGGGAAGCGGCGAAGCGCTCAGCCTGGTGGGCGCGGGCAGACACGACCCGCTCACGCATCTGAGCGCTGGTTGTCCCTTGCCGCGCGGAACGCAGCTCTTGGAAATCGACGGCCGGCGCCTCGATGTGCAAGTCGATGCGGTCGAGCAGCGGCCCGCTCAAGCGGCTCATGTACCGCTCGACCTGCATCGGGTTGCAGTGGCACTCGCGGCGGGGGTCGTTGCGGTAGCCGCACGGGCAGGGATTGAGCGAGGCGATCAGCATAAAGTCGGCGGGAAACGTGGTGCTCGCCAGCGCACGGCTGATCGTGACGGCGCCCTCCTCCAGCGGCTGGCGGAGCACCTCGAGCGTCTGCCGGTTGAACTCGGGCAGCTCGTCGAGAAACAGCACGCCGTGGTGCGCCAGGCTGATCTCGCCCGGCGAGGGGGTCGATCCGCCCCCCACCAAACCGGCGTTCGAGATCGTGTGGTGAGGCGCCCGGAAAGGCCGAACCGTGAGCAATGCCTTGCCGGCGTCCAAGCGGCCGACCGCGCTGTAGATGCGGGTGGTCTCGATCGACTCGTCGGCCGACAGGCCTGGGAGGATCGTCGGCGCCCGCTTGGCGAGCATTGTTTTGCCGCTGCCGGGAGGGCCGACCATCAGCATGTTATGGGCGCCGGCCGCGGCGATGGTCATGGCGCGCTTGGCCATCTCTTGGCCACGGACGTCGGCAAAGTCGAGCTCGCCGATCGACTGCTCGTCAAAGATCTGCTCCACCCGGCAGGGCGCCGGTTCGATGTCGACTTGGCCGCTGAGGAACGCCACCGCTTGGCTCAGGCTGTCGATCGGGATCACCTCAAGGCCTCCCACGACGGCCGCCTCGCGGGCGTTGGCCGAGGGGACCAGCAGGCCTCGCACGCCCGGCTGGTCGGCGGCCGCCATCGCCATCGACAACGCCCCCTTCACCGGTCGCATGGCGCCGTCGAGCGCGAGCTCGCCCACCACACCGTAGTCGCTGAGCCGGTCGCTGGACGCTTGCCCGCTGCCTGCCAACACACCGAGGGCGATCGGCAGGTCGAAGCTGGCGGCCTGCTTGGGCAGTTCCGCCGGCGCCAGGTTGATCACCACCCTGTCGTGCGGCCGCACGAAGCCGCTGTTGACGATCGCCCGCTCGATGCGGTGGGTGCTTTCGCGCACGGCCGCCTCGGGGAGCCCGACGAGGATCGTCTTGGGGATCGCCCCGGGCGACACGTCGACCTCGGCCACCACCCGAGCGGCGTCGATTCCCAGCAGGCTGTAAGTGTGCAGTTTGGCGAGCATCGCGGTCGGCTCCGAGGGCAGGAGTGAAGGGGTCCGAACGCGTGTGATCGTATGTTCAGTATCGGTGGGTTGCAAGTAAAAAACTGGAATAATGTACAGTATGCCGTTAGGTGCGTATCCGCTCTCGGATCTAACGAGAGAACGCTGTACTGACTCTACCAAGCAGTGGTAACCGGCACAGAGGCAGCACAGTGGCAGGACAGAGCCGAGCTATGGAGTCGTAGCACACGAAGAACTTGCCAGCGCAAGAGTGCTGTGTGGCGGATGCCGCAGAGCCGATCAGGCCGATTGCTTAGCTCTAGCAGCCTTGGAGCCCGCGACGGCGGCGCAACAGCAGCAGAGCCAGGGGCGCCGTCAACGCGAGCGACGCCGGCTCGGGGATCACCGAGGCTGTGAGGATGAACACCACGCCGTCGCCGTCCATAGCACGGGTGTCGTAGCCGCCCGCCAGCGAGACGCCGTTGTTGAAGCTGGTCAGCACCAGCGCCGGGTGGCTCTGGTCGGTGTAGGTGTCGAACGGCCCTGCTGTCGGAAGGTCATCGAACTGCCTAGAAGCGAGATAGGCTTCGACGGCGAGCTTCGACGTGAGGGTTGCCACGGGCGGGGCGATCTGCACCGCGTCGTTGCCTGTCAGCATCAGATCGAGATCGAGCAGCACGGCCGAATCGGTCGTGCTGTCGTAATCGACCGAGAAGCTGCCGCTAACGCCGAACTCACACTCCGCCGAATTGGGCTGGCAGCCGTCGATTGGCGTGAACGGAGACGGGAAGTAGGTCATCCGACCGCCCGGATCGATGGCGTAGCGCAAGGTCTCGGCTTGCATGAGCGGGGCGGCGGTGGAGACCGCCAGCAATGCGGCCGCCGCAAAGAGACATCGGGTGAACGGCACACGGCGCAACGCCATAGAGAACTCTACGTGTGGTGAAATAGGGGGGCGACTCGGTCGCAGTCGATGACGAGTTCGGCTTCTAGTCTAACGCGGAGAGAGCACACAGGGCAAGAAAATGGGGCGGGGAGAAACCTAGCCATCGCCTACGCAGGGGCTTGGGACGGCGAAACCTTGCGGCGAAGGCGGTTCCGGCGCTTAGGCGACCAAGCCACCGAGCAACACGCCCGCCACGTAGGCGAGCGCGGCGGCTGCGCCTCCCACCGCCAGGGTTTCGAGGCCAGCCGTCAGCCAGCCTTGGTCGACAAACCGGCTCTTGGCGGCGCCAACGGCAAAGAACGCGGCGGCCGTGAGCGACGTGCTCCAGGCGTAGGGGTGAACGATGGCAGCGCCCGAAACCGCCTCAAGCACGAACGGCGCCACGGGAAGAAAGCCGATCACGATAAATGCGATGAAGGTCGTCGTCGCGGCCTTAGCGGGCGAGGGCCCGGTGAGCGGCATGCCGAACTCCTCGGTCAGCATCGTGTCGACCCAGCGTTCGCGGTCGTCGGTGATGACCTCGACAACGCGCTCCAGGTCATCGCCCTCGAAGCCCTTGCCGGCGTAGATCTGCCGCACCTCTTCGCGTTCGCCCTCGGGGTGGCGTTCGATGTGCCGCTGCTCCATGCGGCGGGCCTTCTGACGAAGCTGCTCGTCGGCGCGCACGCCTAGGAAGTTGCTGGCCGCCATGCTGAAGCCATCGGCCACAAGGTTCGCGACGCCGAGCACCACGACGATGCCGGGCGAGAGCCCCGCGCCGGCGACCCCGGAGACCACGGCAAAGGTCGTGACCGCGCCGTCGATGGCGCCGTAGATAAAGTCGCGCAGGTAGTCGGGCGAGTGCCCCTCGGCGATCCGTTCGGCGATCGCCGAAGGCGTGTGAGAGTGCTCGAGGGTGTGATTGCTCATTCCAAGGGCGTCCTTGATCGATCGAGGGAACGCCGATCTTTCACCCACCCGCTCGAGCCAAGGACTCGTGAAGCCCTTGCGCGCTAATCTACGCGGCCACGCGGCGGCGGGGGGCTTTAAGCGTATCAAGCCACACGGCCGAGCGATACGCGAGAACGCCGGCCACGTAACGCGAGCAGGGCTACGGCCACCGTGGCAATAGCCGACGGCTCAGGAACTTGCAAACTGGCGGGCGCCTGGGAGGCGAGCGTGCGTCCGAAGTTGTTGACCCAAACATCGTAGTCGGATTCGGAAAAATCCACACCCAGGCCGTCACGCCACACAGTGAAGTCGGCCGCGTCGACGGCGCCGTCGCCGTTGAAGTCTCCCGACAAGGTGGCGGTTGTGATCACCCGGAGTTGGACGAGATCATCGCCCCCAGCCGAGAGCAAGAACGACAGCGTTTTACCATCCGTGCCGATGCCGAAACCGTCTTGACCGAACAAGTTGAGAGAGCGATCGCCCTCCTCAAACAACCCCGCCGAGCCAACGATCGTGTCGGTCGTGGCGAGCGAGTCGCTGTTGAAAATCACGCCGAGGATGTCGCCCACGAAGGTGACCGAACCGAACACCGTTTCGTCCGGAGCCGAGGAGCCGAGCGGATCGAAGTGGAGGAGGTAGCTGGTGTAGGCCGTTCCGGCGGCGAGCAGGCCGGCGGCGCCGGAGTCGGCCAGTCGGTCGACGGCGAGGCTCTCGTCGAGCGTGTCGGCGCGTTCCTCGATGACCCACAGCTGATCGCCGGTCTCGGCGTCGCCTGAGGCTAGCGAGGCGGGGCGGCTGAGCAAACGCCTGGCGTCGCCCGACACGCTCGCAACGCCTTGGTGCACCGGGTCGAGCGCCGAGCTGTAACTCGCGAGCACCTGCTCGGCGGAGAGATCGAAATTGTGGAAGCTGAACGACGCAATCTGACCCTTCAGGTTCCCCCCCGAGAAAGGGAGGTCCCCCGCGCCTCCGGAGGCGCCCAACGAATTGGTGTGACTCTCACCCCCAAGGCCCGCGTAATCGTAGGTGTCCCAATCGAGCGGCGAGGCTCCGCCCGCCGCCACGTAGCCGCGCGAGACGCCGTTGACGAACAGCTCGATCCCGCGGTCGCTCGTGTCGTCGACCACGCCCACGATGTGGACAAAGTCACGGGTCGGGTTGGCGAAGCGATCGAGCTCCACAGTGCTCGTGAGCGCCTCACCCACGTCCGAGAGTATGCGGAAGCGGAGGTCGTCGCCTTGCCCGTCGTTGTCCGCGTCGCCGAGCGTGATCGACAGGCCTTGGCCGTCAGTGCCCGCCTCGAACAAGACCTGCTCGCCGGTCAATTCATCGACACGGACCCACATCTCGAAAGTCGCAGAGTGGTCGCTGTCGATCACCCTGCCGCCGTCGTCGTCGCCAGCGTGGAAGTACCGGCGGAAGGCGCGGGTTTGATCGTCGAACACAGCGGCGACATCCGGCAAACCTTGCTGGAAGGCGTTGGTCGCTTCCTGCCGCGGCGAACTCGATACGGTCCACAACCACGATTCGCGTTCGCGTGAGTCGACGTTCGTCACCGATCGCCAGGCGTCTTTATCGGCCGTCACCCCCACGGTCGTCGGCTCGGTCATGCGGTGCTCGGCGCTCCACTCGATCGAGACCGGATCACGCACGTCGTAAGGCAGTGAGGCGTCTTGCGATTCGAGCCAGACGGTGAGTTTTTGGTCGAGTTCGGCCACTTTCTGCGGCATCGCTGACGCGAGGTTGAGCGGCGATCCGGATTCGAAGTTCTCCTCCAATGTTTCCGAAAGATTGAAGAGGCGGAACGAATTGTCCTCACCATTCTCGCCATAAATACTTATGAGTTTGTAGCCGTCATCGATAACGGCCGAGGCGGGCGTGGCTGGGCCTGCGTCGAGAGTGGTGCCATAGTTAGGATAATGAAAAAACAGCTCACCGTTCTCGGCGTTCGAACGGGAGATCTTTTCGTTGGAGGGAAGGGAGCCCGTCGCGAGAACGCCAAGGAGGTTGGCCCCTTCGATCTTGTTGCCGAGCGGCTCCACGCCGCCAGCCATCGCGTATGCCGTGGCGAAGATGTCCGTGCCAATGACCGGCGCGTCGCTGTAGACGCCCGAAGCCACGTTGGGCCCCTTCACGATAAAGGGCACCCGGATGCCCCCTTCGTAAAGAGAGCCTTTGCCGCCGTACAGCGGCAGGTTGGCGGTCACGGTGCCTGGGACTCCCGTCCCGGCGCCGTGATCGGAGGTGAAGATCACGTACGTGTTGTCGTCGATCTCGAGCTCGGCGAGTTTGTCCATGATGGCGCCCACCGAATTGTCGAGGTCGGTGTGGGTCGCCGCGTAAGTGGTGTCGTAATGACGCTCGCCTGGGGTCGTGCCTTCCCAGGCCTCGAGCGATTCGGTGGTAGCCTTGTTCAGCTTCACGACTTCATGGGCGACAGTAATGAAAAAAGGCTGGCCGGCGGCCGCCTTGTCTTCGATAAAGGCGATCGAGTCGTCGGTAATCGCGTTGACTTTGCCAGGATCTTCGGGATTAAAGTCCTGGAAATATAGAATGCTGTGCTCATCGAAGCCTGTCTGATCCGCCCGAGGCCACCAGTCGTATTTGCCAAAAAAGCCGGTCTGGTACTGCGAGTTCGCTTGCTTCACCACTTGGGCGATCGTTGTTTCGTTCGGCAACGTATTCGATGGCTGAGGCGCTACCAGCGGTCTGCCAGTGAAGTAATTCTTGAAGTTGCTGTGAGACGTAAACGCCGCCTGGCGCAGGTACGTCACGTTGACCTGCGCGGGGTTTTGTCCCGTCATGATGCCCGCGCGGCCGGGCGAGCGGATCGGGCCGCTGGTGTAGCCGTTCGTAAACACCACCCCATCGGAGGCCATCTGATCGATGTGGGGTGTCTGGTGGTAGTCGCTCGCCGAGAGCGGGTTGTCAGGGTCCATACGGGCCGACAACTCGGGCCACCCCATATCGTCGACGACGATCAGTGCGATATTCGGCGCCTAGCCAAACGCCACGCCTGCAGCAATCAGCAAGGCGAACGTTCGAAATCGAACGATGACAAGTCTTTGAACGTTCAACCTCGCCGGGAAGGTGAAGCCAACGCATTTGATCCGCGAAAAAAGGTATCCAAAAGCTCGGATTTTAGTTGGCCCCTGCAACACGGTCAAAGAATGCACCCCGTTAAGCCTGCGTTCGTAGGGCTTGAACGCTTTATAGGGATCGACCGGCGATGGCCTTATTATTGCGTCCCGCACGCCGATCGCACTTCTCGCGGGATAGTGCCCACATCCCGTTATATCCCTATGACAGTTCGCCGCGGAGTCGCCCCGGTCGCTCACGCAGAGCCGCCGGTAGCGGGGGGGGAATCTACCTACAGCGCGGCGATTCCCCCGGCGCCCGGAGGAATTCGGGGCTTTTGTGCCGATGATTGATGGCCGCAGGGCCGGGCTTTTTAAGCCACTCGCTTGCCGACGAAGTACAGCACCGCCACCAGGGTCGCCGTCTGCACGGGCAATAGCACCCAAACGGGGACTCCGAGGCCCACGGGCAGGGTGCCGAGCAGCACCGCAACCGTTGCGGTGACCATCGCGTAGGGCAGCTGGGTGCGGACGTGGGCCACGTGGTCGCAGCCGCTCGCTTGCGACGAGAGGATCGTCGTGTCCGAGATCGGCGAGCAGTGGTCGCCGAAGATCGCGCCGGCGAGCACCCCGCCCAGCGCAGCGAGGAACAACGGGTCGCCCCCCGGCGCCGTGGGGTCGGCCACGGCGAACGCCAGCGGGATGACCATCGGGATCAGCAGCCCCATCGTGCCGAAGCTCGTGCCGGTGCAGAACGCCGTGACCGAGGCGAGCAGGAACACCACGGTGGGCAGCAGCACTGCGAACGCGCCCCCCGGCTCGGCCGTGTCGGCGGACCCTAGCAAGGTTTGCTGGAGGTAGTCACCGGTGTAGAGCCGGTGGTCGGAGTACTCGTAGGCAGTAATCGTGGGCTGGCCATCGACCGACTTGTTGCTGGTGAGCCGCGACAGCGACGAGGCGAACCACAGGATGCCCACCGCAGGCAGCACGAACAGCACGCCGCGCACCAGCGCCGCGCGAACCTGGTCGCTCTCCATCAGCCGGCCCAGACGGACCGACAGCACGGCTGTGGCCAGGCCCGCTAGGCTGCCGTACATCAGGGCGACGCCCGAGTCGGCGGCGCCGAACACGTCGCGCAGGTGGAGCCAGCCCTCGGCCGAGGGCGCCTCGCCATTGGCGGCGAGGTTCGATCGGCCGGTGGCGTAGAGCAAACCGACGATCGTCGTGAGCAGCACCGCCAGGGGGATGGCGGCGTAGACCCAGTGGTTGGTCGTGTCGGCGAACTCGTCGACCCCTTCGGTGGGGAGTTCGGGCTCTTCGGCAGCGCGCCTCTCGGCGCTGAGCATCGGCCCGAAGTCGCGTCCCATCACCGCCACGAGCGGCACGAACGCCAGCGCTTGCAGCACATAGAACCGGTACGGGATGCTGGCCGCAAACAGGCCGAAGGCGTTCATCCCCTCGCCGGCCCCGCCCGGCAGGTTGTCGAGGCCGTCCTGCACGTAGGCGATTTCCACGGCGATCCAGGTCGAGATCAGCGCCACGCCGGCCACCGGCGCGGCGGTCGAGTCGACCAGGTAGGCGAGTTTCTCGCGTGAGATCTTGAGCCGGTCGAAAACGGGCCTCAGCGCCCCGCCCAGCAGCAGCGTGTTGGCGTAGTCGTCGAAGAAGACCACCAGGCCCATCGCCCAGCCGGTGAGCTGGCCGCTGCGGCGGCCGCGGGCCAGCGGCGTGAGCAGCCCCACCAGGCCGCGCATGCCGCCCGAGGCGTGCAGCAGGCCGATCGTGGCGCCCATCGTCATGGTGAAGGCGAACAGCCGCAGCTTGTCGGGCTGGGTGAACGTTGGCCAGAGGTGCGTCTCGGCAAGATCGTAGGCGGCCTGGAGCGGTTCCCAGCCGGTCGTGACGAGCGCTCCGGCGTAGATGCCCACCAAGAGCGAGAGCAGGACCCGGCGGGTGACGATCGCCAGCAAGACGGCGACCACGGGCGGGGCGAGGCTGAGCCAGCCGTAGGGGTGGGCTTCCAAAGCGAGCGAATCCTGTCGGGGGATTTCTTGGGATGGGAGCCCTAAAATGACCTCTGTGGGACGGCGATACAACCTGGAAACGCGCCGCCGATGCACGGATTTACGCTCGCGAAGGGCAAAGTTGCCCTCCTGCTCAGCGAGCGAATAGACTAGCCGGCTATGAGTCCACCCAACGCAGCTGCTGACGGAACCGGATCGACAAGGGGGCGGCTCTTCAACTCGGCGGCCCTGATCTCGATGGCGCTGTGCCTCTTTTTCAGCGCGCTGTGGGCGCGAACCCAGGTGCGCGACGAGGAAGGGTTTTCGATCGGCCACGCCCACCACAGCCAGCCGAACAAGACGCTCACGCGTCACCTCGAGGTCCACTGGTACGCGGGCAACCTGCGGGTGGGCTGCGGCTACGCTTCACTCGGCCCAGAGTATTTCTTGGCCGGCTCTGGCGAAGCCGGCATGCGCTCGCCTTCCGGGTTCAGCTTCCGCTTCACCGATGAACTCGAACCGCCCCGCTTCCGCGACGCGCCGCCAGGCTTTGACACTGGCGCCCACTCAGGCGCCAAGAAGGGCCTGCTGTTTGCGAATTACTGGGTGGCTGCGCCGATTGGGCTGCCACTGGCGTTGTTCGCCTTGCTGCCGGCCGCTTGGTTCGTGCGGCGGCTCAAGCGGCGCGGGTGGCGTTTCAGCCTCGCCGAGCTCGGCGCGGCTGCGACCGCCGTCGCTGTGGTCATCGGCGCGGTGCTCTGGCTGAAAACCTAGCGGCCTCAGTCTCAAGCCTTCGTCAGCTCGTGCTCGTACGGCTCGTAGGCCGCGATGCGGTCCGTGGCGACGTGGTAGTGCGGGTCTTCCGACACGTTGACCTCGACCAGATTCCCCGCGCGGTCGAGCAACCGGCGGCACTCGGCGCTGAGGTGTGTCAGGTGCAGCCGCTTGCCCTGCTGCTCGTACTTCTCAGCCAGCGAGTTGATCGCCTCGAGCCCCGACTGGTCGTAGACCCGCGTGTAGTAGAAGTCGATGACCACGTCTTGCGGGTCGTCCTTCGGATCGAACAGGTCTTTGAACGAGGTGGCCGAGGCGAAGAACAGCGGGCCGTGCAGCTGGTAGACCTTGCTGCCGAACTCGTTGTACTTCACGTCGGCGCCGACGTGCTTGGCGTGCTGCCAGGCGAACACCAAGGCCGACGCGATGACGCCCAGCACCACGGCGCTGGCCAAGTCGTGCATCACAGCCGTGTAACCGGCCACGAGCAGCATGACGAAGTAGTCGGCCATCGGCACCTTGCGCATCATCCGCAGCGAGGCCCACTCGAACGTGCCGATCACGACCATGAACATCACGCCCACCAGGGCGGCCATCGGGATCATCTCGATCCAGGGGGCGAGGAACAGCACGAACGCCAACAGGCAGACCGCCGCCGTGACGCCCGACAGCCGGCCGCGGCCGCCGGAGTTCACGTTGATCAGCGACTGGCCGATCATCGCGCAGCCACCCATGCCGCCGAACAGGCCGCACACGAGGTTCGCCAACCCCTGGCCGAAGCACTCACGGTTGCCGCTGCCGCGGGTCTCGGTGATCTCGTCCACCAGGGCCAACGTCATGAGCGACTCGATCAGGCCGACGGCCGCCAGCGTGATGGAGAACGGCAAGATGATCCACAGCGTGCCGAGCGTGAGCGGCGGCAGGGCGTATTCGAGGAAGAAGAGCCGCGGCAGGCCGGCGCTCAGCCCGACCGTGTCGGGCGTCACGGCGGCCATCGCGGCGGCCGCCTCTTCGGGCGATCCGTCGTGGGCGGCGGTTGGGGTTGAAGCGGCGCCGTGGCCCGTGGCGTCGGCGCCTGTCACTTCGGCCGCGGCAATCGAGCGCGCCTTCGTGAGCAGCATGTCGCCCACGGTGAGCACCACCCGGTCTTGGTTGCGGGCCGCCAAGCCGGGATCGAGTTGCTGGTTCAGCGCGACCGACAGGCCCGTGACCACCAAGATCGCCGCCAGCGAGGCCGGCACGGCGCGGGTCAGTTTGGGCAAGAGCCAGATGATCGCCATTGTCAGCGCCACGAGGCCGAGCATGATCCACAGCGCGGGGCCGCGGATGTAAGCCATCGCGCCCGAGTCAGCGACCGTTTGGAAGCTGCCGAACTGAGCCATGAAGATCACGATCGCCAGGCCGTTCACAAACCCGAGCACCACGGAGTGGGGCACCATGCGGATCAGCATGCCGAGCCGCCCGGCGCCAACCAGCATCTGGATCACGCCGCACAGCATGACGGCGGGGAAGAGGTACTCGATCCCCTGCGTGGCCACGAGCGCGACAATCACGACGGCCATCGCGCCGGTGGCGCCCGAGATCATGCCGGGTCGCCCGCCGAACACCGCGGTGATCAGCCCGATGAAGAAAGCCGAGTAGAGCCCGATCACCGGCGACACGCCCGCCACGAATGCGAACGCCACGGCCTCGGGCACCAGGGCCAGGGCCACGGTCAGGCCCGACAGCAAGTCGTTCTTGAGGTTCTTCTTCTGCGAGCGGAACAGGTTGAGCATCAATCGTCCGAAAGGTGGGGCGCCGGCCGGGGCTTCCGCGCCGGTCACGGGTCCCTATCGAGAGAACCGGGGCGCAGAAAACGGGGGGCCGCTTGAACTGGAGGCGGGACGGTCGGCAGGCCGGGATCGGCGTGGCGGCCGCGTAGGGGGTGGGAAGGGCAGATCTTGCAGGGCAGGCAGTATAACCACGGCGGCGACGCGCAGAAAGCAGAATTGCCGCAGTGTTAAGGCTTTTGAATCTCGGGGTTGTTGGCGAGCCGGGGGGCGTAAGCCCCCGGAGGGAACCCGGTTACCCGCACCACTCCGGGGGCTTACGCCCCCCGGCTCGCCCCTACACCCTAGCATTCAGCCGAACGACGGGCGGGCGGCCGCTTAATCCTGGACCACGCCGTCCACGATCCGCGGATCGCTCAGCCCCTGGGCCGCCTTGGCCTGGAGGATCGAGCGGATTTCCCCATCGGGCAGCGGCTGCGGGGCGCCGAGCTGCCGGGCCAGCAGCAAGATGCGGCAGTAGGCGTCGAGCAGCTCGACGCGCCAGAAGGCCCGCTCCACCGTGTCGGCCCACGCCACCACGCCGTGGTTGGCGAGCACCACGGTCGTCGCCCCACGGGCCACGAGCGGGCGGATCGAGTCGCCCAGCCGTGGCGTGCCGGGCGTGGCGTAGGGCGACGTGGGGATCTCGCCCAGGTACATCTCGACCTCGGGCAGCACGCCCTGCGGCACCGGCTCGCCGGCCACGGCAAACGCCGTGGCGTGCGGCGGGTGGCAGTGCACCACGGCCTTCGCTGCGGGCTGTTCCTGGTAGATCGCCAGGTGCATGAGGATCTCGCTCGACGGCGCCCGCCGGCCCTCGAGCTGCGTGCCTTGGAGATCGACCAAGCACATGTCTGCGGGCTCCATAAAACCCTTACAGATCATCGTCGGCGTGCAAAGCACTTCGTCCGGGCCGGTGCAGTAAGAAAGGTTGCCGTCGTTGCCGGCGGCGAAGCCCTTGGCGTAAATCCGCCGGCCGATCTCGCAGAATTCGGCTTTGAGCTGATTGGTGTCCATGAAGAATGGAACGCGGATGAACGCGGATTGAAAGGATGGACGCGGATGAAGAAAAAATAAAACAGTAAGGGCATGGGCCGCTATGGAGGGCGGCCCCTACAAGATGTATCCGCGTCGATCCGCCCGATCCGCGTTTATCCGCGACCCATTCTTCGAAGCAAACTCTAGAGCGGCCGGCCCAGCCCCAGCTGGCCCATCAGGTCGGTCACCGCGAACGGCCGTGGCGAGCAGAGCCGTTCACACGCCTCCACGCCGGCGGCGAAGCCGTAGCTCTGGTTCATCGCCTTCACGCGGTCAAACAGCTGCGCCTTCTCCGGCGGGAACTGCGAGGCGTAGCACTTCACCGCTTCGATCTTCTTCTCCAATGTCGACCCGATGTCGACCATCATCACCGTGCCGGCCGGCGCGGCGGTGAATGGCTCGTAGCCTAGCGAGTAGTGCAGCAGCGCCTTGATGCGGTGCGGCGTGGTCCCCTCGAATTTCTCGTCCCACTTGGTGAGCCGTGAGTAGAACATCGCCGCGTCGGTGATCTGCATCGCCTGCCAATGGTCGGGCGAGGCCAAGGGCGTCCGCTCACCCAGGCCGATCACCAGCCGCGGCCGGTGGCGGCGGAACACGTTCGCCAGGGCGACCCGCTCGTCCCAGCCGTCCATCAGCCGGCGGTTCACCAGCGGCAGCGTGATCCGCTTTTTGACGCCGAGCACCGTGGCCGCCGCGGCCGCCTCGGCCATCCGCATCTCGGGGCCGGTTGAAACGGGCGTCGGCTCGCCGTCGGTGAGGTCGACAATGCCGACCCGCCAGCCCGCCTCGGCGAGCTTGGCGACCGTGCCGCCGCAGCCGATCTCCACGTCGTCCGGGTGGGCCCCGACGGCGATCACGTCCAGCTGCTCGTCGTCACTCATATTTCGGCACTTTCTAGGTAGGAACCGCTAAGTCGCCAAGAAGGAGGTAAGCTGACAGGAACACAGGAAATAGGATGTGATCGGCAGGATGAAGCCCCCCAGCCTATCCACTTCGATCCTGTAAACGTGTCGATTCCATTCTTCCTGGCGTCCTTGGCGACTTGGCGGTTCCCCCGTGGGTTGACAATCGCGTCAGGCGTTTCGTATAGATTGAGGGATTCTGCCCTCCCGCCGAGCGTCTGCTCGGCCTGTCATTCCGACCGCAGCCACGATAACAAGGAAGCCCGCGATGGTCACGGCCGCGGCCGATTCGTCCCCGCTCGACCCGCTCAACGACCCGTCCGCCTCCCAACCGGCCGACGAGACGCCGGTGGTGGGCGCCCCCGCGCCGGTCGAGAACGCGCCTTCTGATCCCGTGCCCGCCGGCCCGATGATCGGCGGCAACGCGATCGGCGGCGGCGCCCCCGAGGTCGAGGCCTCGAGCGATCCGTTCGACGACTTCGACGACGACGATTTCGACGACGATTTCGACGACGACTTCGAGGAAGAGTGGGACGACGCCGAAGAGGACGATGGCTTCGGTCCGGAGTTCCAGGACACCGAGGACGAGGAGTTCGACACCGAGGCCGATCCCGGCGCGGAAGAGGACGACAAATCCGACGACAAGTTCTCGGGCGACGCCGACTTTGACGACTGACGGCGTGGCTGTTGGCCTTTAGCTGTTAGCCACCGGCTGCTGGCCGGGGGGATCCGCTGTCCCGGCCCCCCGCATCCGGATGATTCGTCCGCTTCTTGGCGAACCGAACTCCCTTTCGGGAGCACCTTGAGGTTGGTCTATTAGGGGCTCTTAGGCGGGGTGCGCGTCGACTTACTCCGCCAACAGCCAATCGCCAACAGCCAACAGCTTCCCTACATGTTCCAGCCGATCGACGGACAGGTCAGCTTCCCCCGTCTCGAACAAGACGTTCTTTCCTTCTGGAAAGAACGGGGCGTTTACGAGAAGTCGCTCGCCCGCCGCGAGGGCGCCGAGCCCTTTGTCTTCTACGAGGGCCCGCCGACCGCCAACGGCATGCCCCACCCGGGCCACTGCCTCACCCGGGCGATCAAGGACGTCTTCCCCCGCTACCGCACGATGCGCGGCTACCGCTGCGAGCGAAAAGCGGGCTGGGACACCCACGGTCTGCCCGTGGAGGTCGAGGTTTGCAAAGAGCTCGGCATCCACTCGAAGGAAGAGATCGAAGCCTACGGCGTCGAGCCGTTCATCCAGAAGTGCCAGGCCAGCGTCTGGCGCTACATGAAAGAATGGGAGCGGCTCACCGAGCGGCTCGGCTTTTGGGTCAACCTGGAAGAGGCTTACGTCACGTACCACCAGTCATACGTCGAGAGCGTGTGGTGGAGCCTCAAGCGGCTCTTCGATCAGGACCTGCTTTACCAAGGCCACAAGATCGTCTGGTGGTGGGCCCAGGGCGGCACGGCGCTCTCCAGCGGCGAAGTCGGGCAGGGCTACCGCGAGGTGATGGACCCCAGCGTGTTCGTCAAGTTCCCGCTGCTCGAAGACGGCCAGGTCACCAAGACCTCGCTCTTGGTCTGGACCACCACGCCGTGGACGCTGCCGAGCAACCAGTTCGCGGCCGTGAATCCGGGCATCGAGTACTCGAGCGTCGAAGACCCCGACACGGGCGACGTGCTTGTGATGGCGAGCGACCTGGTCGAGGCGATCGGCGCCAAGCTCAAGCGCGAGCTCAAGGTGCTCTCGACCTGCCAAGGCACAGAGCTCGTAGGCCGCCGCTACCTGCCGCCGTTCGAGTCTTACTACACACTGGCTGGCGCGCAGCAGCGCCAGGCGCTGCGCGAGCAGTCGGGCGAGCCGGGCGACGTGGCGTTCAAGCTCGGCGGCGCCCAGCGGGGCAAGCTCGCCGCCGGCGGCGAGGAGTTCTTGGCGTGGCGCGTCGTGGCGGCCGACTTCGTGACGACCGACAGCGGCTCGGGCGTGGTGCACCAGGCGCCCGCCTTCGGCGAGGTCGACTACGAGGTGCTCGTGGCCGAGCAGGCGCGGTTCGCCCCCGGCGAGGGCCCCACGCTCATCAACTGCGTCGGCCCCGACGGCAAGTTCACCGACGAGGCGCCCGACTACGTCCGCGGCCGCTGGGTCAAAGAGTGCGACAAGGAGATCGCCCGCGATCTGAAGCAACGCGGCCTGCTCTACCACCTTGAGCAGTACAAGCACGACTACCCGTTCTGCTGGCGGGCCGAAGAGGACCCGCTGATCCAGTACCCGCGCGAAAGCTGGTTTATCCGCACCACGTCGTACAAAGACGCGATGCTCAAGAACAACCAAGCGATCAACTGGTTGCCCGAGCACATCAAGGGCGGCCGGATGGGCAAGTTCCTCGAGTCGAACGTCGACTGGGCTCTGAGCCGCGAACGCTACTGGGGCACGCCGCTGCCGGTGTGGCAGTGCGAAGAGACCGGCAAGCAAGAGGCGATCGGCGGCTACGACGAACTGCTCCTCAAGCCGGGCGTCGCCGGCACGGAGAGTTGGGAGAACGCCAAGAAGGCGAACCCCGAACTGCCCGAGGACCTCAAGGTCCACAAGCCGTACATCGACGACGTGACTTACGACTCGCCGTTTGCCGCCGGATCGCGGATGAGGCGTGTCACCGAGGTGATCGACTGCTGGTACGACAGCGGCGCGATGCCGTTCGCGCAGTGGGGCTATCAGGGCCAGAACGAGGGCGAAGCCAAGCAGCGCTTCGAAAGCCAGTTCCCCGCCGACTTCATCTCGGAGGCCCTCGACCAAACCCGCGGCTGGTTCTACAGCCAACTCGCCATCAGCACGATGCTGTGGAGTGAGAGGTCAGCGGTCGGAGGCGAGAGGTCGGAAGAAGAGTCTCTGACCTCCGACCTCACACCTCTCACCTCTTACCCCCACCCGTTCAAGAACTGCATCGTCCTCGGCCTGATGCTCGGCGAGGACGGGCAGAAGATGAGCAAGAGCAAGCGGAACTACCGCGACCCGAGCGAGATCTTCGATCTCTACGGCGCCGACGCGCTGCGTTGGTACCTGTTCGCTAACCAGCCGCCGTGGTCGTCGATCCGCTACAGCGAGCAGGCGATCAAGGACTCGATCCCCGAGTTCCTGCTGCGGCTGTGGAACTGCTACAGCTTCTTTGTGATCTACGCCAATATCGACGGGTTCGATCCGGCCCGCGAAGCGGGCGTTTATTCCCCTCCCCCTGGTGGTGAGGGGCTGGGGGAGGCAGTACGCGCGCAGGAGCAAGCTCCCGCCGAGCTCGCGCTCAACGCCGCGGAGTTCCAAGCCGCCGCGTCGTACCGCCCCGTCGCCGAGCGCGACGAGCTCGATCGTTGGGCCCTCGGCGAGCTCAACCGCACGGTGGCGATCGTCACCGACCGGATGGACGCCTACGACAACTTCGGCGCCTGCTCGGCGATCACCGAGTTCGTCGACGGGCTGTCGAACTGGTGGGTCCGTCGCAGCCGCGAGCGGTTCTGGGCCAAGGACAAGAAGTCGCAGGAGAAGCTCGACGCTTACTGGACGCTCTACGAGTGCCTCACCACGATCAGCAAGGTGATCGCCCCGTTCACGCCGTTCCTTGCCGAGACGTTCTGGCGCAACCTCGCCGAGCCATTCCAGGGAGAGAACGGCGAGGGCGCCCCCGAGAGCGTTCACCTCTGCGACTACCCCGAGGCCGACGCGATGCTCGTCGACCGGGAGCTGTCGGAGCGGATGGGCCTCGTGCGGCTGATCTCCTCGCTCGGCCGCAACGCCCGCGGCGCCGCCGACCTGAAGGTCCGCCAGCCGCTCTCGAAGGTCGAGGTGATCCTCGCCGACAACACCCACCAGCCGTGGCTCGAGGAGCACGCCGCGGTGATCGCCGGCGAGCTGAACGTCAAGGCGGTCGAGTTCTCCGACAACCCCGAGAAGTACGTCGACCACGAGGTGCTGCCCAATTTCAAGCTCTTGGGCAAGAAGCTCGGCAAGCTGATGCCGAAGGTCAAGCAGGCGCTCAACCAGCAGAGCGGCTCGGAGCTGCTCGAGAACCTGCGCGACAACGGCAAGATCAACCTCACCGTCGACGGCCAAGAGGTCGAGTTGCTGCCCGAGGAGGTCGAGGTCCGCATCACGGCGAAGGAGGGCTGGGCGGCCGCGAACGACCGCGGCGTGGTCGTGGTCCTGTCGACCGAGCTCACCGACGACCTGAGGCGCGAGGGCCTGGCGCAAGACCTCAAGCGGGCGATCCAAGACCGTCGCAAGGAGATCGGCTGCGAGTTCACCGACCGCGTGGAGGTGTACATCGCTACCGAGTCGGACCTGCTGAAGTCGGCGATCGAGCAGTTCCACGACTACCTGGCGAGCGAGACCCTGGCCGAGAAACTCGAGGTCCGAGCGGTGCTCGGCGCCGGCTCCGCGGCCGCTAAGGTGGGCGACGCCGAGGCCGAGCTGCAGGTGATGGCGGTCAAGGCGTGAGCGAATCCAATCAATGGAATCTGAGAGAGTTCGTGATGAGGGAAATGAAGCTGGGCTGCGGGAGGCGTCTCCGGCGCCGATAACGTGTCGCCCGTAAGACCACGGCTAAAACAATCGAATCGGCGTCGGAGACGCCACCCACATCTGAACCTTCTGATAGTTTCCCCTCCCCTCCTATGATCCGAGACGCCACGCCCGCCGACGCCGCCGCGATCGCCGAGCTCTACAACCACTACGTCCGCGAGTCGACGGTCACCTTCGAGGAGGAGCCGGTCACGGCCGAGGCGATCGCCGCGCGGATGCGTGAGGTGAACGAGCGGTTCCCTTGGCTCTTGCTAGAGGAAGACGGCGCCCTCGTGGGCTACGCCTACGCCCGCCACTGGCAGACACGCAGCGCCTACCGCCACACGGTCGAGACGAGCGTCTACGTCGCCCACGACCGCCGCGGCAAGGGCCACGGGCCCGACCTCTACCGGGCGCTGCTCGGCCGGTTGCCGGCGTGCGACGTGCACGCCGTGGTGGCCGGGGTGACGCTCCCCAACCCGGCGAGTGTGGCGATGCACGACAAGCTCGGCTTCAAGAAGGCGGCCCACTACACCGAGGTCGGCCGCAAGTTCGACCGCTGGCTCGACGTGGGCTACTGGCACATGGTGCTGGCAGACAAGACCCAATGACCAAGACCCAATGACCAAAACGCGCTGCCGCGACGCTCGCTATTGGTCATTGGGGCTTGGTCCTTGGTCATTCAACTCACATGAAGCATTCCTTTCACACCCGGTTTCGCAGTGAAAATCGCCGTGCTCATCTCCGGCGGTGGCCGGACGCTGAAGAACATCCTCGACCTCGCCGCCAAGGAAGAGTTGAAGGTCGACGTGCGGCTGGTCGTTTCCAGCAGCGCGAAGGCGGGCGGCTTGGCCCACGCCGAGGCGGCCGGCGTGCCGTCGGTCGTGTTCGCCCGCAAGGATTACGACTCGCACGACGCCTACGGCGAGGCGGTGTTCGACGCCTGCCGCGAGGCGGGGGTCGAACTCGTCGTGATGGCCGGCTTCCTGAAGCTCGCCCCCGTGCCGGACGATTTCATGGGCCGCGTGGTGAACATCCACCCGTCGCTGATCCCCGCCTTCTGCGGGCAAGGGATGCACGGCGATCACGTCCACACCGCGGCGATCGAGCGCGGCGTGCGGGTGTCGGGCGTCACGGTCCACTTCGTCGACAACGAGTACGACCACGGCCCGATCATCTGGCAGCAGCCGACCCCGGTGTTCGACGACGACACGCCGGCGACCCTGGCGGCCCGGGTCTTCGAGCTCGAGAAAGAGGCCTACCCCCACGTGCTCAAGCTGTTCGCCGCCGGCCGCGTGCAGCTCGAAGACGGCCGCGTGCGCATCGGCAAAGGCAGAAAGAAACAGCACGGATAACGCAGACGCACAACGCATCCGCATTACCCGCGCTGTTGGTGTTCAGCCCTTGTTGAGCGAGTCGCGGATCTCGCGCAGCAGCTTGATGTCTTCGGGCGGCTCGGGGGGGCCTTCTTCGGCCGGCTCGTCCTTGCCGAGGGCCGCCTCTTGCAGGCGGTTCATGAGCTTGATCGCCATGAAGATGGCGAAGGCGATGATCACGAAGTCGATCGCCGCGTTCAGGAAGTTGCCGACGCTCAGCATGACCGGCTCAACCGCCTCGGCGCCGTCGACGGCGGGCGTTCCCTCGGCGATCTGAACCTTCCACTCGGAGAAGTCGAGGCCGCCGGTCACGGCGCCAACGGCCGGCATGATGATGTCGCCCACCAGCGAGGTGACGATCTTGCCAAACGCGCCGCCGATCACCACGCCGACCGCCATGTCGACCACGTTGCCGCGCATCGCGAATTCTTTGAACTCTTGGATCATACCCATAAGGGCCTCCGATTGGGGGGATGAGAACGTCCGAGAGCATAACGCCTCCCAATCACAACGGGAGCCTTCAATCGCGAGAAGCGCGTAAAGTTGCGCCTACCCGACGGCGAGAGCCGTCGGCTTCTTGGTCCGCAGAGAAATTCACGCGCGTGAGGCGCCGCTAAGAGGCGCGCTCGGCGCGAAGCACGGCGAGCACCGCCTCGATGTCGGCCGCCAGCGGCGCCTCGAGCGTGAGCCGCTCGCCGCTCGTCGGCTGGTCGAGCCGCAAGCGGCTCGCGTGCAGCGCCTGGCGCCGCAGCAGCGGCGGCTCCGACGAGGTCGCCTCGCCGCGCAGCGCGGCGGCGTTCACGTCGGCCTGGTGCCCGTAAAGCCGGTCGCACACCACGGGAAAGCCCAGGTGCCGCAGGTGAACGCGGATCTGGTGCGTCCGCCCGGTCTTGGGCATCACGCGCAGCACGGCGTGCCGCTCGAACCGCTCGACGACCTCGTAGCGCGTGACCGCCTCGCGGCAGTCGGGCGTGTCGGAGCGGATCGCCATCCGCTCGCGCTGCTTGGGGTGGGGGCCGATCGCGGCGTCGATCACGTCGGCGTCACGCGTCGGCACGCCCTGCACCACGGCCAAGTACTCCTTCTCCACGGTGCGGTCGGCCCACTGCTTCGCGAGCCGTTCGTGCGCCCGGTCGTGCTTGGCGATGGCGATCACGCCGCTCGTGTCGCGGTCGAGCCGGTGGACGATGCCGGGCCGCGTGGCCCCGCCCGTGGAGCTGAGCCCGCCGGCGCCGAAGTGGTGGGCCAGGGCGCTGGCGAGCGTACCCTCCCAGTGCCCCTTGGCGGGGTGGACGACCATGCCGGGCGGCTTGTTGACGGCCACTAGGTCATCGTCTTCGTAGACGAAATCGAGGTCGATCGCCTCGGGCTTGGGGCCGGGGGGCGGCGGCTCGAGCCGCTCGACGACGACCGCCATCCCCACCTCGAGCCGGAACGACGCCTTGCGTCGCCGGCCATCGACCGTGACGGCCGCGCCGTCGATCGCCCGCTTGAGCACCGACCGGCTGAACGCGTTCAATCGCTTGGCGAGAAACGCGTCGAGCCGCGCGCCTTGTTCCACCTCATCGACGATCAGGCGGGCGGGGAAAGTCGGCTCGCCGTTGTCCGCTTCGGCGGGAATGGTCAGCGCCGGATCGGGGTCGGCAGGGGGCGTGTCGCTCATCGGGCTCTTAGTCGTTAGCGGTAGGGGCACAGCCAAAGACGGCGAAGCCGTTCCCTAGCTAATCGCTAACCGCCAATGGCTAACAGCCAAAAATCAGAACGGCAGCTCAGCCGCGGGGGCGTCGCTCTCTTCGGTCGCCTCGCTGGCGGCCTCTTCCTCTGCGGCGGGCTCCGTGGCTTCGCTCTCACCAGCGGCCTCTTCGGCGGCCGTCTCTTGCTCGGTCTCGCCGGCGGGGGCGGCCGAACGCTCCTCGTCGTACGAGTCGTAAATGCCTTGCAGGGCCGCGTCGGGGTCGATCGTTTCCTCGGGCATCGCCAGGTCGTCCGGCTTGGCGTCGGTCGTGCCGGGGCCGAGCTCGTCGATCGCGGCGCCGGGGGTCTCCACGCCCGACAGCCACGCGTAGCTCGACTGGACCGACGGCTTGGCGAGTTGCTCGGCGCGCTCGGCGGCCATGTCGGCAAACGCGCCGCGGACCTTGCCGTAGTAATCGCTCGCCTGGTCGAGGTCGCCGCGCAGCTCGTTCACGCGGGCCAAGCCCAGCAGCGCCCGGTTGGCCACCACGTCGTCACCCGATCCGGTGAGACGCTCGTACGTCTCCTCGGCCGTGGCGAGCGCCTCTTCGGCGCTGGCGCGGTTGCGGAGCCAAGTCGTCGAGGCGGTCCAGAGCTTCCCGTCGGCCCAGGTGATGCTGGACCAATCGGCGACCGGCTCGCCCGGGTACTCTTCGGCCGTCTGGCTGAGCACGGCGAGGTTCGGCCGCGCGTCTTCCATCGCGATCTGGTAACCGCTCCAGGCGGCCGAGCGGATCGCCTTGTCCGACTGCTTGTACACGTTCATGCTCACCAGGCCCGCCACCACCGCGACGCAGGCGATGATGCCCACCGTGGCGTGCTGGCCGTAGTTCTCCCACACCCTGGAGATGCCCTTGGCGAGAACGTTCTCGTTCAGTTCGTGCCGGTGTTCTGAATCCATCGCTCGTGTTTCCGTCGCTCTGAAGTTACCGTGCCTAACGTGAAGCGGGGCTTGGAGCGCCACGCCTGAGGGATACGATCAAGGGTCCGCCCGGCCGGGCTGTGAGCAGCAGGGCCGGGGCAGACGACGCAGTATAACGGCCAGCCGCCGATCCCAGAATCCCAGCCGGGCCCGTCGATTTCGCCCATCCCCGCGGATTCCCGTCCCCGCGGAATAGGGAACCTCAGCTTATAACACCACGGATGACACAGATCTCACGAACGAGCGGCGGCTGCGATGATTGCCGACCGCCCGCTCTAGTGCTCTTTCACGCTTTTCCGTGGCCAACGAACCTTGCTTGGCCATCGAAGCCTGTGCGGCTATAGAGAGTCCGCGCCGTCCGAGGTTCCCGCCCGTCGCTCCCCGCTGATCCCGCCTTCCCTCCGCAACCACGCCGCCATGGCCCACGGCCTCAATCCCGCACAACTCGACGCCGTCCGCACCCTCAGCGGGCCGCTGCTGGTGCTGGCCGGCGCCGGCACCGGCAAAACGCGTGTCGTCACGGTCCGCATCGCCGAGCTGATCAAGAGCGGCGTGCGCCCAGACCGCATCCTCGCCGTCACGTTCACCCGCAAGGCGTCGGGCGAGATGCAGGAGCGGGCCGCCGAGCTGCTCATCAAGGGCAAGAAATTCGCCAAGGGGGGCAGGGGGGGGCGCCAAAAGCGCCTGCCCAAGGACGCCCCCCGTCCCGAGATCTCGACCTTCCACTCGCTCTGCGTCCGCGTGCTGCGGCGGCACATCGCCCAGCTCGGCTACCCCGAGCGGTTCACGATCGCCGACCGCGGCGACCAGGAGAGCGAGGCCCGCAGCGCGCTGCGCGAGATCAAGGCCCCCGGCGAGGCGCTCGGCCCCTCCGACCTGCTCGCGCAGATCAGCCGCTGGAAGATGGGCTCGGTCTTGCCGAGCGAGGCGGCGTCGATCGCCGAGAGCGACCAGCAGCACCTGGCCGCCGTCGCCTACCGCCGCTACCAGAACAACCTGAAGAAGGCGGGCGTCGTCGACTTCGACGACCTGCTGCTGCTCACCGAAACGCTGTTCAAGGAGCACCCCACGATCCGCCGCGAGGAGGCGGGCCGCTTCGACCACGTGCTGGTCGACGAGTACCAAGACACCAACCACAGCCAGTACGAGATCGTCCGCGCCCTGGCGATCGGCCACCGCAACCTCTGCGTCGTGGGCGACGACGACCAGTCGATCTACGCCTGGCGCGGAGCCGAGGTCACGCACATCCTCGGCTTCCACCGCGACTGGCCCGGCGCCAAGGTCGTGCGGCTCGAGGACAACTACCGCAGCCGCGCGCCGATCATCAACTACGCCAACACGCTGATCGCCTTCAACAGCGTGCGGCACGACAAGGTGCTGCGCCCGCAGCGTGAGGGCGACGACACGCCGCGCATCATGCAGTGCAACGACGAGACCGAGGAGTCGAAGAAGGTCGTCTCCGACATCCGCTT
This sequence comes from Pseudobythopirellula maris, assembly GCF_007859945.1. Classification (GTDB taxonomy): domain Bacteria; phylum Planctomycetota; class Planctomycetia; order Pirellulales; family Lacipirellulaceae; genus Pseudobythopirellula; species Pseudobythopirellula maris. Next base: position 1,377,004 of record NZ_SJPQ01000001.1, on the reverse strand, counting down.
CCGCCTGCAGCAAGCCGGCTGGTTCGTCGGCGGGCCGCCCGAGGGCCAGGACAACGAGCGCCCACGGCTCTGGCCGAACGACTTCGCGATTCTGTTCCGCACCAACGAGCAGCCACGCGCCTTCGAGCAAGAGCTGCGCGCGGCCAAGCTGCCGTACGTGCTGATCGGCGGCATGAGCTTCTACGACCGCCGCGAGGTCCGCGACCTGCTCGCCTACTTAAAGCTCGTCTGCAACCCAGACGACGAGCCGGCGCTCTTGCGGATCATGAACACCCCGCCCCGCGGCATCGGCGACGGCGCCCGCAAGGCGCTCGTCGAACACGCCGTCTCCCAGGGCAAGCCGCTGTGGCGTGTGCTGGGCGACGCGCCGTCGATCCCCAACATGAGCGCCGCCGCCCGCCAGGGGGTCGAGAAACTGACCACCGCCGTGGAGAGCTGGCGCCACCTGGCGAACCTCGGCGAGCCGGTCGGCGCCCTCGTGCGGCGTGTCGTGGGCGAGTCGCGTTACCACGACGAGCTGCTGCGTCTCTACCCCGACCCGAAGGAGCGCGAGGCCCGCGAGGTCGCGCTCGAAGAAATCGTCAACGCCGCCGCGGCGTACCAAGACAAGAAGGGCGCCAAGGCGTCGCTGCAAGATTTCCTCGACGAGGTCGCCACCGGCGACCGCCACGACACGGACGACAAGGAGTCGCAGCTCGGCCGCGGGGCGATCGCCCTGATGACGCTGCACGCGGCCAAGGGCCTCGAGTTCCCGCACGTCTACCTGGTCGGCATGGAGGAGGGCATCCTGCCGCACAAGCGATCACTCGCCGACGGCGAGAACGCGATCGCCGAGGAGCGCCGCCTGGCGTACGTCGGCGTGACCCGCGCGCGCGACCGCCTCACGATGTCGCTCGCCCTCACCCGACGCAAGTGGGGCAAGCCCCGCGACACCGTGCCGAGCCGCTTCCTGTACGAGATGACCGGCCAAGCCGACAACCCACGCTACGCAGCGATCAAAGCGGGCCGGGCGGCGAACACGCCGAACAGCGGGAAGAAAACGGCGCGGCGGCGGTAGCGGGGGATGCGTGGCTGTGTGGAGAAGCAGGCCTGGCAGGTCGTTCGCATGCCCACGCAGCGTGGGGCATGGCGCCCCGTTGGTGGCGTTACCGCGGGGTGGCGGGGGCGCTCCCGCCAGGGAAGCCCCCGAGCGTGCCGGGCCGGGTCTGTGGGGCTCGGGGGATTCCGCTTCGCGGTGCGCCCCCGCCACCCCTTTTTCAGTTGCTTGGGGGCTTGCGCTTTTGTTGTGGGTAGCCCAGGTTCTTGAACCTGGGTGGCGAAGCCACAAGAAGCCGCCGTTGGGCGTTGTCGGTCGGTTGCGTTCTTTGCGCGTGGCGGCCGGTCCTGATGCTTCGTGTCGCGTGCAGCGAAGCGCAGTTTTCAAAAACCCGCGCTTCTCGTGCGATCGCTGTGGGTGTTCTGCTGTCGCTCGGGTTAGGATGGCGTCCTTCGAGGGACCGGCGCGTACTGAACGAACGACTCACAGCGGGCTGAGCGGATGACGGAACCCTTAGCCGCCGCTGAGCCTCCCTCCCCACAGCCTCCCTCCCCACAGCCTCCCTCCCCACAGCCTCCCTCCCCACAGCCTCCCTCCCCACAGCCTCCCTCCCAGCGGCGACTGCTGACCCTCTTCGCGCTCGTTTACGCCGGCGAGGCGATCTTCATCTTGCCGTTCCTTGTGCCGCGGCTGTTCCGGCCGACCATGCTCGAGGTGTTCGGGCTCTCGAATCTCGACCTCGGCCTGGCGTTCTCCGCCTACGGCCTCGTGGCGATGGCGGCTTACCTGGGGGGCGGGCCGCTCGCCGACCTGCTGAGCCCGAGGAAGCTGCTCGCCGTGGCGCTCGTGACCACGTCGCTCGGCGGCGCCATGCTGTGGAGCGTCCCCGCGCTCGCCACGCTCAAGATGCTCTACGCCTACTGGGGCTTCACGACGATCGCCCTGTTCTGGTCCGCGCTGATGCGGGCCACGCGCGAGTGGGGGGGCGCCGCGTCGCAGGGGACGGCGTTTGGGTTGCTCGACGGCGGCCGCGGGCTGCTGGCCGCATTGGTCGGCACGGCGGCCGTCGCCTGCTTTGGTTGGGCGCTGGGCGGAGACCCCGCCTCGGCCACGCCCGAGCGTCAGGCCGCCGCGCTGCAGGCGGTCGTCGTGCTGTTCAGCGTGCTCGTGGCGCTGGCGGGGCTGTTTGTCTACTTCGCCCTGCCCAAACACCCGGCCGAGTGCGAGGCGGAGGACGCCGCCCACGCGCTGGGGGGGCTGTGGCAAGCGGCGCGGATGCCGCGCGTTTGGCTGCAGGCTCTCATCATCGTTTGCGCCTACGTCGGCTACAAAGCGACCGACGACTTCTCCCTGTACGCCCGCGACGTGCTCGGCCTGGGCGAGGTGAAGGCGGCCGGCGTGGGGGCGATCTCGCTGTGGGTGCGGCCCGTGGCGGCGATCGGCGCCGGGCTCTTGGCCGACCGCTTCGGCGCCGCCCGGATGACCGCGATCAGCTTCCTGCTGCTGCTGGTCGGCGGGCTCGTGCTGGCCGGCGTCGGCGTCGAGTCGGGCGGCTTCTCGGCGTCGCTCCGCACGGCGTTCCTCGCCACAGTGGTCGGCGTGAGCCTCGGCATCTACGCCCTCCGCGGGCTTTACTTCGCCATCATGCAAGAGGGCCGCGTGCCGCTCGCTTACACCGGCAGCGCGGTCGGCCTGGTGTCGGTGGTGGGCTACACGCCCGACGTGTTCATGGGCCCGCTGATGGGCAAACTGCTCGACAACAACCCGGGCGCCGAGGGCCACCAGCAAGTCTTCTTGGTGATGGCGGGTTTCGCGGCGGTCGGCCTGGCGGCGAGCCTGGTTTACGCGTGGTCGCTGCGTCGCGAGTCGCGCCGCGACGTTTGAACGCGGGTTGGGCTGTCGGCCGTCACCCCGCAACCCGTGTTCGGTCGATCTTGCGACGATAGAACGGCGGGTCGATGACGTTCTAGTGCGAATCGCACGGATGCATAGCGTGTGTGGCGGTGTGATTCGGCGTCGATAAGTCAGAAACAACGCTACGGCTAACGGTATCGCGTTCTAAACTTTCGAAAGCTGTTCGATTCTCGCCCGCACCTCCTGGAGATAGACAGACGCGGATTCTTTGTGGCGGAACTGCTCCGCATCCGTGAGCAGTTGCATGGCGCTTTCCGGGTCGTCGCCTTGGGCGACCATCTGGGCGAGCATCGCTGTGGCGAGGCATCGATCGTGGGACGTACGGATTGAGCCGCCGAGCGCCAAACGCATTTCATCCTCGGCGTAGGCCAATGCGTTGGGGTCTTGCGAGGCGAGTACAGCGTTTACCCAATGGTAGTAGGCTTTCGATTCAGCGCTCAAGAGTTTCGGAAACTTGACGGTCTCCATCAGTTGACGCGCGGTGTCGAAGTCTCCGCGATTCATCGCGTTGAAGGCCGGACGCATGGGGCCGTATCGGAAATACCCCCAGAGAAGCAGCGGCGCCGCCAGCAAGACGAGGTAAGCCGATTCATGCCCGTACGCAAACTTGTAGGCGCCGTAGGTGGTCGCGGCGAGGATCAGGATGATCCGGACTCGGAGCGTGAACATCAGCCAATCCCTAGTTTTTCAAACAGACCATCGCATGTAACAAGCACCAAGCGTGGGAGAGTTTAGCAGAGCAGCCGGGGCGATGGGTGTCGGGGGCGCTCCCGTTAGGGAAGCCCCGAGCTTGCCGGGCCGGGTCGGTGGGGCACGGGGGCTTCCACTTCGCGGTGCGTCCCCGCCACCCATGCGAGGGCGGTCAAATTGGTGGCCAAGAATTTCTTTGCGCGAATTATCCGCCTTCGGCGGACTCCGCGGCGCTCCGCTAATCGACCTGATGGCAACGACTTAGAACAAAATGGCGAGTGGCCAAGAATCGCTGCTGCGCGCGCGGCCAAAAGCGATTGTCGAAATTAGGTGAAACGGCTGCTACAAAGATAATTGGGCGCCGCAGGGGGTGACTCGCCAGCGCCGCGGCTGCGTTTTCGGGCCGTTCTCGTCCCCGATGGCGCGACGTGCTGCGTTTTTCGGTCGACCCGCACGCCACCGGCTCCGGCGCGTTTTTTTGAGAAGCTCTCGGCGCGAGCTTTTCAGTTATTCTTGGCCACCTCCCGCTGAGCGCGGCCCCGAAGCCGCAGTGCGGCGGACGCGGGACGTCGGCCGCCGTCTCAAAAGAGGGCCTGCTCGGGCCCCGCGGGCGGGTGAATCGCGGCGGGACTTGTGCGACGATCGTTTTGCGGGAGCTGTCGGCCTGCGGCTGATTACAATGCAAGTCGACGAAGCGTTTGCCCTCTTCTTCCAAGCGGCGGCCGTCGCTTGAGGCCCTCGCCCCCACTAGTCCAACTCTCACGATCGGCGCCGCGGACGACCGCCGCCGCTCGTCTCTTGATCCTCGAATCAATCGCTATGAGAACACGCCATCTGATCCTGGCCGCGGCGGCAGCCGTCGCCCTGGTATCCGCCGAGCGCCCGCTGCTGGCCGCCGACTCGGCCGAGGCCGCTTCCTCCAACACCGTGACGCTCAAGGCCCATGCGTTCCCGGGTGGGAAGAAGCCCGACAGCATGTGGAGCGGCGTCTACACGGCGCGCTCGGGGAAGATCTACGTCGGCCTCTGCACGCACGGCGACGCGGCGAACTTCTACGAGTTCGACCCCGCGACGCAGACGATGGACCACATCGCCGACCTGAGCGTCTTCAAGGGCGAGCGGGGCGAGGGGATCCGGACGAGCGGCAAGATCCACACCTCGTTCGTCGAGGACCTGGAGGGGAACATCTACTTCGGCGACTTCTGCGAAGACAGCGGCCCCGAGTGCATCGACCCGAGCAGCTACCGCGGCGCCCACTGGTTCAAGTACGACCCCGTGGCGAAGCGGCTGACCAACCTCGGGCTCATCAGCCGCCACGCCGGCCTGCTCGGCATCGAGATCGACCGCGAGCGGCGGCGGCTCTACGGCCTGGCCGAGGACGGGCACCTGTTCATGTTCGACTTGGACCGGGGCGTCACGATCGACAAGGGCCGCGTCGACGACTGGGACATCTGCCGCACGATCGCCTCGGACGACCGCGGGAACATCTACGGGTCGTTCCCGGTCGACCGCGTCTGGAAGTACAGCCCGGAGAAAGACCGGGTGATCGACCTGCAGAACGTGCGTGTGCCGAACGACCCGCGGGTGAACCCGCGCACGATGTCGAACCCGAAGATCGACCGCAAGACGCTGTGGCGCATCTTGGAGTGGCGGCCCGAGGAGCGGGTGTTCTACGGCGTGACGAACTCGGACTGCCGGCTGTTCCGCTTCGACCCCGAGGCGGGCGACGACGGCGAGATCGAGCCGCTCGCGTTGCTGTGCGCGGACCGCTACCTCGACGGCGACCCCAAGAAGATCCCGATCGCCACGCTGGCGTTCACGCTCGCCCCGAACGGCATGATCTACTACGCGCCGGTCACCTCGGTGTCCTTCGACTACTCGGCCGAGTCGTGGGACGTGAAGGACGAGCGCAAGTTCACGCAGAAGATCACCCAGCGTTCGCAGCCGCCGCTCTCGGCGCTCGTGGAGTACGACATCGATAGCGGCTCGCGTCGCGAGGTCGGCCTGATGCGGACCTCCGACGGCCGGGCGGTGTTCGGGCTCGGCGGGGCGGTCTACAGCCCGCTGGACGAGAAGCTTTACTTTGTCGGGGCCATCGAAGAGCACAACGAAGAGCTGGTCGCCGGCGAGATCGAAGAAACCTGGACTTACTCCATGGCCTTGCTGGGCATGCCCCTGCCCGCGGCCGAATGAAACCGCAACCCACGCTTGAGAGAAACGTCGTGAGGCTTCTGACGCTGCTGCTTGTCCTGCTCGCGCCCGCCTGCTGCTCCGCGCAGAAGTGGGTCAGCCCGAACTACGACAACCACCACCTCGACTACCGCGACCTCGGCTACCCGGGCGTGAGCGAGATCCCGGCCGACGACAGCCGCATCTCGGCGCTCGTCACGAGCGCGGCGGGCGATGTCTATGGCGCCACCAGCGGCAAGCAGGCGTACCTGTTTGTCTTCGACCGGTACACGAACAAGGTCCGCCCGCTCGGCCAATTGCCGGGAGCGGCGGGCGTTCACCACACGCTGGTCGAGGGCGCCGAGGGGGCGCTCTACGCCGGCACGGGCCTCAACCTACTGGACGAGATCCCGCTCACTAAGGACTTCCCCGGCGGGCACCGCCAGGTCGAGAAGCAGCTCGAGAAGGATGTGCTAGCCCACCACGGCGATTACGCCGGCGGGAAGATCTTGCTGATCGACACCGGCGCCGTGGCGGACGAGGTCTACTTGCCGGGCGACGAAACGCCGGTGCGCGACCTGGGCGTCGTCGCGCCCCGCAACTCGGTTTACGCACTCACCTACAATCCGGTCAACAAGAAGCTCTACGGCCTGACCTACCCCGACGCGCTGTTCTTCGAGGTCGATCCCGAGGCGGGCCAGATCAAGGTGATCGGGCCGCTGCTGTCGCGATTCGTTTACTCGGGTCCCGAGCGGACCTGGCGGAGCGTCCCGCGGTCGCTGCTGTGCCTGGAGAACGGCGACATCCTCACCTCGGGCGACGACGGGCTCATCAGCCGTTTCAGCATCGAATCGGGCGAGTGGACCGCCACCGAGATGCGGATCCCCGGCGAGTACTGGGAGTCTGCCAACTACTACGGCTACCCCGTGGTCGAGCAGTTGCACCCAGCGTCGCCCGGTGATCCCGTTTGGGGAACGACGAGCGACGGCTTCGTGTTTGAACTCCGCATGGCCCAGGGCGAGATCCGCAACCACGGCAAGCCACGCGTGCCGCGTCGCGTGCGGGCCTCTTCGCTCGCCGCCGACGGCGAGCTCTACATGATCTGCGGGCAGATCGACGAGCCGTGCAAGCTGTTGTCGTTCGACACCCGGCGGCACAAGGGCTACAAGAACTGGAGTTATCTCTCGGTCGACCGCAGCCCCTATTACGCGAAGCGCGCCTACCAGTTCGACGCCATGACCGTGGGCGCCGACGGGACCGTGTTCATCGGCGAGAGCGACCGTCGCGGCAAGCTGTTCCTGTTCACGCCCGGCGGCGAGTTCTTTTTGGGCGGCTTGAACCCGAAGAACCCGCGCTGAGTCCACAGCCGGGGGGGAATCGCTCATCGCCGCCGGCGGCGACCCGTGAGCGGCGCAAAAAATGAACGGGGGGCTCGGGCGTCGCCCCCCGTTCGTTGCGCTCATAAGATCGGCGAGCCCTCTGGCTCACCGGCGAAGCCCGCGACTCACTGGAAGTAAGCCGGGTTCTCCGCGCTGAAGTCGGCGTCGGTGAAGCCTTGGTTCGGGCTGAGGTTCGTGTAGATGTACTGCTCTTCGAGAACCGGCTTGCCGCCCTGCGGGGTCGGCCAGCTGTAGGCGACGAAGGCGACCGGCACGCGCAGCTCTTGGTCGAAGAAGAACTGCGCCTTGTGGAAGCGGAAGTTCTTACGCGGGATCGGGTGCGTCGCCTCGATCATCGTGACGGGGCGGCCGTCGATGCGGGCGCCGTGGTCGTGCGTGACCGTGCACTCGGCGTACTTGCTGTCGTTCTCGGCGATCTTGATGATCGACTCGGTGAGGTTGCGGATGCCCGCCCGTGTGATCGGGTAGCGCTGGCCGCTCATCGCCACCATGCCGTTCGGATCGAGGTTGATCTTGCCGAGGCGCCGCTTCCAGCCCGAGGCGAGGGCGACCATGTTGCCTTCGTTCTGGTTGGCGACGAAGAGAGCTTCCTGGCCCGGGGTGGGCTGGATGAATTTCATGTAAACGCTGAACGGCTGGTGCCGCACACGGATCTGCATCTGCTGCGGATCGCCCAGTTCACCGTCGAGCCGCTCGACCTTGGTGAACGTGGCCGAGTAATCGGCGATCCCCTGATCGATCCGCGCGATCGCTTCGTGGGCCACGCGCAGGCAGGGCGCCAGCGGGTGCTCGCCCGGGCGTTGCTCCAGATCGAACGGCGCGTTGGCCGCGGCGGGCTTGACGTTCGGATCGGCGATCGGCGCCACGGCGGTCTGCGGCGTCGCCGCGGGCTGCGTTGCGGCGGCGGGCTGCGGCGCGGTGGCGGCGGCCGCCGGTTGCGCGGCGCCGTTGTCCGCCACGCGGTAGACCGGGTGGGTGAGCCGCTGGGCGTCGGCCGTCGACAGGGTAGTCGACAGGGCGATCGCCAGGAGCAGGGCGCATCCTAGAATTGATCGAGACATACTCACGGGTCGCCGGCCGGCGGTGCGGGCGGCGTTTTTCGGGGCGGGGGCGGGTCGGGTTGCGTGGCCATCCATGGCTGGCTCCCAGGGGCGAGGGTCAACGTTTTACGGGGCGTTCCCGGGCCTTCCTGGCCGCGGGACACGATCGGTTGCGGTCCCCGGCGCTGCCCTAACGGGGGCCGGCCGGTAGACTGCCTCTTAGGAAACAGTAGCGGCGTGGGGCCGCGGCGCACAACCCTTTCGATCGTAGACGAGCCCGCCAAGCGGGGAAAGAGAGATCACCCGTTGGCTGCTAGCACGCTGGGCGTCGAGACCGTGGTTTCGGTCCCTTTTGACGAAAACACCTTCCTGTTCTACCTGCCGGGCCGCGAAGACTGTGTCGTGATCGACCCCGGCCTGCAGCCGCAGGAGATCCTCAAGGAGCTGGAGCGGCTGGGGCTCACCCCCGCCGCGATCCTGTGTACGCACGGGCACTCGGACCACATCGCCGGCAACGGCGCCATGAAGGAGAGGTGGCCCGGCTTGCCGCTGGCGATCGGCCGCGGCGACGAGCCGAAGCTCTCCGACCCGGAGCAGAACCTGTCGGCGGCGTTCGGATTCGAGTTCACCAGCCCGCCGGCCGATCGGCTGCTCGACGAGGGCGACGTGTGCGAGTACGCCGGGCTCAGTTTCCGGGTGCTCGACACGCCGGGCCACTCGGCCGGTCACGTGTCGCTGGTGCTCGAGCACGAGGGGCAAACGCACGTGGTGGGGGGCGACGTGTTGTTCCGTGGCGGGATCGGGCGGACCGACTTTCCCGACGGCGATTTCGCCACGCTCCGCAGCTCGATCCACGAGAAGCTGTTCACCCTGCCCGACGACGCGATCGTCTACCCCGGGCACGGCCCGACCACGACGATCGGCGAGGAGCGACGCGACAACCCGTGGGTCGGCGCCCCGGCCGGCTACAAGCTCGACGGCTGAGCGACGGCGGCGTCCCAGGCCACGACCGTGCCGCTGAGCATCGCACGGATCGGGCCGTCGGGCGATTCGAGCCGCAGGGCGCCATCTTCGGCGAAGCCGTGGCAGAGGCCCTCGACCCGCTCGCCGCCGTGCTCAACGGTCACCCGGCGGCCGGTGAGCAGCGAGCGGCGGTTGGCCTCGTCGATCGGTTCGCTGGAATCCGCCCCGAGCTGGCGGAGCCGCTGGCCGAGCGCGGCGAGCACGCCGACGAGCAGCGTGGCGGTGTCGACCTCACGGCCGGCCGCCTCGGCGACCGACAGGCAGGCGTCTCGCAACTCGGGGGGGGCGGCGTCGGAGCGGTTGTTGGCGTTCAGCCCGACGCCGATCACGAGCCGGTCGGCCGCGGGCGCTTCGAGCAACACGCCGCACGCCTTGCGGTCGCCCAAGTAAACGTCGTTCGGCCACTTGATGCGCGGCTTGAGGGCCGGGGCGGCCAAGTGGGGTTCGAGGGCTTCGCAGACCGCCAACGCGGTGGCGAGTGAGGCGGCGGGCAGCTTGTCGGCGCTCAGGCCGAAACGCGAGGGCGCCAGAGCCACGCTGAAGGTGAGCGCCCCGTCCCCCGCCAGCCAGGAGCGTCCGGCGCGGCCGCGGCCGGCGGTCTGGCGATCGGCCACCACCAGCAGCGGCAGCGGGGTGTCGTTCGCGCGCACGGCGTCGAGGGCGTAGTCGCTCGTCGAGCCGAGTTCCTCACGCCATTCGCACGCCGCCACCCAGGGGGCGGCGCCGACGAGATCGTTGGAGAATCGTGGTGGGCGGGGCACTTGAGTCCGCTCCTGCGTGAGGGCGAGCTCAGGGCGTGACCGGCGCCGAATCGTCTTGGTGGGGGGCGTCGTCGCGGTGGGGCTCGGCGCCGTCGTCCGGGTCCGCCTCGCCGTTCGGGCTCTGCATCGGCAGCTCGAGGGTGAACGTGCTGCCGGCCCCTGGCTCGCTGGTGACGCGGATCTTGCCGCCGTGTTCGGTGGCGATCTTCTGGCTCACCGGCAAGCCAAGCCCCGTGCCGCGGGCGCCCTTGCCCGAGGTGAAGGGGGTGAAGATGGCCTCGACCTGCGACTTGTCGATGCCGACGCCGGTGTCGCGTACGGTGAGTGTGGCGAGCTTGAGCGACTCGTCGACCTGGGTCGCCACGTCGACGCGTTTCACGCCGCGATCCTCGCAGGCGTCGATCGCGTTGCTCACCAGGTTGAGGATCGCGCGGTGCAGCGCTTCGGGGTCGAAGAGCAACGTGGGCATCGCCTCGGCGGGCGCCCAGTGGAGCTCGACCTCCGCCTCCTTGGCGTGCGTTTGCATCAGCTCGACCGCGTCGGCGGCCACCTCGTTGAGGTTGGCCGGTTCGGGTTCGGGCTCGCGTTCTTTGCTGAACGTGAGCATGTCGAGCACGAGCTTAGAGATCCGCTCCTGGTTCTTGTCGACGATGCCCCAGCCCTTTTGCATCGTCTCGACCGCTTTGCGGGCCGAGGCGACCTCTTCTTGGCCGGAATCGCCGGCGAGCGCTTCGAGGCGGCTGAGGTGCTCGAGCGCCTCGGCCTGGTCCTTCATGCCCATCTCGATCAGGTAGCTGCCGCCGCGCACGCCCTGCAGGATGTTCTTGATGTGGTGCGAGAGCGTGGCGATCGTCTGGCCGACGGCCGCCAGCCGCTCGGCCTGCACCATGGCTTGGTAGTAGTAAGTGTTCTCGACCGCCATGGCCGCCTGGTGGGCGATGGCGATCATCAGCTTCAGGTGGTCCTGGCCGAACTTGTTGGCCGACTTCTGCTTGAGCATCTGCTGCGGAGAGATCGACGTGTCGATGTAGATCACGCCGACCACGTCGTGGCGGCCCTGCATCGGCACGCAAATCGCCTCGCGGACGCCGAAGCTGATGATGCTCTTGGCCGAGTCCCAGCGGCTGTCGTCGCCGGCGTCGCTGGTGAGCACGCCCTCGCGCTTCTCGACGACGTAGTCGAGGATCGTCTTAGAAATCGTGATCCGCTCGCGCTGGCCGGCCGGGGGCTCTTTGGCGGCTTCGTCCGACGGCGCGTTGTCGAAGATGCTCTCGCCGTGCGACGAGTCGCCGTCCGCGACGACCGTCTCGCGCACCGCTTCGCCGGCGCCCCGGCGCTCGGCGAGGCCCCGGCGTTGGCGCCGCACGCGCGGCTCGAGCTCGCCGGTCTCGGGGTTCTTGAGCATGATGCAACCGCGGTCGGCGTCGACCCACTCGAAGATCATGTCCATGATCCGCGAGAGCAGCTCGTCGAGGTCGAGCGTGTGGCTCGCCGCGATCGCGGTGCGGTACATCAGCTGCAGGTTGCTGCGCGCCCGGGCGAGCCAGGGGCTCTGCGTCTGGTTGATCGGCGTGGAGAGGAGCTCGCTCCCCTCGGACTGGCTCATCGCGTGGAGGATGCGCGAGCCCTCGGCGTCGCTGCGCGGGGCGACGATCGCCACGTGCGAGTCGGGGTCGCCCATCTCGGCGTTTTGGCCGGTGTAGAGCAGCAGCGTGCGGCCCATCTGCAACTGATCGCCGCTGGCCAGCTCGTGCTGCCTGACCGGCTTGCCGTTGACGTACGTGCCGTTCGAGCTGTTCAGGTCGCGGATGAAGTACGACTTGCCGCTGAGTGTGAGCTCGGCGTGCTTGCGAGACACCTCCGTGTCGTGCAGCTGCACGCCGTTCTCGGCCACACGGCCGATCGACAGCTGGGGCTCGTCGAGCTGGAACCGCTGCCCGCGATTGCGGCCCTGGATGACAAACAACGACGGCAAGGTTGGGGCTCCGTCCGCACGTTGGGCGGACCTGGTTTAAGCGGGTGGGGCGGGTAGTCGTGAAAAGATGACGCGGGGTCGCTGCACCCGACGGCCGGTGGGCCGCTGGGGGGCAGCGAATCGTTGGTTGGTGACGCACTTGGCCGCCGCCGCTCCTAGGGAGCGTCCGCCCGACAGCCGAGGTGCGATGCCCCGATTTTACGGCTTCGAACCCATACGCGGTAGGGTTTGGAGAGTCTCACCGTGGGGCGGGTTCCCTTTTTTTTGCCGCCAACTTGCCTAATGCGTGTGGGCGGAGACGCTTTCCTTTTCGCTGCCTGCGGCACAATCCGCAGCACAGGGGAGGCGGATTACCGGCGGACGGGGGGGCCACGCCCCGCACGGTTCTCGGGGCGTCGCAGCGGCGTGCTCTCCGGAGCGAGGGCGATTAGTGCTTGGGAAGTGCGGTTCCCGCAACGACTTAGCAGAAGTGTGAAGAGCCGCGAGATTGGACTTTACGCCGATCGGCCTTATCGACAGAATGCCGCCCGCTTTCGAGCCCCGCGCGGCGGCGAGACTTACCGAGCTCGCCGCCCCGATGGGGCGCCTTTCCCGCAAGGTCATGGACGACCGACCCTCAGCAAGGAGTGCTGACGTGAAGACTATGCTAGCCGCCGCGGCTGCGTTCGCCCTGTTCGCCGTCTCTTTCGCCCCCCAGGCCCAGGCCCAAAACCCGGCCGGCGCCAACGCCAAGAAGTTTGGCATCGGGGTTGTTGATATCAACTACATCTTCAAGCAGCACGCCGGCTTCCGCGCCGCGATGGACGGCATGAAGACCAACTTCCAGTCGGTCGAGACCGAGCTGAAGGGCGAGCAGCAGAAGATCGTTCAAGCCGAGAAGCAGAAGCAGGGCTACAACGCGGGCACGCCCGAGTACAACAAGCTGGACGACGAGATCGTTCAGATGAAGGCCCAGCTGCAGCTGACCGTTACGCGTCGCCGCAAGGCGCTCGCCGAGCAGGAAGCCGCCATCTTCTACAAGACCTACCGCGAGGTCGACCAGGCGATCGATTCGTACGCCAAGCACTACGAGATCGGCATCGTATTCCGCTTCAGCGGCGACGAGATCGACCCGAACAATCGTGAGAGCATCCTGCAAACGATCAATCGGCCGGTTCACTTCCAGAACCAGATCGATATCACGCCGGACATCTTGGCGATGCTCAACCGCAACTCGGGCGGCGCGGCCGCGTCGAACACGTCGGTCGGCAGCCGCCCCGGGGCGACCCGTCCGCGCTGATCGGCCTGTCGCACGGGAGACTTTTGCGCGGCGCCGGCTCGACCACCTCCCCCCGGTCGAGCCGGTCGCCGCGTGCTTCCGCCCGCGCCGCTGGGCGGAGTCTCTGGATACCCATCGTCCGCCGCGGACGTTCTTCCCCGCTTGGGAGTTATTTCGGATGACGCCACCGCGTCTACAAAACACAATCGGCAGCGCCGCGTCGGCCTCGGGCCGCGGGTACTGGTCGGGCGCCGAGTGCCGGGTCGAGTTCCGGCCCGCCCCGCCCAACCACGGCGTGGTGTTCGTTCGCGACGACTTGCCCGGAGCCCCGCGTATCGCGGTGAGGCCCGAGAGCCGCCGCCCCATGGCCCGCCGCACGGTGCTCGCCGAGCGCGGCCCCGAAGGCGGGGCCGAGGTGGCGATGGTCGAGCACGTGCTGGCCGCTCTATCGGGCCAGCAGATCGACAACTGCGAGGTCGGCGTCACGGCGGCGGAGATGCCCGGCTGCGACGGATCGGCGGCGCCCTTTGTCTTGGCCCTCGCCGCGGCCGGCTTGCAGGTGCAGGCGGCCGTGGCCGACACGCTCGTCGTGCGACGGCCGATCCGCTGCGGCGACGACCACGTTTGGATCGAGGCCCGCCCGCCCATCGGATCGGGTCTGTCGATCGAGTACCGCTTGGATTACGGCGCCGGCTCGGCGATCGCCCGCCAGTGGCGCGTCGAAGAGATCACGCCCCAGGCCTTCCAGAGCGAGATCGCTCCGGCCCGCACCTTCCTGCTCAGCGAGGAAGCCGACGCGATGGTCGAGCAGGGAGTGGGCGCCCACGTGACGCCCCAAGACCTGCTGATCTTTGGCGCCGAGGGGCCCATCGAGAACACGTTGCGCTACGAGGACGAGTGCGTGAGGCACAAGATCCTCGACGTGGTGGGCGACCTCGCCCTCGCGGGCCGGCCGATCGCTGGTCACATCGTCGCGTGCTGCAGCGGCCACCGCCTCAACGGCGACCTGGTCGAGACGCTGCTCGCCTCGCACCAAGACACACAGTCCGACAGGATGTCGGCCTGAGCCAATTGGCACAGTACGGACCCTCCCTTCCCGCCGAGGAGAACGTGGGATGGCGACCAAGATCGCAGCGAACGCCTGGGTCGACCCCAAGGCCGAGATCGACGAGGACGTCGAGATCGGACCCTTCTGCACCGTCGGGCCGGGCGCAAAAATCGGCCGCGGCACGCGGCTGCTGAATTCCGTCACGCTCATGGGCCGAGTGACCCTAGGCCGTGAGAACACCGTTTACGCGAACAGCGTGATCGGCGGCGAGCCCCAGGACGTCAGCTACGGCGGCGCCCCCACGCTCGTGGAGATCGGCGACGGCAACGTGATCCGCGAAGGGGTCACGATCAACCGCGCCAGCGAGAAGGAAGACGGCGTCACCCGGCTCGGGAACCACAACTTCCTGATGGCCACGAGCCACGTGGCGCACGACTGCAAGCTCGGCGACCACATCATCATCGCCAATGGCACGATGCTCGGCGGCCACGTCCACGTGATGGACCACGCCTCGATCTCGGGCGCCGTGGCGGTGCACCACTACTCGACGATCGGCAGCTTCAGCTTCGTGGGGGGACTCTCCCGCGTGCTGCACGACGTGCCCCCCTACATGCTCAGCGAGGGGACCCCGGCGCGGCCGCGGTGCATCAACATCGTCGCGCTGAAGCGCAACAACTTCTCGCCACGCGAGATCGACTGTCTCGCCGAGGCTCACCGGCTGCTCTACCGGGCGAAGGTGGGCGTGCAGCCGGCCACCGAGGTGCTGCGCGGCGCCGATCAGATCGTCGAGCCGGTCTCCCGGCTGTTGGCCTTTATCGGCAACCAGGCCGAGGGCCGTCACGGACGCGGACGCGAAGCAGTCAGGAGAGCGGCGTGAGCAACCCCACTTCCAATAGCGAACAACCCCTGCGGCTGCTGGTGATCGGCGCCGGCAAGCTCGGCGGCTACCACGCCAACATCGCCTCGCAGCTCGACGGTGTTGAGCTCGTGGCAGTGGCCGACCCCTCGGCCGAGGCCCGCGCCGCGTTGGCGGAAAAAACCGGCGCCGAGCCGGTTGCCGACTACCGCGAGGCGATCTCTCGGATCGACGCCGCCGTGGTGGCCACCCCGACCGTGACGCACCTCGACGTGGCGGGCGAGCTGCTCGCCGCCGGCAAGCACACACTCGTCGAGAAGCCACTCGCGCCGTCGTTGGCCGAAGCCGACAAGCTGGTCCGGGCGGCCCGCCAGGCCGGCGTCACGCTCCAAGTGGGCCACGTCGAGCGGTTCAATCCGGCTCTCGACGCGGTGCGCGAGGACCTCGCCGACCCGCGTTTCATCCAAGCCACCCGCACGAGCGGCTACACGTTCCGTTCGACCGACATCGGGGCCGTCTTGGACCTGATGATCCACGACATCGACCTCGCCCTGGACCTCGCCGGTTCGCCGGTCGTGGGCGTCGAGGCGATGGGCTTCTCCGTGCTCGGCGACCACGAAGACATGGTCACCGCCCAGCTGAAGTTCGAGAGCGGCTGCGTGGCGCAACTCACCGCTTCGCGCGTGAGCTACGAGCTCGAGCGGCGCGTGCAGGTGTTCACCGACCGCGCTTTCGTGGCGGTCGATCTGAACACCCGCAAGTCGACCGTCGTGCGGCCGACCGACGAGGTGCTCGAGCGGCGGTTCAACGTCGCGGCGCTCTCATCGGAGCGCAAATCGGAGCTGATGGCCGGCTTGTTCGACGAGCTGCTCGTTCGCAGCGAGAGCGAGACGCCCGCCGTCAACGCGATCGAAGAGGAACAAAAAGACTTCTACGCCGCGATCCGCGAAGGCCGGTCGCCACGGGTCTCGGGCGAGGCGGGCCGCGACGCGGTGGCCGTGGCCGAGCGGATTCTCGAGTGCGTCGAGGCGCACCGCTGGGATGGGGCCGACGCGGGACGTCGGGGCATGTTCGCGTCGCCCGCCGCGGCGGTGCTGCCGATGGGGCTACCGCTTGAGGGCGAGCGGCGTCGGGCGGGTTAGTCGCCTGTGGCGCTGGTCCGACGACCGTAGGTCGTCGGCTACAGCCCTCTTGCTTGCTAGCCCCTAGCCCCTAGCCCCTAGTTCCTAACCCCTCTCGCTCAGGCGAGGTCGCGGTCCTCGAAGAGGATCAGCGCTAGGAGCATCGCCACCGTGACGTAGATCACGGTGTAGAGGCCGGTCCAGGCGAGGTAGACGAACGGCACCGGTTGGCCGCCCGCGATCGCCGCTTGGATGTTCAGGTGATCGAGCATCGGCAGCACGATCGACACGAGCCGGCCGAAGAACGCCACGAACTCGTTCTGCCCCACCGAGGACTGCACCAAGAGCGGCGTCAGGTGCCCCAGCACGTAGATCGAGCCGCAGATGATCAGGTTCGGCAGCATCGGCAGGCGGGTCGAGATCGCCACGCTGATCGCCGTCAGCACGGCCGCTTCGAAGAACGACAGCACCAGTCCGGGCACGATGCCGATCATCTCGGAGTGGCAGAGCTGCCAATCGGGGGTGGGGTTGGAGGACTCGCGGGCGTCGTAGACCACTTTGACCGAGATCGTGGCCATCAGCAGCGCGCCCAGCAGGACGAAGATCACGAGCACCGACCAGAGGATGCCGACGTACTTGCCGAGGATGAATTGACGGCGGCTGATCGGCTTCGAGAGCAGGGTGAGGGCCGTTTTCCCCTCGATCTCGTCGGCGATCGACACACTGGCGGTCCACACGGCGAACAAGATCGCCAGCACCATGACCGTGCTCAGGCCCGAGTCCTTGAGCATCTTCACGTCTTCACCGAACGTGTTGTACGGCACGAAGATAAAGGCGATGAGCGCCACGGCGCCGCCGATGGTGAACAGCAAGAACATCGGCTGGCCGATCGCCTCTTTCGACGTGGCCACGGCGATGTTGGCGATGCCGGGCAGCAGCCACTGCAGGCCCAGGTAGACGAGCGCGAGCCCCACCACCGAGGCCGCCACGAGCGGGACGCGACGGACTTGCGGCAGCCGGACCTCGGTCTTGTACGTGAAGGTTACCTCGGCGGGGGCGTCGCCTTCGTTGGTCAGGTAGATCGTCTCGACCGGCCCGGCGAAACCGCGGCGGGTCTTGCTCTTGGTGTTCCAGTCGTAAGGCACGTCGCCCTGCACCACGGCGATGGCGTTGGAGTACGCCTCGCCCTCGGCGGCGGTGACACGCACGTCTTGGTCGCTGCTCAGCGAGTAGTTGAGCATCTCCTCGGACACGAACGACACGGGCAGCGCGTAGTCGACCTCCCGTGCTGGCACCGTCACGCTGGTCTCGGTCGTCCCCACGGCCGGGAGTCGGCCGAGGGCGTCGGTCACGCTCTCCAAGGGCATCCTAGGCGCCAGCAGCACCGCGAGCACCGCCATCAGACCGATCAGGTAAACGATCGGCATCAGCACGCCTTCGCTCACCAGCGTGACGGCCGCGGAGGCGGCCTTGCGGTTCACCAGCCACAGCAGGCCGTACAGGACGGCGAGCACGAGTGCTCCGAGCGTCGTTCCGACGCTGAGCAGCCAGATGGGCGTTAACCACAGGTCGACGTTCTCGAACATGTCGCTTCGTTGTCGCGAGGAGGGGGGAGCCAGGGGAAACCGTTTGGCCGCTGCGCTAGCGGAGGATCTCGAATCGGGTGTGCCGGCCGGTGGCGGGTGTTTCGTCGATGGTCTCGTCGGTGAGGTTCGAGGCGAACTGTCCGCGGATCGCCGCCAGCATCGCCCGCGCCTCACGCGGCGTCGCCTCGACGACCAGCTCGACCCGGCCGTCGTCGAGGTTGCGGACCGTGCCTTTCACGTCGTGCCGGCCGGCAATCTGCTGCGTCGTCCAGCGGAAGCCGACCCCTTGCACACGGCCCGTGTAGAGCACGCGGAATTGCTTCGGATCGGAGGCCACGGCGTCGGCTCGCTAGCGTGCTGGCAAGCAGGGTCGTCCCCGCCGGCGGCAGCCGGCGGACAAGTGATTCAGTCTATCTTGGCCCACGACGGATCGCCAGGGTTGACCCCCCCGGGGCGAAGCCCTAACCTCCGCGACGCTATGGGTTTCCTCACACTCCGCCGAACCGTCCGATCCGCCCCAAACGCCTTGATGGGCGTATTGTGCGGCGTGCTCCTGACGGCCGTCGCCGCCGCGGTCCAGGCCGACGTGGTGCTCCTCGAGAACGGGTCGCTGCTCGAAGGAAACGCCACGCTCCGCGGCGAGCATTGGTTTCTCACCTCACCGAACACCGAGTTGCGACTCCGGGCCGAAACGGTTCGGGCCGTCGTGGCGTCGAAACGGGCGGCCTACGACTGGCTGCGCGAGCGGCTGACCGACTCGCCCGCCGAGCTGGCCGACGGCCACCTCGACCTGGCCGAGTGGTGCATCCGCCACGAGCTGTGGCCGCAAGCCGCCCAAGAAATCTTGGTCGCCCGTCGCCTCGAGCCGAAGTACGGCCGCGTGGCGTTCGTCGAGCGCCGGCTCACCCTGGTGAGCAAGGCGGTGGCGGCTCCGCCGGCCGAGCCGGCCAACGGATTAGCCCGTGGTGGTGAAACCAATGGGAACGCCGATCGCGAGCCGGTGTCGCTCGTTTCACACGAAGAACCGACGCCTCGGATCCCGGCCGGTGTGCTCGTCGAGTTCACCCGCCGCGTGCAGCCGATCCTCGTGAACAACTGCACCGCCAGCGGCTGCCATGCGGCGGGAGACCCGAGCGGTTTCGCGCTCGACCGCGGCGTGCTGTTCGGCGGCGCCGGCGCGCGGTCGACCTCGGCCAACCTGCGGGCGGCGCTGGCGGCGGTCGATCGACAGAACCCACACGACAGCGCGTTGCTCGTCGCACTCAGGGGCCCCCACGCCAATGCTCCGCCGCTGGTGGGCGCCCGCCGCGGCGAGATGATCGCCCGCGTCGAAGAGTGGGTGGCGAGCCTGGCGCCGCAGTCGCCCGCCGCAGAATCGCCCGAAGAATACGACCCCAACGCCGTCGCCGCGTTGCTGACGCGGCTGGTCGACGCCCAGGTGCGCCAAGCGGACCACCAGCAGGGCGCCGATGGGAAGAACGCTGGGCTAAGCGCAGGGCCAGCGGCCGACAGTCAAAGCGACGACGAGATCGCGGCCCGCGTCGAGCGTTGGGCGAGCGAGATGGCGACCGCCGAGCCGGCGGCGCCCAAGATCCAGCGCGGCGGCGTGCTCAAACCGGTCGAGCCGCGTGACGAGTTCGACCCCGATCTGTTCAACCGTCGCTTCCGAGAAGCGGCGGACGACTGATCGCTCTTCGTACCTGCTAAGCAGGAATACTGCGGGTGCGAAAACGGCGCCCGCTCAGTTGATCATCACCGGCGCCGCGGGCGCCGCTTCGGGCATTGGGGCCGGCATCTCCATCGGCTCGCTCATGTAGGCGTGCGGCGCACAGCCTCCCGGTCCGCAGGGCGAGCCGCCAACAACCCCCGAGCCGGCCCGGCCCGAGCCGCAGCTGTCGCACGAACAGTTGGCCACCGGCGAGCTGTAGTCGTGGCACGTGCCGCAAGCGTTGCAGCCGATCTGGCAGGCGCTCACCGAAAGAAGGAGCAACAGGGCGGCGGCACGCATGGCAGGGGGTCTCCCGACGTTGGACGACAGGTCAAAAAGTCGGCGCGCAGGCGCGGCGCCGCCGTTGACGTATCGGTCGCCCGGGGCCGGCGCGATGAGTCCGATTGGGAGGATTACGCGGTTCGCAGCACTGCTAGCCACGCGCCGCCCCAAGCCGCGGGGTCAGGCCAGGCCCAGCACCGTGGCGATGCGCGGGTCGCCGAGCGTGTCGGCCACGAACTTCACTCCGGTGAAGTCGTGGTGCGTGGTGTGCGGGCTCGGCACGGCCACGGTGTAAGCCCCCGCGGCCACGCCCGCCCGACTGCCGTTGCGGCTGTCCTCGAACACGAGCATCTCGGCCGGCTCGACGCCGTGCCGCTCGGCCGCCATCAGGTACGGCTCCGGGTCGGGCTTGCCGATGCGGATGTCGTCGGCCGTGATCAGGAACGCCATCCGGTCGAGCACGCCGATCGTGGCGAGGATCCGCTCGGCGTAGCGTCGCGAGCCGCTGGTCACAACGCCGCGCGGCATCCTGACTCTGTCGAGCAGGTCGAGGGTCTCCACGACGTGCGGCATCGGCGTTAGCAAACCGCCGGCCAGGCTCCAGAAGATCTCTTCCGATTCGATCTCGAGCGCCTCGACCGTGTCGTCGAGGCCGTGGTGCTCGATCATCACCCCCAGCGCCTTGGCGGCCGGCAGGCCCATCATCTTGTGCCGCAGGTCGTCTTCGAACGTGCGCCCGCGACGCTTGAGCGTTTCGGCGCCGGTCAGCTCGTAAACGTCCTCGCTGCTCGCGAGCACGCCGTCCATGTCGAAGGCGACGGCGCGGATCGGTTTTTCAGGGGCGGGATACGTCATCAGCGGTTGGTGAATCTGCTTGGCGGAAGTTGAAAGCGTAGCGGAACGGAGGGCGAACCTCGGGCGTTGCTAGCGTAAGTCGTAAACCACGTAGCCCCGGTTGCGATAGAGCACCGGCAGGCTCGCGGGGTAGCGGTTGCTGGAGAGGGCGAACTCGGCGCCGTACTCCTCGGCGAGTTCCCGCAGCCGCATCGCTCCGAGTTGGCCGACGCTGCGGGACCAACGCGTGGAGCCATCGGGCCATTGGCCTATGGCGAAAACGTTGTGCAGCCGGCGCCGCCACTCGACCATGCTCGGGGCGTCTTGGGGGATGTCCTTGTGGTTGACGACCTCCGGCCGCCCGGTGCGCCATTTGAACGTTGTGGCGCGCCGCGGCGTGATCCAGAGCGTGTCTTCGGGCGTGTTCTCGGCGACCCATTCGCAAGCGTCGATCCAAGCGATCGGATCGCGCATCACGCCATCGGCCGGCGGGCGGGGCGGCTCGAGCAGGCGTTGGCTGAGGACCGGGCCGAAGTGCCACAGGCAAATCGCCATCACGCCGAGCGTGGCGACTGCTCGCAATCCGTGGAGAGACTGGGACCGCCGGGCGCCGGCGCCCGCCAGCCAGACGGCGGCCAATTGGCTCGCGGCGATCGCCGCGGTGATGTCGTTCAGCCGGAACCAGTAGTAGCGAAGCAGCTTGGCGGCGAGTTCGGGCTGGCTCCACAGGAGCAGCTCGATCACCAGCCCCGTCACGGCGATCGCCAGACCGCCCCAAGCGACGCGGCCCAACAGGAGCGGCGCGCGGAGCGAGTCGGGCCGTTTGCGATCGAGGCCGCTCCAACCGAGCGCCAGCACGACGAGCACCACAGCGTGTCGCGCGCCGCGGTTCACGATCCAGTCGGCGTCTTTGTGGAGCGGCGCCAGGTGGTGCGGCAGACGCACGAAGACGTAGATCTGGTTCGCCTCGCCAACGACCGCCGGCTCGGCGCCCGCGGTGAGCATCAGCGCCGGCGCCACGCCCGCCAAACCGAGGACGCCCCCCGCGACGAGGCCCGGCAGCATGCCGCGGAGCGGTTGCTCGCGGCGGTAGTAGATGGCCCACACGCCCAGCAAGACGAGCGTTGTCCAAAAGCCGACGAGCGCGTGCATCGCCGTGGCGAGTCCGAGCAGGAGCCACACGAGATTCCACTTGCCGGCGATCGCCCTTTCCAGCGCAAAGAGCACGCAGGCCCACGCCGGGCCCTTGGCCTCGAAGCCGCCGACGATCCACTCGCCGGCGAAGTTGCCCTCGCGCACCGCCACGACCAGCAGCGCCGCCGACAGCACCGACAGCCAAGCGCGCGGCAGCACCCGCCATGAGAGCCTTTGCCAGCCCCACGCCAGCAGGGCCCAGGTGACGAGCCGCCCCAGCCAGGCCACCGTCTCGAGCGAGACGAACCAGGTCGCCCAGCCCACCAGCCATACGATTGTCAGGTGCGCCTCGGGCGACTCGAGGAACAGGTCGCCCGCGCACCACGCCGGGTCCCAGTAGTGCTTCAGCCGGGTCAGGTAATGGGCCTCGTTCACCGCCGGGGCGGGGTTGCCCGAGGCGACGAAGAAGACCGTCAGCACGAGCAGCGTCTCGAGCCACGGCCGCCAACGGGCGCCAGCCTCACCCGTTGTGGGGGGGCCGGCGGGGGCGTCGACGGGTTCATCGGCGAGGGGCATAGTCGGCGGCAATTTACGGCTTGTCGTGAGCTAGAGTTCAGAAGGGACCGAGTCCCTCGGTTCAGCCAGTGGTCCCGGCGTTTCACCGGCGCGAAGACGCCAGCCTAAAGAACCCTCTGGCGACACGCCACGGCCGGCGCCGATAACGAACTGGCGCCGGAGGGCGGATTTGCCTAATGCAGCCCTTAGCCGCCCCGACCGTTCCCACCTGCTAGCAAGCCCCAACGGAGCCGCGGATGAGCACGCCCAAGAAACCTTTGCCTAACGAATCGTTCGGCGAGGCATCGACGAGCCCGGCCGACCGGGCCGAGCTGCTGATGAACCTCTGCCTCGATGGCGGCCTGTCCGACGCCGAGGCGGCGGAGCTCGACACGCTGCTGGCCGAAAGCCCCGAGGCCCGCAAGGTCTGGATCGGCTTGGCGGCGCTACACACCGACCTGTCGCGTCACTTCAGCAAGCCGTCAACGATGCCGCCCACCGGGTCGCGTGAGGGAACCGCCGAACCGCTCACCGGGCTGTTCCTGCCAAACGACTTCGGCGCGAGCGGGTCGCACGCCGGTATCTAAACAAGTTAGCGCCAAACCATCGAGGCCTGTAGGGAACGCCCTCCGTGGCGTTCGGGCCCCGGGCGCCGACTGTGCCTTTGGGATCTGCGCCTCGTGATCGTCTCGGCAGCACGAACTGCAGCTACGCGCCCGCTCGCCGGGTCTGGGCCGCCACAGTGGGCGGCCCCTACAGTCGCATTCCCATTGTCTGACACGGGTCACTCCGCCAGCGCGGCGATCGCCCGGTAGTCTTCTTTGAGCGACCGATAGAGCCCTTGGTAGACCGGCATCGCCCGGTCGTAGAACTTCTTGGTCTTGGCTGTCGGTTTGGTCTCGGCGACGGTGCTCACCGTGGCGTCGCACGCCTCGGTGACGTTCTTGAACTCGCCCGCGCCCACCGCGCCAAGCAGGGCGACACCGTAGGCCGGGCCCTCGTCGGCGGCCATGTTGCAGACCTTCTTGCCGAACACGTCGGCTTGCAGTTGGCGCCAGAAGGGGCTCTTGGCGCCGCCGCCGGTGGCGCGGACCTCGCGGACGCCGACGCCCAGCTCCTGCATGATGTCCAGGCAATCACGCAGCGAGTAGGTGACGCCCTCCAGCACGGAGCGGACCATCTCGCCCCGGCCGTGGCTGAGCGTGAGTCCGACGAATGCGCCGCGGGCCAGCGGGTCGGCGTGTGGGGTGCGCTCACCGGTGAGGTAGGGCAGGAAGAACAGCCCCTGGGCGCCGGCCGCCGTGGTCGCCGCCTCGGCCACGAGTGTCTCGAACACGCTCTTGCCCGATTTCTTCGCAGCCTTCTTCTCCGTCTCGCACAGCGTGTCGGCGAACCACTGGAACGAGCCGGCTGCCGACAGCGTGACGCCCATCATGTGCCACTTGCCGTCCACGGCGTGGCAGAACGTGTGCAGCCGGCCCTCGGGGTCGACCTCGGGCGCGTCGCTGTGGCAGAACACCACGCCCGACGTGCCGAGCGACGTCGCCACGACGCCGCGCTTCACGACGCCGTTGCCCACCGCCCCGGCGGCGCAGTCGCCGGCGCCGCCGACCACCACGCAGTCGGTTGTCAGGCCGACCTTCTTGGCCACCTCGGCGGTGAGATGGCCGGTGACCTCGTGCGACTCGACGACGGGCGGCAGCAGACCGGGGTCGAGCTCGAGCTTCGAGAGCAGTGGCTTCGACCAGCGCCGTTTGGCCACGTCCAACAGAAGCGTGCCGCTGGCGTCGCTCACCTCGCTCGCCCTCTCGCCGGTGAGCTTGAGGCGGATGTAGTCCTTCGGCAGCAGCACACTGGCGGTCTTGTCGAAATTCTTCGGCTCATTGTTCCTGAGCCAAAGGATTTTGGGCGCCTGGAAGCCGGTGAGCGCCGGGTTGGCGACCATCTTGATGAGCCGCTTGCGGCCGCCGGCCCGCTGTTCGATCTCCTCGCACTCGGCCGCGGTGCGCTGGTCGTTCCACAGCAGGGCGGGGCGGACGACTTCGTCTTTCTTGTCCAGGAAGACCGAGCCGTGCATCTGACCCGACAGGCCGATCGCTTTCACGTCGGCCGGCTTGCACCCCGCCTTTTTGACCGCCTGGCGGATCGTCTTGAGCGTCGCCCGCCACCAGTCGGCCGGGTCTTGTTCGCTCCAGAGCGGTTTGGGATGGTGGCAAGGGTAGGAGGCCGACGCCTCGGCGATCACTTCCCCCGTGGGGAAACGGACCGCGATGGTCTTCGTGCCGCTCGTTCCGATGTCGACGCCGAGGATGACGCTCATGCTGAATCGCCTTCGAAGAGTAGTTTGCTGAGTGCGGCGCCGGGTCTCGGAGCCGATCGATCAATTGTGGGACGAAGAGATGACGCGCCGCGGAGCCCGACACGCACGAATCGCCCAGGCAGCCATCGCCCTCGCAGCGGTCGCGTTCGCCGGCTGCCCGGCGCCCAACTCGCCGCCCGAGCCCAAGGAATCGACTCCCCGCGGCGCCGCGAGTGTAACACTACGGGTGGCGGTCGAAAACGACGCCTCGCTCGCCGCGGCCATCCGGCGGCTACGAGGCGAGTGGAACGCCCAAGGGGGCGGCGAGTTGGAAGTGGTCGAGGTCGAAGCCGGATCGCTACTCTCGGAAGAGCCGCCCGAGGCCGATCTCTGTGTTTTTGCTTCACGCCATTTAGGTCAACTCAGCGAGGCGGGCCTGTTGCGGCCGTTGCGGTCGAGCGTTGTGGGTGACGAGACGCTTCGGTTCAACGACTTCTTACCCCGGGTGCGTGAGGACGAGATCGCTTACGGCACAAAGCCTTGGGCGCTCCCCTTGGGGTGCCCGCCGCCGCTGCTGCTCTATGGCGGCGACAACGACGCCCCGCCGCCCGCCTCTTGGGAAGAGGTCGCCCAGCGATACTCCTGGACGCCGCCCGAGTCGGACCACGAGCTGGCGCTCGCCTACTTGGCTTGGGCCGCCCCGTCGGCAGTGCACCGCAGCTTCGAGGCGACGCTGTTCGACTCGAAAGACATGACGCCCCGCCTCACGGCGCCGCCGTTTGTGCGGGCCTTGGGGCAGATGGTCGAAGCGGCTGGCGCCGAGGGCCGGCCGCGCGTGCGGGTCGTGTGGCCCGAGCGCGAGGCGGGCGCTAGGAACCCCGTTGCCGCGCACGTCTCGGGCGGCTGGCAAGTCGCCCCGCTGCCGGGCGCCACGCAGGCGTTCAATCCGATCCCCGAGGTGTGGGACCCGTTTGAGGGTGGGCCACAGCGGGCCTCTTTGATCGCTTCGAGCGGTCGGCTGATCGCCGTCACATCGAGCAGCCGCAACGCGGCCGAGGCTTTCCGGCTTGCCGCTTGGCTGGCGGGGCCGGAGAACACGCGGATGCTCGCCACGTCGAGCGACTCGACGGCCAACCCGCGCGGCTCGCTCGCCCGGGGGGCCGACGATTGGCTCGGCCACGGCGACCGCGACCGGGGGGGGCAGTTCGCCGCCGCCAGCGTCGAGACGCTCCGCTCCGGCCGGCGGCTCATCACGCCGCGGCTGGTCGAGATCGACAGCTACTTGGCGGCGCTCGGCGCCGAGGTCCGCCGCTCGCTCGCGGGCGAGGCCGAGCCGACCGCCGCCCTGGACGCCGCCACGGCCGCCTGGGAGGCGATCACCGACCGAGTCGGCCGCGAGCGGCAGCGGCGTGTCTACCAGAGGAGCTTGGGACTAGCGGATTGAACGCCGACCGCTACAAAGCATTGCGGAACGCCGCGCAGCGGCTCGAACGGCTTGCCAATCGAGCGGGCAAGCGGTAGCCTCATAGGTTTCCCCAACTCGCCCGGACGCCCGACTTTAGGACGCAAGGCGAGCGGCTCACCGGTCTCCCCCATCGCCCCCCTCCACCGCCGTGACCCCCACCGGCCAACCGAGCATCGACCCGACCTGCCGCGTCGTGATCACCGGCATCGGGCTCACCAGCCCCAACGGCAACACGCTCGCCGAGTACCGCGACGCGCTGCTCGCGGGCCGCAGCGGCGTGAGCGAGTACGAGATCCGCTACGTCGGCAAGACGCTGGCCGGCGTTTGCGACTTCGACGAGCTGAAGTACCAAAAGCGCAAAGAAGTCCGCCGCGGCACCCGGGCGGGCAGTGTTGGCATCTACTGCGCGAACGAGGCTCTCGAGGACTCGGGCCTCGACTGGGAGAACACCGACCGCGAGCGCGTCGGCGTGTACGTCGGCGTCACCGAGCACGGCAACGTCGAGACCGAGAACGAGATCAACGAGATCAAGGGCTACGACTACGACACGAAGGTCTGGTCGCACCACCACAACCCACGCACCGTGGCCAACAACCCGGCCGGCGAGATCACGCTGAACCTCGGCATCACCGGCCCGCACTACACGATCGGCGCGGCGTGTGCGGCGGGCAACGCCGGCATGATCCAGGGCGCCCAGATGCTGCGCCTGGGCGAGTGCGACCTGGCGCTCTGCGGCGGCGTGTCGGAAAGCATCCACACGTTCGGCATCTTCGCCGGCTTCGCCAGCCAGGGCGCCTTGGCCACGCACGCCGACCCGACCAAAGCGTCGCGCCCGTTCGACACGAGCCGCAACGGCATCGTTGTCTCCGAGGGGGGCTGCCTCTACACGCTCGAGCGGTACGAGGACGCCAAGGCGCGCGGCGCCAAGATCTACGGCGAGCTCTCGGGCTACGCGATGAACAGCGACGCGAGCGACTTCGTGCTGCCCAACCCGACCGAGCAGTCGCGCTGCATGCGGATGGCGCTCGGCAAAGCGGGCATGAACGCAGACCAGGTGGGCATCGTCAGCACGCACGCCACGGCGACTGCCAGCGGCGACATCCAGGAGTGCGACGCCTTGCGTCGCGTGTTCGGCGACTGCGAGCAGACGCTGATCAACAACACCAAAAGCTTCATCGGCCACGCGATGGGCGCCGCCGGCGCCCTGGAGCTGGCCGGCAACCTGCCGTCGTTCGACGACGGTGTGGTCCACCCCACGATCAACGTCGACGACCTCGACCCGCAGTGCGACCTGCCGGGCCTCACGCTCGGCGAGCCGCGTGAGACGGGCGGCGTGTCGTCGATCCTCAACAACTCGTTCGGCATGCTGGGCATCAACTCGGCGGTCGTCATCACCAAAGTTTGATTGTTTATTTAGCCACGAAGAGGCACGAAAACGCACGCAGAGAAGTTGGACCACGGATTGCACGGATAGGCACGGATATTGAACGGCGGCTGAGCCGCCTGCGTACAAGCTTTCATCCGTGACCATCCGTGCGATCCGTGGTCAGACCAGTTTTCGTGCTTTCTTGTGCCTCTTCGTGGCCATTCAAAGGAACCCGCTATGACCCGCGACGAGATCCGTGAAGAGATCATCGACATCCTCAACGACATCGCCCCGGACGAAGACCTGTCGGACCTGAAGGACGACGTGTCGTTCCGCGAGCAGATGGAACTCGATTCGATGGACTTCCTGGACATCGTCATGGAGCTGCGCAAGCGTCA
Source organism: Pseudobythopirellula maris (assembly GCF_007859945.1). GTDB lineage: Bacteria > Planctomycetota > Planctomycetia > Pirellulales > Lacipirellulaceae > Pseudobythopirellula > Pseudobythopirellula maris. The sequence continues at coordinate 1,349,086 of NZ_SJPQ01000001.1, read as the reverse complement.
CAAGGTGCAGGTTCCCGAGGAGGACTACACCGAGCTAGCCTCGATGCAGAGCACTTGCGCGTACCTCGAGCCGCGGATGAAGGACATCGAGCGGGTTTGATGAGGGAGGGGCTAGGAGTTAGGGGCTAGGGACTAGAAAACAGTCTCGCCGTCGCTCCGCGACGTCCCTTTGCTCTAACCCCTAGATCCTAGCCCCTAGCCCCTCCCCACCATGTACGACACGATCATCATCGGCGCCGGCATGAGCGGGCTCGCGGCCGGCATCCGGCTGGCGATGTACGACCAGCGTGTCTGCGTGCTCGAGAAGCACACCACGATCGGCGGGCTCAACTCGTTCTACCGCCTGCGGCGGCGCGACTACGACGTCGGGCTGCACGCGCTGACGAACATCACGCCCAAGGGGACCCGCAAAGGGCCGCTAGCGCGGCTGCTGCGGCAGCTGCGGTTCAGCTGGGACGACTTCCAGATCTCGCCGCAGATCGGCTCGCAGGTCGTGTTCCCCGGCGCCCGGCTGGCGTTCGACAACGACCCCGCGCTCTTGCTCGAAGAAGTCGCCCGTGAGTTCCCCGCCCAGGCAGACGGCTACCGCCGTCTGGTGGGCGACATCGTCGATTACGACGACCTGACCGAAGAGCACCAGCGTCTGTCGGCCCGCGAGGTGGTCGCCGGCTACCTCACCGAGCCGAAGCTCGTCGAGATGCTGTTCTGCCCGCTGATGTTCTACGGCTCGGCGCGCGAGCACGACATGGACTGGGGCCAATTCTGCATCATGTTCCGCAGCATCTTCCTCGAAGGGCTGGGGCGCCCCCATGCGGGGGTTAGGCTGATCCTCAAGAACCTGGTCCGTAAGTTCCGCGGCATGGGGGGCGAGCTCAAGCTCCGCGCGGGCGTGAGCCGCATCCTCACCGACGGCGGCCGCGTGACGGGCGTCGAACTCGAGAGCGGCGAGGTGCTCGAGGGCAAACGCGTCCTCTCGTCCGCCGGCTGGGTCGAGACGATGCGCCTCTGCGACGACGGCCAGCCGGTCGAGGTGGCCGGCTCGCCCACCCGCTCGGCCGGTCGGCTGAGCTTCTGCGAGTCGATCTCCACCTTGGACGTCGACCCCAAGCGGCTCGACTACGACCGCACGATCACGTTCTTCAACGACCAAGACGAGTTCGAGTGGACCGTCCCCACGGTCCCCTGCGACCTGCGGAGCGGCGTGATCTGCAGCCCCAACAACTTCGCTTACGACGAGGGGCTCGGCGAGGGAGTGATGCGCGTGACGGTCCTGGCCAACTACGACTACTGGGCCCAACTCAACGAGCGCGACTACCAGCTCGAGAAGCTGAGGTGGTACGACCGCATCGTCGACTCGGCCGTGCGGTTCACGCCCGACTACCGCGGCCGGGTGATCGACACGGACATGTTCACGCCGACCACCATCGTCCGCTTCACCGGCCACGACAACGGCGCGGTCTACGGCGCCCCCGAGAAGCAGTTGGACGGCGCCACGCATCTGGAGAACCTGTTCGTTTGCGGCACGGACCAAGGGTTTGTCGGCATTGTGGGCTCGATCACGAGCGGCATCGGCATGGCGAACATGCACTGTTTGCGTGAGGGGTGAGAGGCGAGAGGTCGGAGGTCAGGGAAGGAATAGCCGCCGACCTACGGTCGGCGGAGCGTTTTCGGTTAAGATGTCCTGTTCCCGACGGCGCGTAGGACGTCGGCTTTTCTGGGGTCTTTGGCGATGACTGAAACCGACACAACGCCCACACGCAAACGCCGCCCACGGGTATCGTTGCTGAACCTGCTGCTGCTCATGACGGTGGTCGCGGCGCTGTTGGCGGTGTGGTGCGCGATGCGCGAAAACGACCGGATGCGGCTCGAGACCATCGCAGTGCGCGAACAGATGAGGGCCATGCAGTTGGAGTACGGGGCTTTCGTCGTCGAGGACCCGAAGCTAGTGTACGTCGCCCCGCTTCCCCGTGAGAAACCGCTTGCTTCGTTGGTGCAGCCTTGGGAGTGGGGGTGGCGCGTCTACGTGCCCGAGGGTCCGGGCCTTCGGCTCTCCTACCTCAGCGGCGCCCGAGAGACCAAGGGGAGAGCCGCGGGCACGTTCTCGAAGGTCCTCGCGCCGGGGACCCACACGGTGAGCGTCTACTACTTCCGCAAGCACCCGGCGCCGGGTGAGACTGAGCCCTGGCTGCGAGGCTGGACAATCGACAACAGCACGCTCGTGATCGACGGTGGCGGCGCCGACTGGCTTGAGTCGCACGTCGATGGGTGGGGCCAGAGAAAGGAGACGGCTAACATCCGGAGCGTCTCCAACGTCTCCACTTTCCCGCCCGAGGAGTCGATTACGTTGTACGACTACGAGGTCGACGTCACTGACTACTCGGAGCGGGTTCCCGACGCCGGTCCCGAGCAGGTTGAAACCCGCGGTTTCCGGGTCTGGCTGGAGCCGATGCCATGAGCGACACGCCCAAGCCCCGCACAGGCCCGCGGTTCTCGCTGCTGAGCCTGCTCGTGCTCACCGCGATCACCGTGCTTGTCGCCGTCTTGTGGGTTGAATTGCGTGAGGTCGGGCCGCTAAGGCGTGAGGTCCGCCGGCTCCGCGAGCAGTCTGGCCTGATCACAGTCGACGACCGCACCAGACCGCACGCCCTGATGCTCAAGTCCGACAGCCCGTTCGAGTGGAGGTGGCTCGTCTGGCTTCCCGAAAGCAGCGGCGCCGTCGTGAGGGTGGCCAACGGCGGCGTCCCCATCACGGGCTTGCCGGCCGAGGCCGATGACGAGTTGCCGATCCGCACGACGCAAGAGCCGCTCGTTGTCAGCTACCGGATCCACCGTGACCCGGTCGACAACTGGCTCTACGGCACGCTGTCGGCCGAGGGGCGCGTGGCGATCGAGGTGGGTGATGACCTTGCCTGGCCCGAGTTCAGTCCGAAGGTCTTCTTGCGCGGGGGCGTGACGGAGAAGACCCAATCGTTCGCTCCCGGTAAGCCGGTCGAGCTCTTGCGTCTGCGCGCCGCCGAGACGACCAACGTTCGCATGATTCCTAACCCGGCCGACGGGGTGATGATCTGGCTGGAGATGAAGCCGTGAGCGGAGAAGCGCGACCTACAATCCGCTTGCGGGGTGTCAGCCCCGAAGGGGCGCTGATATGCCAGCCCAGGGCAACGCCCTGGGAATTCAGGCCATGAATTTGCATGAGCCCTGAAAGGGCGCACTGCGGCTATCTATCACGCCCTTTCAGGGCTTGGCCTGCATGTCGATTCGCACCCAGGGCGCCGCCCTGGGCTGGCTACGGCCGGCCCTTCGGGCCTCATACGGCCGCCCTGCGGCTTACCGATCCGGCCCCGCTCGGCTAAGATACCGGGTCGCCCTCAGCCCCCGACTCCCGTGCTATCTGAGCCATGCCCAAAGACCATCTCGCCGGCGCCCAGGACCACTACGACGTCGTCGTCATCGGCGCCGGGCTGGCCGGGCTCACCTCGGCCAACATCCTCGCCCGCCAGGGACGCTCCGTCCTGCTGCTCGAGCAGCACTACAAGCTCGGCGGCTTGGCCACCTGGTTCAAGCGCCCCGGGCACCACACCTTCGACATCTCTCTGCACGGCTTCCCGTACGGCATGGTCAAGAGCTGCCGCCGCTACTGGTCGCCCGAGATCGCCGAGTCGATCGTCCAGCTCACCGGCATCCGGTTCGACAACCCGATGTTCTCGCTCACCACGAGCTTCAACCGCGACGATTTCACCAAGCTGCTGATCGACCAGTTCCAGCTCGACCCGAACACGGTGAAGGAGTTCTTCGACACCGCGCGCGGGATGAACTTTTACGACGACCAGACCACGACCGCCCGCGAGCTGTTCGACCGCTTCTTCCCCGGCCGTGAGGACGTGATCCGGCTCTTGATGGAGCCGATCACCTACGCCAACGGCAGCACGCTCGAAGACCCGGCGATCAGCTACGGCATCGTCTTCTCGAACTTCATGTCGAAGGGCGTCTACACGTTCGAGGGGGGGACCGACAAGCTCGTCGGCGCGATGGAGCAAGAGCTCAAGAAGAGCGGCGTCGACATCCGCATCCGCAGCGACTGTGAGCAGGTTCTCGTTGAAGGGGACAAGGTCAAGGGCGTCGTGGTGAACGGCCGGACGATCAAGTGCGACGCCGTGGTGTCGAACTCCAACCTGATGTCGACGATCTTCAAGCTCGTGGGCGAGGAGAAGTTCGACCGTGGGTTTATCGACGACGCCAAGAACGTGCGCGTGAACAACTCCAGCACGCAGGTCTACATTGCGCTCAAGCCGGACGACCCGCTCGACGAGTCGATGGGCGACCTGTTCTTCACCAGCACGGCGCCGACGTTCAACACGGACGCGCTGCTGTCGCGCGACATCACTAGCCGCACCTACTCGATGTACTACCCCAAGACCCGCCCCGAGGGCCGGCCGCAGAAGCTGATCGTCAGCAGCACGAACGCCCGTTGGGAGGACTGGGACCTGCCCGAGGCCGAGTACGAGGCGAGCAAGCAAGACCTCTGCGAGACCACGCTCGACGCCCTCGACCACTACGTGCCGGGCGTCCGCGAGCGGGCCGTGCACGTGGAGGCCTCCACGCCGCGCACGTTCAACCACTACACGCAGCACATGCACGGGGCGAGCTTCGGCACGAAGTTCGAGGGCCTCGCCGTGAGCCGCGCCCTGCCGCAGCAGATCCACGGCCTGTACCACGCCGGCAGCGTGGGCATCATCATGTCGGGCTGGTTGGGAGCGATGAACTACGGCGTGATCGTCGCGAACGAGGTCGACAGCACGCTGATGACCGGCGGCTCGGCGAGCACCGACGCCGCGGAGCGGGCGGTCGTGGCGGATGCTTCGACGAATTAGCCACGGATGAACGCGGATTTCTATCGGTAGACCGATGTCAAACCCTAGCGTCTTCAGTCGGTTGCATGCTTTGATTGACGGCTGTGATATTGCTTCGAGTGGCAATGGCGCATTCGAACGGGCCATCGAATTTCATATGGACGCCTTGGAGGGAATCGACACTACGACGATTCACCGCGTTAGAGTGTTGACTTCACAACTCGTTCAAGCTCACTTTCTGGATGGAGACATCGAGTTTGGCAATTCTGTTGACGCCGCAGATGCCAAAGCCGAGTTCCATGCGTTCTTGCGAGGCCTCGAGTAAGTAGGGTGCTTGAAATGCACCGTCAGTTGATCTGCCTAGCAGTGTGTATTCCATGCACCCTACCGCATCCGCGTTCATCTGTGCTTATCTGTGGCTAATTCCTAGAGGAGTCTAAGCCGATGACCTTCAATCGTATTGCCAGCGACCCGGCCGTGCTGGACGGGCAGCCCTGTATCCGTGGCCAGCGGCTCACGGTGCGGCGGGTGCTTGAGGCCTTGGCTGTTTGCACGGACCGTGCTGAGTTGCGCAAGGAGTACCCCGAGCTCGAAGACGAAGACATCCGTCAGGCGTTGGAGTACGCCGCTTCCAACTTGGCCGACCGCGTGGTGGAGCTCGGCTGATCGCCATGAAGTTGCTGCTCGACCAAGGTTTGCCGCGTTCGACGGTCGCTGTGCTTGCCGAGTGTGGCGTCGATGCCGAGCACGTTGGCGAGCTGGGGATGGCGGCCGCGAGCGATGCGGAAATCCTCGAAGCAGCGATCGTTCGAGACGCGGTCGTGGTGTCGCTTGATTCGGATTTTCATACGCTGCTCGCTCTCAGTAGCGCTACAAGACCAAGCGTGATACGCATTCGCATCGAAGGGTTGAAATCGCCCGAGTTGGCAGAGCACCTGCTGCGTGTGCTTGCGGCGATCGCTGAAGAGCTTGAGCGAGGTGCGGTGGCGTCGGTGACCGAAAGCCAGATTCGTGTCCGCACTCTCCCGATAGGCGCCAAGCCTAGGTAAGGCTACTGTTCTTACTATTCGTATCCGTGTCCATCCGTGTTTATCTGTGGTTCCATGTCTCTAGAAGCGATCAAAGCCGCCATCCCGCACCGCGAGCCGTTCCTCTTGATCGACGAGGTTGTCGAGCAGGGCGAATCCTCGATCACCTGCCGCAAGCGGTTCACCGGCGAGGAGTTCTGGTACGCGGGCCATTACCCCGACTTCCCGATCACGCCGGGCGTGATCCTCTGCGAGGCGAGCATGCAGGCGGGCGCCGTGCTGCTCTCGGGGATGGTCGAAGACGCCGACGGCAAAGTCCCCGTCGCCACGCGGGCTAACAACGTGCAGTTCCGCGACATGGTCCAGCCGGGCGACACGGTGCGCATCGAGGTGGAGCTCACCGAACGGCTCAGCGAGGCGTTCTTCATGAAGGCCAAGGTGACGAACGAGACTCGCGGCAAGTTGGCTTGCCGGTTTGATTTTGCTTGCACGCTGGCGGCGAAGACATAGGCGAGCGCAGCGAGTCGTAAGCTCCCTCCCCTTGATGGGGAGGGCTGGGGAGGGGTGACGAACCCGGGTACCCGGTTTGTAATGGCGTAGCTGTACCCACGACTTCCCCCCTCCCCTAGCCCCTCCCCCTAAAGGTGGAGGGGGATTTCTCGATGCCCAACGATTTTCTGCAACTCGCCGGCAAAACCGTCCTCGTGGCCGGGGTCGCCAACCGCAAGAGCGTCGCCTGGCACGTCGCCCGCCAGCTCATGGAGGCCGACTGCCGGGTGCTCTTCTCGGTGCGCAGCCCCGAGCGGCAGGAGCAGGTTGGCAAACTCGTCGCCAAGGCGGGCGGCTCGGCCGACGACGTGCTGGTGTGCGATGTGGAGCACGAGGACCAGATCACCCGGCTCGCCGATGAGATCGCCGCACGCGGCGTGAAGCTCGACGGGCTGCTGCACTCGATCGCGATGGCCGACTACGAGGACGGCCTCAGGCCGTTCCACGAGACGAGCAAGCGGGCCTTCCTCCGCACGGTGGAGATCTCTTGCCACTCGCTCATGGCGCTGGCGAGCGCCCTGAAGCCGTCTTTCTCGGACGACGCCTCGGTCGTCACGGTGTCGATCTCGACCACCACCATGGCGAGCGAGAACTACGGCTACATGGCCCCAGTGAAAGCGGCCTTGGACTCGTCCGTGGTGTTCCTCGCCAAGAGCTTCAGCCGCGACAGCCGGGTGCGGTTCAACGCGGTGGGGCCGAGCCTGCTGAAGACGAGCGCCTCGGCCGGCATCCCCGGCTACGTCGACTCGTACCTGTACGCCGAGCAGGCCACACTGCGGGGCGAAGCTTTGAGGACCGACGAGGCGGCCTCAACGGCGGTCTTTTTGCTCAGCCCGCGGTCGTCCGGGATCAACGGCCAGAAGCTGGTCGTCGACGCGGGAATGGGCGCCAATTACTTCGACGAATCGCTCGTCAGGGCGGTGGTGGAACGCGGTTCCGACGCCGCGGAGAATTGACGCCCAGCGCCTGCGGTTTGCCTCCCGCCGAGACGAGGTGTCGCCTTGAGAGGGGACTGCTGGGCGAGTTGCGCCGATACAGGCATTAGAACGCAAATAATCGGTATTTCAGGGCTGAAATGGGCCCGAGCGGATCGCCGATAACCCTTGCGCCAGGGGATAAAGTGCTGGCGTGGCCAGCGGCGCCGTGATAGCCTGTCAGTAGGTATCTGGGCGGGTTTTCGCGGGTTTGTCGCGAGTGCTCCGCTTGGTGTGCCTAGCACTCGTCACCGGCGGCCCCCTGCTCAAGCCCGGAACCTTGGCTGGGGGGAGAAGCGAGAGCGTCAGGAAGACCGTTTCGCGCAAACGCCAAACGTTGCGCGTCCGTTTGCGATGCAAGCGGCGTCTTTCTGCGTAACTAATCAGAGAACATAGGCCCTATATTTCCCTTCCCGTCCGACGGCGCCCGGTTGGCGTTCCTGTCGATGAGGGAAACTATTTGCTGACTGCCTGCAAATGGCTGCGTTGACCATGGACAAATTGCTCGACCTGATCAAACGCAGCGGTTTGATCGAGGCCGACCGGCTCGAGAAATTTCTCGAGAAGGCTGCGGAGCAATCGGGCGGCGTCGTGCCTCAGGGCGACAAAGAGTTCGCCCAGCTCTTCATCGACGAGGGGCTCCTCACGCAGTGGCAGGCCGACAAGCTGCTGGCCGGCAAGCACCGCGGCTTCATGCTCGGCAAGTACAAGCTGCTCGGCCAAATCGGCAAGGGCGGCATGAGCGCGGTTTACTTGGCCGAGCACATCATGATGCGCCGCCGGGTGGCGATCAAGGTGCTGCCCAAGAACCGGGTGGCCGACAAGTCGTACCTCGAGCGTTTCCAGCTCGAGGCCCGCGCCGTTGCGAAGCTCGACGACCCGAACATCGTGCGGGCGTACGACATCGACAACGAGGGCGACACGCACTACATCGTCATGGAGTACGTCGAGGGCCGCGACCTGCACCAGATCGTGGCGCAAGACGGCCAGCTGCCGTTCGAGACGGCGGCCGACTACATCGCCCAAGTCGCCGGTGGGCTGGAACACGCCCACCAGATGGGCCTCGTGCACCGCGACATCAAGCCGGCCAACTGCCTGGTCGACAACCACGGCACGGTCAAGCTGCTCGACATGGGCCTAGCCAAGGTGACCGGCGACGAGGGCTCGCTCACCCTCGCGAACGAAGAGACCGTGCTCGGCACGGCCGATTACCTCGCCCCGGAGCAGGCCGTCAACAGCCACGAGGCCGACGCCCGCAGCGACATCTACAGCCTCGGCTGCACGTTCTACTTCCTGCTGGTCGGCAAGCCGCCGTTCCCCGAGGGGACGATCACCGAGCGGCTGCTCAAGCACCAAACCGAGGAGCCCGAGGGGATCCTCTCGAGAAGGCCCGACTGCCCTTTGTCGCTCGTCGACCTCATCAAGCGGATGATGTCGAAGAAGGCGTTCAACCGTCCCGCCACGTCCGGCGAGGTTGCCAGCGAGCTCAAGAAGTGGCTCTCCGAGCGCGGCCGCTCGGTCGGCGGAGCCACGGTCCGCGACGACGAGCCCGGGGTCGGCAGCGGCATCCTCGGGCGTTTTTCGGCGCCGTCGTCCCACGGCGCCAGCAGCGGTGGCTCGAGCAAGATCGGGCCCGCCGGGTCGCAGGGTTCGAGCGCCGGCAGCGGATCGATGACCGGTGACCGCGACACGAAGCGGCTCGACGGCAGCGGCGCCGACACGCTCGACGAAGACATCGGCCTCGCCCCGATCGAGGACGAGGAGCTGAACAAGCCGGGCAAGAAGCCCGCCCCGGCGTCGAGCCCCTCGAAGGGGCCCAGTCCCTCGAAGACCAAGTCATCGCCCTCGTCCGGCGTGTTGGGTGACAGCCGACCGTCGCTCACCGACAAGCCAGGCGGCGACAGCAGCAAGGCGGGCCAATCGGGCCCGCCGCGGTCGATCTTCGAGGAGGTCTACCACGAGGAAGAGGACGACCCGATCGCCCGTCGCGCGGCCCGCGCCTCGGAGTACGACCCGCTCCACCCGCCCGGCTACGTGAACCCATACAACAGAACGCCCGCTTGGGTGTGGGTCTTGGCGGGCGTGGCCGCGGTCGTTGTGATCGGTCTGTTCATCGCGATGAACAACTGATCGCTTCGCGACACGCGTCACCCGCGGCGCGGGAGCGATTCACTCGAGCAAAGGCCACTCTGGGCTTTTGAGTAGCCAATCGGCTGGGCCCTTGAGACGCCAATCGGCTGGGCCTCCGAGACGCCAATCGACTAGAGCGGTTTTCGAATAGGTGTGGACGAGCGGGGAAGCGATTGGCGGCGTGGCGAGGAAGCCGAAGCAGGCAATGCGGTGCATTGTCGATGCAGGCTGACGAAGCCATGACGCCGATCGCGAGCCGAGCGTCTACACCTATGAGCAAACCGCTCTAGCGGTGTCGATTCACGGTGCGGCGCCCAAAACGCCGGTCTGCTGCTTCACCGAGGTAGGAGACGCCGTGCGGACGGTCCGCCAATCGACGCCGATCATCAGGCAGTTCACCCCCGAGCCGATGCCAAGCAGCGCGACCCGGTCGCCCGCCTCGATCGCGCCCGACTCCTCGGCGATCGACACGGCCGACGGCAGCGCCGCTGCGCCCGTGTTGCCGAGCCACTCGAGCGTGGCGAAGTCTTTGGCCGGGTCGAGCGACATCTCGGCGAGCATCATCTTGCGGTGTGCGGCGCCGACCTGATGGCAGACCGTGCGGTCGATCTGCTGGCGGTCCCAGCCGCTCTCCTGAAGGAACCCCTCGAACGCCTCGGCGCCGAGCGCCACGCCGGCCCGCATCAGCCGCTCGCTGTCGGTCCGCATCGCTTGGGAAAGGCCCTCGCTGCGGCAGAGCGTGTGGTGCGACGTGTCGGCCAGCCTCCAGGCCGTCTCGAGCCGGTTGCCGGTCTGGCTGAGCCGCTCGTGGCAGAGCACCATCGCCGCGCTCGCCGAGCCGATCGTCAGCGAGGCGATCGAGTCTTTGACCGCCGAGCGGGTGAGCGACTCGTCGGCGTTGAGGCTCGCGATCGTGTCCTCGACCAGCGAGCGACCGCACTCCGTGCCGACCACCACGCCGGCGTCGATGTGCCCCAGCTCGATCATGCCGGCGATCTGCACCGCGCCCGTGAGCACGCCGAGGCAGGCGTTCGACACGTCGAACACGTCGCAGCGGCTCGGCAGGCCGGTCTCGTGGTGCACGCGGCAAGCGGTGGCGGGCTCCAAGTGGTCTCGGCAGACCGAGCCGTGCACCAACGCGCCAAAGTGCTCACGGCTGAGGCCGCTCTTCTCGATCGCCAGGTTCGCGGTGCGGATGCTCACGTCGCCCGGCCGCGTGCCGGCCGGGAAGAACCGCCGCTCGCGGATGCCCGACATCAGCTCCAGCCGCCCGGCCGGCAGCCGCAGCCGCTCGTAAAGCGGCGCAAGACGCTCCTCGATCTGGGCCGTCGTGACCGCCTCCTCGGGCAAGACGTGGGCGACGCTTTCGAGGCAGACGTGGCGGAAACGCATGGCGTGGGGGGCTGACAGGGGGGGAGTTACTGGAGTAGCGAGGGCCACGGCTCGTACCATTCGGCCGGGCCCGCGGGCGAGCCTCCAAGATACCGCCCCCAGCGGCGAGCGGTAAGGCTTTCGCCGCGGGCGGAAAGCCGCGGTTTGTGAAGCGCAGACGCCCCATGTTGTGCTATCGCCAAGCGGTCGGCGCTAAATACGCTTTTTCCTCGCACTCGGCGTGACAACCGGCTAGATTTCCCGGCGACTTGCACCCCCTGCAAACGAGACCGCCTGACAACGGTCGCTTCCCCCGGAGATTCCCGCCCAAGGCGAATTCTAGGACAGAATCAACAGGACGCCTTTGCCGGCGTCCGAGCTCGAACCATTCGGCGTGTTAGGGACGACACGTGTCGTGGGCACGGAGACGCTGCTAGCGTTCTCCCACCACGCGGCAACACGCCTATCAGCAGGTGGGAACTCCCCCGTGTGCCTCGCGCACACGGGTCTCTCTCTGCAGCCGCTTCGGGCTCACCCCCTCCCACACGCCCGCACGTGTTGGGTTTCTGCCTGAGCTTCGCCCCCGCCAAGAGGGAAACTCTTATTTCCACCCAGCGGCGTCGGGATGACGCCGCTCTCAACAAGGGAGTGACAAGTCATGGTCAAGCCGATCATCGCTATCAACGCCGATTTCCGTTCCGAGACAAACGACAAGCCCGCCTTCAGCTTCGTGACAGCCGGCTACTACGACGCCCTGATCGAGGCCGGCGCCGTGCCGATGATCCTCCCCCCGCTCGCCGAGGAGGAGGACCTGCACCTCATCCTCGACCGCGTCGACGGCGTGCTGATGGTCGGCGGTTCGGACCTCGACCCGCGGCGTGACGGCTGGATGCTGCACCCCACGGTCCGCCCGCTCGATCCCCGCCGCGAGTCGTTCGACCGCATGCTCGCCCGCGTGGTGAGCGAGCGCCGCGTGCCGGTGTTCGGCATCGGGCTCGGCATGCAGCTCTTGAACGTGACGATGGGCGGCAACCTGTTCCTCCACATCCCCGAGGACCTGCCCAACGCGCTGCCGCACAAGGACCCCCTCGACCCGTCGCACCGCCACACGCTCGAGCTCACTCCCGACTCGATCATGGACCGCGTGTACGGCGACGGCGAGCTCCGCGTCAACAGCTGGCACCACATGGCGATCGACTCGCTGGCCCCCGGCTTCGAGGTGACGGCCCGCTGCCCGGACGGCGTGGTCGAAGCGATCGAGAGCCGCATCCCGGGCTGGTTCGCCATGGGCACCCAGTTCCACCCCGAGGCCGGCACCGCCTCGGCGCTCGACCTGCGGATCTTCGAGGAGTTCCTCTCCGGCGTGAAGGGCGAAGAGCCCGCCGAAGTGAAGCTCGTCGCCTGAGGCAAGCAAGCCGCAAGATCGAGCACGGAAGCCGTAAGGCCGGTGGGCGCAAGCCCACCGGCCTTTTTTTGCGTCCGTTGCGCATACAGCATCGCGACGCAGCGCCTCTAACGGATCGCCCAGCGGGTAGCCCAGGTTCTTGAACCTGGGTGGCGAAGCCACAAGAAGCCGCCGTTGGGCGTGGCCAAATCCGTTGCGCCGCTCGCCAAACGGCGTCTGCCCTGGTGCTTCCTGTCGCCTGCGGCGACCCAGGTTTGAAAACCTGGGCTACCCGACTACCTATGCTTCGAGTTGGGGTGGCGGGGGCGCTCCCGTCAGGGAAGCCCCCGGGCCAGCGAGAGCGGGTCGGTGGCGCTCGGGGGCTTCCGCTAGCGCGGTGCGCCCCCGCCACCCCATGCGAGGGCGGTGAAACTGGCGGCCAAGAATTTCTTTGCGCGACTTGTCCGCCTTCGGCGGACTCCGCCGTGCTCCGCTACTCGACCTGATGGCAACGACTTAGAACAAAACCACGAGTGGCCCACGCCGCCTGCGGATTCACATCCGCGGCTCGCTTGCGACGCTGGCTAACAGCTAATCGTCACGCCGAGCTGCTCAACAAACGCCCGCACCCATGGCCCATTCGCCGGCCACGCCGGCGCGGTAACGAGATTGCCATCGACACAGACGCTGTCGAGGCCCTCGGAAGGTTCGTCCCACACGCCGCCCGCCAGCTCCACGTCTGGCCTGCACGCCGGGTAGGCCTGCAGGCGGCGGCCCTCGATCACTCCCGCCGCGGCCAGCAGCTGGGCGGCGTGGCAGGTGGCGGCGACCGGCTTGCCGGCGGCGAAGAACGCCCGCACCAAGGCGAGCACCCGCTCGTCGACACGCAGGTACTCCGGCGCCCGGCCGCCGGGGATCAGCAGGCCGGCGAAGTCGTCGGCGCTGATGTCGGCGAACGTGGCGTTGAGCCGGAAGTTGTGTCCTCGCTTCTCGCTGTACGTCTGGTGGCCCTCGAAGTCGTGGATCGCCGTCGTCACGAAGTCGCCCGCCCGCTTGTCGGGACAAACGGCCAGCGGCTCGAGGCCGACCATGCCGAGCATCTGGAAGGGCGCCATCACCTCGTAGTCCTCGACGAAGTCGCCAACGATGAGCAAGACTTTTTTGGGCATGGGATCAGCTTCGGTTGGAGGCAGAGAAGGGGCGGATTGAAAAATGCAAATTGCAAATTTGCAATTTGCAATCCTTCAGCAGGGTGGCCTCTCGTTACTTTTCGTCGAGTTCGAGGATCTCCGGGATACGCTGCACGAGGCCGTCGCGACCGATGCAGGCGATCGTGCTGTGGCCCTCGGCGATGAGCCGCTCGCCGCAGGCGATGCGGTACTCGTGGTCGATCCGCGCGCCGCGGGCGCGGGTGGTGCGGATGTGGATGCGGAGCAGGTCGCCGTAGCGGGCCGGCGAGCGGTAGCGGCAGTCGATCTTGCTCACCACCAGCATGTAGCCGTCGCGCTCCAGGTCGGCGTAGTCGTGGCCCACCTGCTTGAGCAGCTCGACCCGCGCCAGCTCGAAGTAGCGGAAGTAATTCGAGTGGTGGACGACGCCTTGGCCGTCGGTCTCGTAGTAGCGGACCTCGAGGTCGAAAGTGTGTTCTTGCGGCATGCGGCGTTGGTAGGCGGGAAGGGAGGGGCGCCGGGCGGCGGGGCTTGCCCGGGCAGAAGGGGTGTCGGCCGAATCAGCCAACTTAACGCCCCCGTCGGGCGCCGGGCAACGACCCCGGCGCCCCGCAGGCGACGGCGCCGCCGTCCCGGGGGGCTGTCGCCGGGACCGTTGCAACAAGGCGTTTCAGGCTTTATCGTTACGTCCTACCGCCCGGCGCGGGGGCGCCGCTCGTAGGTCCCCTTTCGCTTGGCTTTCCCGCTCAATCCACTTGGGTTTCACCCCCAAACAATCGGCAAGGCTACGCATGAGTATCGGCGAGGGTGATGGCATCGACACGCTCACGATGCGGGGCCGCGATTACCCGTCAATCCGTCAGTTTACGGTCTTCCTCGAGAACCGAGTCGGCCAGCTGATGGAGGTGGTCCGCCGTTTCGAGGGCACGCCGGTGCGGATCGTGGCGCTGACGATCTCGGACTCGACCGAGTGCGCCTTGGTGCGGTTCCTGCTGAGCGACCCCGAGGCGGGTCGCGAGATCCTCGAGCGGGCCGGCCTAGCGATCGTCGAGAGCGACCTGATAGGCGTCGAACTGCCCGCCGCTCCGCAGCCGATTCTTGAGGTCTGCACCGCCTTGCTGCGGGCCGAGATCAACATCACACAGGTCTACCCGCTGCTGGTGAGGCCGACCGGCCGGCCGGCGGTGGCGCTCATGGTTGACAACATCGAGCACGCGCTCGACACGCTCGCCACGAAGGGTTTCGCGGCCATCGGCGAGGAAGACCTCAAGCAGTACGACCAGAACTGAGAGCCCACGCCGCAGCTCCCGCCCCCCAGCCTCCTCGAAGCGACGCCGACGACGCCCATGGCGATCAATGTAACCTGCCCGAAATGTTTCAGCCGGTTCACCGTGGGGGACCAGCACGCCGGCAAGCAAGGGGCGTGCCCCAAGTGCAAGGGGCCGATCACGATCCCCGAGGCCGACGAGGGCGTGGTCATCCACGAGACGCCCGACGGCCCGACCGACGCCAAGGGGCGGCAGGTCCTGAAGACCGCCAAGCGGAAGGACGGCAAGTTCAACCCCGTGGTGGCGGCCGCCGCCGGGGGCGTGGCGCTCCTGGCTGTGCTGGCGGCTCTGCTGCTTCGCGGCAGCACGTTGCTCGAGGAGAGCACCACGGTGCTCGCCGCCGGGGCGTTGGTGATGGGCCCGTTGCTCGCTTGGTCCGGCTACCAGTTCTTGCGAGACGCCGAGCTCGAGCCGTACAGCGGCGGCGAGCTCTGGCTGCGGTCCTTCGGTTGCGGGGCGGTCTACGCCCTTTCGTGGCTCGCCTACATGACGATCGCCGGCCAGCTGGGCGGCGCGGAGTGGCAGGCCGAGGGACTGGAGATCTGGCAGATGCTCGTGCCGGCCGCGGTGGCGGTCGGCGTGGCCACGTTCGCCGGCGTCGTGGCGTTCGACCTCGAGCCGCTGATGGCCTTCTCGAACTGCGCGCTCTACTTCGTCGCCACGGTCGGCCTGCGGCTGCTTGCCGCGTTGCCGGCGGTGCCGGGGTTGGTTGTCGACGGCTAATAGCCGTGGCGAGCCGCAAGCGTCAGCGACCCGAGCGGCTCGCGCGCCGCGTTCTCCACGCCGCTCCGGCGCCGACGCTTGCGGCTCGCTTGCAAAGGATTTTATGCCTTCGATCCTCGACATCCCCGAACTCTCGCTGAGCGGCTCGACGGGCGGCTTGGTCCGCCTGCCGCCGGGGGTCGACGCTCCGGTGACGCCGCGTGTGCGGCAGTTGATCGACACGGCCGAGTTCCGCCGCCTGGCGAGCATCAGCCAGCTCGGCCTGGTGGGCCTCATCTACCCGGGCGCACGGCACACCCGTTTCGAACACTCGCTGGGCGTCTACAACGTTGCGATCGAGTACCTCCGGCAGCTCGCCGGAGACGAGCGGTTTGCGGCCGTGGTGGGTCCCGAGGACGCCGAACTGCTGCTCGTGGCCTCGCTGCTGCACGACCTGGGGCACTGGCCGTTTTGCCACGCGATCGAGGACATGGGCCTGCCCGGCGTGCCGGAGCACGAGATGTTCGCCAACAGCTTCTTGCTGGAGGGCGAGGTGGCCGACACGCTGCGCGACGACTGGGGCGTGCAGCCCCGCGACGTGCTGGCGATGCTCTCCGGCAAGCCGTCGGACCGCACCGGCAGGCTGCTGCGGTCGATCTTGTCCGGGCCGATCGACGTCGACAAAGTCGACTACCTGATGCGTGACTCGCTGCACTCGGGCGTGCCGTACGGGCAGAACTTCGACCGCTCGCGGCTGATCGGCAGCCTGTGCGTGAACGAGGCGGGCGACGGCTTGGCGATCACCGACAAGGGCAAGACCGCCGCCGAGATGATGGTGTTCGCCCGCTACGTGATGTTCAGCGAGGTTTACTGGCACCACGCGGTGCGGTCGGCCACGGCGATGCTGCAGCGGGCGTTCTTCCTGACCCGGGCGAACCTCGACCTCGACGCCTTGTTCCGCACCGACGAAGCGCCGTTTGTGGCGATGATGAACGAGGCGGCCGGCGACGGCCCGGCGGCGGAGCTGTTGGGCGGCTTGTTCGGGCCCTCCAGGCGTCTCTACAAGCGGCTCGCGCAGTACAGCTATTTCGAAGACCCGCAGCTGTACGGGCGGCTGGCCCGCCGGCCTTACGCTTGGCTCGCTCGTTGCGCCGAGGAGTTCGCCGCCGTGTCGAGCAAGGCGCTCTCGCGCGTCGTGGCGCCGCACGAGGTGCTTTTCGACGCGCCGCCCGCCGAGTTGGAGGTGGAGTTCAACGTCGAGGTCTGCTTCCCGAAGCAGGGGGTCTACCGCGCGTTGGGCGACATCTCGCCGATGGTCCGCACGCTCGCGCGTGAGCAGTTCGACGACTACGTCAAACGGGTGCGGATCTTTGTCCACCCCTCGCTGGCCGGGCCGATGCGCGAGCTCCGCTCGTTGCCCGTGCTGCTGGCCGAGGCGATCGACCGCGTCGGTTAGAGCGGTTTGCTCATTGGTGTAGACGCTCGGCTCGCGATCGGCGTCATGGCTACGTCAGCCTGCATCGACAATGCACCGCATTGCCTGCTTCGGCTTCCTCGCCACGCCGCCAATCGCTTCCCCGCTCGTCCACACCAATTCGAATACCGCTCTAGCGGGGGCGTCTCAGAGCGAGCCGGCGATATCCGGCTCGAGAGCGTGCATCACGCGGACCGATTGCTCGCTGAGTCGGTCGCACGAACCTGCGTGCTCGGCGCACTCGACCGCCATTCCCCGGCGTTCGAGCCGGAAGGCGTGCAGGGCCTTCTCGAGTTCGTCTTGGGTGATCGATCCCTGGCGGACCAAGATCTGGTCGATCGGCATACGCCTCGACATCTGCACCAGCATCAATTCGGCCAGGTCGGTGCGGGTGAGCAAGCCTTGCGAGATGGCGGTTTCGCCAAACGGCTCGCGGAGGTCGTCCAGCTGAGTGCGGAGGATGCGGAACACTTGACGCACGCTGAGCTTCTCTTCCTCGATCGCCAACTGACCGAGTGGAACCTGGAGGTCTTGTTGCTCTTCGATCGCTTCGACCAACTGTTGGGCCGTGATCAAACCGCGGTGCATCAGGTAGATTCCGAATTTCATCTTCTGGTTTTTCCTTGCCCGCGTGCGGGGCTTGGGATGGCGCGATACCGTCTGGACTAGTGTGGTGCGGTGAGAATGAAGTGCGTGGCCCCGCAGCAAGACCACTAGAAAAAAGTAGTTTCACTTGCCACCCGGTGTGGCTTGAGCCGCGCCGTTCGCGGCAATCCCCGTGTGAATCGAAAGCGGGCGAGCGGGTTGTGACGGTAAGAATGCGTGTGCGGTTTCGGCGAAATCCCTCTGTAGGGGCGCCCCTATCGCAGGGACTTCACGCAGGCTGCTTAGGGGCACGGCCTCGCAGCGGCAGCCACCTGCCGGCAGTCGCTCGCTTTCGGCGTGCAACTGGGCAAATGGGCTGCTGATGAGTCCGCAGCTAGCTGCGGCTAGCAGGAGCGGGGGGGGCAGGGGGACAAGGCGATCGAATCCAGGCGCCTGGGCCAAACTGCGGCGTGTCCGTGCTGTTAAGAAATGCAGCATAGGAAGGATGGAGAAAACTTGCCGATGCGCCGATAGCAAGGGGTAGCTAGCACTAGTTGTTGGCGAGAACTCGGCAGTGAGGCCGCACGCGGTCTCCAAGCAACGCCCTCCCCCCGCTGCGAAGCCGCCGGCATGCACGCTCCCCGCCCCCGCTATTTACTGTTTGCTGACACGTCAGCCGCCGAAGACGGCGCGCGCCACTGGCGTTTTGCGCTGCACGGCGTTGCCGGCGGCGAGACGGTCACGGCCGGCGACGCCGAGCAAGGCGCCGACCGTGGGCGGCTCGAGTTGCTGGCCGCGGTGCGCGGCCTCGAGGCCCTGGGGCAGCCCTCCGATGTCACGCTGCTGTCGGCGAGCGGCCACGTGGTGCGCGGCGTGCGACGCGGCCTGCGGGAGTGGCGCAACAACCACTGGCGGTGGGAGAGGTTCGGCCGGGTTGTGCCGATCCGCGACTGCGACCTCTGGCGGCGCATCGACCGGGCGTTGGCGTTCCACAGGGTCACCTGCCGCTTGTGGCGGGTCGAGCCGGGTCGACAGGCCGGCGTGGACGAGGCGTTCGACGGCGCCCGTCGTAAGGCCGCCCCGAGTCGCGTTTCGTTCACACGCACGACGGCCGCTCGCACGACCGAGGCGATCGCGGCGGCCCACACGACGGCGGCCCACCCTGCGGTCGCCGAGCCGATCGAAGAGCCGGGCCGCTTCGACGCGCCGGCGATCTTGATCGTGCGGCCCCAACGCGAGCGGCGCCGCAGCCGCTTCCGGCTGCGAGAACGCGACACGCTCACCGACGACTCGGCCCGCCAGCTCGAATCGATCGCCGGCTGAAGCGATCTCCGGCTGAACGGCCGCCGACCAGCCTGGCCCGCCGGCGCCCAGCCGACGAACAACCCGCGGCCCGCCCGCGAACAACATCCACCCAACGACCTGACCCCAGCTTAGAAGAGCCATCCCGTGCGTAGCCAAGCCTTACTCGATTCCATCGGCGCCGTCGTCGAGGGCCGTCACGAGAACCCCTACGAGCTCCTTGGCCCCCACGAGGTGGTGGACAACGGGCGCCGGGCGTTGGCGGTGCGGGCGTTCTTGCCGGGCTCGTCGCGGGTGTGGGTGGTCGATCCTGCGGAGGGCCGCTCGCGACCGATGCGTCGGATCCACCCGGCGGGCCTGTACGAGGCGATCTGTCCGGTTAATGATGAAGCGGAACCCATGTCACCCAAGCTCCCCAGTCCCTATCAGCTCCGCGTCTCCGACGAGCAAGGCAAAGAGAAGATGATCCACGATCCCTACGCCTTTGACCCGCTGCTCACCGAGTACGATCTGCACCTGCTGGCCGAGGGCTCGCACTGGCGGAGCTACGACCGGCTCGGCGCCCACCTGCGTGAGGTGGACGGCGTGGAGGGCGTGAACTTCGCGGTCTGGGCCCCGAACGCGGAGGGGGTGAGCGTCATCGGCGACTTCAACTCTTGGAGTCAGAAGTCGCACGCGATGAAGAAGCACGTCCCCAGCGGGGTGTGGGAGTTGTTCGTCCCCGGCATGAAGCTCGGCACGCTGTACAAGTTCGCCGTCAAGCAGCTCGGCGGCCGTGTTGTGGAGAAGTGCGACCCGTACGGCTTCGCCGCCGAGGTGCCGCCCAAGACGGCGAACATCGTCACGGACCTCGACTCGTACGAGTGGGGCGACTCGGACTGGGCCGCCCAACGCGAGGACCGCAACGCGCTCGACGCGCCGATGTCGATCTACGAGATGCACCTCGGCAGCTGGAAACGCGACCCGGCCGACCCGGACCGTTGGCTCAGCTACCGCGAGCTCACGCCGATGGTCATCGAGTACTGCCTGCGGATGGGCTACACGCACGTCGAGCTGATGCCGGTGAGCGAGCACCCCTTCACCGGCAGTTGGGGCTACCAGACGGTTGGCTACTTCGGCGCCACGAGCCGCTACGGAAGCCCCCAGGACCTGATGTTCTTCATCGATCAGCTGCACCAGGCGGGCCTGGGCGTTCTGATCGACTGGGTGCCGGCCCACTTCCCGAAAGACGACCACGGCCTGCGGCGGTTCGACGGCTCGGCCCTGTACGAGCACGCCGACCCACGCCAGGGCGAGCACCCCGACTGGGGCACGCTGATCTTCAACTACGGCCGCACCGAGGTGCAGAACTTCCTGATCAGCAACGCGCTGTTCTGGTTGGACAAGTACCACATCGACGGCCTGCGGGTCGACGCCGTGGCTTCGATGCTCTACCTCGACTACAGCCGCGAGGGGGACGACTGGATCCCCAACCGCTTCGGCGGCCGCGAGAACCTCGAGGCGATCGACTTCTTCAAGAAGTTCAACGAGGAGGTCCACCTCCAGCACCCCGGCGTGCTGACCGTGGCCGAGGAATCGACGGCCTGGGGCGGTGTGTCGAAGCCGACCTACCTGGGCGGGCTCGGGTTTAGCCTCAAGTGGAACATGGGCTGGATGAACGACACGCTCCGCTACATGCGGCACGAGCCGATCCACCGCAAGTACCACCACGACGAGCTGACGTTCTCTCTGATCTACGCCTTCACCGAGAACTTCTGCCTGCCCTTCTCGCACGACGAGGTGGTGCACGGCAAGGGCTCGCTGCTCGACCAGATGCCGGGCGACACGTGGCAGAAGTTCGCCAACCTGCGGCTGCTGTACGGCTACATGTGGACCCACCCGGGCAAGAAGCTCACGTTCATGGGCTGCGAGTTCGGCCAGTGGACCGAGTGGAACCACGACGAGTCGCTGCAGTGGCACCTCTTAGAGTGGGAGAGCCACCAGGGCCTACAAAACTACACGGCCCACCTCAACCACATGCTGCAGGAGCAGCCCGCGCTGCACGAGGTCGATTTCGATCCGGCCGGCTTCGAGTGGGTCGACTGCCACAACCACGAAGACAGCGTGCTCGCCTACCTGCGGCGCAGCAAGCAATCGGATGATTACCTGCTGAGCGTCTTCAATTTCACCCCCGTGCCGCGGGCGGGCTACAAGATCGGCGTGCCGGAGGGCTGCTGGTTCGAGGAGATCTCGAACAGCGACTCGAGCTACTTCGGCGGCAGCGACGTGGGCAACGGCGGCGGCGTGCAGGCCAAGCCGGTCCCCGCCCAGGGACGCGAGTACTCGATCGAGATCACGCTCCCGCCGCTGGGCGCCGTGGTCTTCAAGCCGCAGAGGGGTTAGGAGCCCGGCCCGATAAAAGCGGGTTGATTGTGGGAGGCGCCGATAACGATATGCCAGCAGTTTCAAGCTAGCCTCGCGTTATCGGCGTCGGAGACGCCTCCCACAGTTGCACCAGCTCAGCGCTGCACCGATTTGGCGCTGCACGGCTCAACCTTCGTCGAACGTGTCCGGGTCGCGGTTCCACTCCAGGCCGGAGTTCTCCAGCAGGTCGGTCAGCAGGGCGATGCGGGCCTCGCGGTAGCGACTGCGGATCGTCGCGGGCAGGCCGAACCAGCGGTCGCCCTCGACGAGGAACGACGAACGCATCTGCTCGAGCGGCTCCATCCGCTGCGAGACTCGCAGCACGTAAGCGATCGAATGGTCGTGGTTGAGCGCGGCGCCGATCTCGCCCTCGCCCAGGTCGAACACCTTCTCCAGCAGGTCCGGCCCGGCGGCCACGAGCGGCTCGGGGGTGCTCAGCCGGAGTGTCGCTTCGCCGGTGGTCTGCGACACGTTGCCGAACGTCAGGAAGCTGAACGGGTCGGTGTCGACCACCTCGACGCCCGCCGGGGCTTCCGCCGAGTCGGCGAAGAAGTTGGCGAGCGGCTTGCCCGAGTCCTGCGCCTCTTTGGCCAGCTCTTCGGCCTTGGCGAGAGCCAGGTCGGCCGCCTTGTCGAGCTTCCAGGCGCGAACGACCTCGTCGCGCACGTCCTCGAGCTCGGGAACCGAACGCTCGGTCTCTTCGATCTTCATCACGAGGTAACGGTTGCCTGCCAGGTCGTACGTCGAGACCGGCTCGAAAATGTCCTTGTTAAATTCGGGGTGCATCATCACCAGCCACAGCGGCGTGGGCTGCGACGCCGACTGGTCGGCGTCGCCAGAGCGGCCGACTTCGGTTTCGCGAAGCTCTTGCACAGAGAGAGGGGTGGTGGTCTCGTAGATCAGGCCGTGCTCCTTGGCGACAGCCGTCAGGTCGGCCAATTCCGCCGGCGGCTCGGGCTTCTCGACGCCGTCGTCCTCAGCGTCGAGCTGAGCGCTGAAGTACTCGTTGTACGACGTGTCGAGCTTGTTGTAGAGTTCCGAAATCACCTCGGCCATCCGCTGCATCGCCAGTTCCTCGGCGAGCCGGCGGCGGATCTCGTCGCGGACTTCGTCGAGCGATTGGTAGCTGTTGCTCGCTTCTTCTTGCTCTTCGGAGGCCGATTCGCTGCCGGCTTCGTCTTCGTCTGTGTCGCTCTCATCGGTGGCGTTGTTGTCACCCGCGCTGTCTCCGTCAGAACCGGCTGGCGAGTCGGCGCTCGGCGCAGCGTCGTCCTCCAGCTGAGCGGCGACCAGGCGGAAAGGCGAACGCCGCCGCACGGCGCCCGACTGCTCCGTCTCCGGCGTGTCGCTTTGCTCGGCTGCTTCCTGGAGCTCGCTGTCGGCGGTGTCGCCTTCGGTGTCGCTCTGCGGCTCTGTAGTTTGCGGCTCAGTTGCCTGCTCCTCTTCGGGCGCCTGCTCTGTGGCGGAGTCGGTAGCGGGCTCCTCTTCCGAGGCGATTTCGTCGTCGACGGTCTCTTCGTCAGCGCCCGGTTCCTGTTCGGCAGTGGCGTCGCTCGGGGCGTCGTCCGTGTCGTCCAGCAGGCCCGCTTCGCCGAAGAGTCCAAGATCGGCTCGGACGAAGCTCTCTTTGTTTTCCTCGTAGTAAGCGGCGATTTGAGCGTCGGTGATTCCGTCGGACACGCGGTCGGCGAATTGATTGAAGTCCGCCTTCACGTACTGCAGCGTCACCCTCTTGGGTGTGCAAAACGCCGGTGTCGGGGAGGGCAACTCGACCCCATACTCCCGCAGGAAATCGGGCTGGGGGACCCGTTCGCGATACTCTTCGAAATAGGCCGCCAATTCCGAGTCGCTCGGTTCGTCGACCTGGTCGACGAAGTCCGAGGCCTTGAGCCCCGCCGCCTCGACCGCCACGCGGTTGTTCACCTTGAGCCAGTCGGTCCACCGCTGCTCGGGGAGCACGGTCTCGAACTGGTACTGATGGCTCGCGGTGTAGTTTCTGGCGAGCATCGCCTCGCGCAGCAGGTCGAAGACGAACTCGATCGTCGCCTTGCGGCCCGAGCGAGAGTTCATGCCCGAGAGGATTTCGCGCATCTGCTGGTTGCTCACGCGGCTGAAGCCCAAAGCGCGGAGGTAATCAACGATCATCTCGTTGCTCACCACCATGCCCGCCTCGGCGGCCCGTTCGGCGAACACCTTGGTTTGGACCACGTCGCGTTCGACGCCTTGCTCGTTGCTTTCCGGCAGATCGAGCGGGCGGATCGTGAGCCGGGGGTCTTGGACCCCCGCGGCGAGCGCGCTCTGGTAGCCGATCTGGAGGACCCGCTGCTGGAACAAGGCTAAGATGCGGCGGTGCATCACCAGCTCCGAGAGCTGCCGCTCGGTGACCCTGCCCCCATCCCAGGTGGCGACCACTTCGAGCGAGCGGTCGGGGCCGGCGCCGTCGCGGCCGCCTGCGGCGTACTGCGCCAGGGGGTCGGCGAGGACGAACGAGAACATCAGCAAGGCGCACAAAATGGCCATCATCAGGCCGGTGTTCTTGCGGAAAACGGTAAAGGGAGTGGCCATATCGGTCGGAAATCGTAAGGAAAACGCCCGCGGGCGTGGTGATCGCAAGGGGAGACGAGACACGTGCCGGCCCCCACCGCCTTGGGCGATGGCTCTTGACACTACCTCCGGCAAGACCCCATGTTTGCAGGCCGGAGCGAACGCGAAGGCCGCCGATTCTATTGCAGATCGACGTAAATGCAATCCCAGTCGGCAGTGTCGACGACAGCCCAAGCGATTCGGTGGGCCGCTTCACGGCGTGGGCGGACGGAAGCGGCATGCTCCCCAGGGCTGCCTGCGGCCGACCGCCGCAGAGCCTGTGGGAGGAGTCCAACCGCGGGTCAGAACGGTCGCAACGGCCCTGAGGCGGCCGTTCGAGACCGGGCGACCCGGACGGTTAGTGCGACGCCACCCCTCGGGAAGAGACTGCGGAAAAGTACGGCGAGGCGCTGATAGTAGCGAAACCAACCGCTTGCCGCTCCCGGGCGCCGAGCGAACGATGCGCGAAGAAGAGCCCAGGGCTTTATCTCTTCATTACACTCGGACATACCAAACTCCGGTCGGGCTATGGCGAAGAAGAAGGCGGCAGGCGGCGGCAACTCACTCGTGATTGTCGAATCCCCCGCAAAGGCGAAAACCATCGGCAAGTACTTGGGCCCCGGCTTCACGGTCGAGGCCTCGGTGGGCCACGTGCGTGACTTGCCGAAAGGCGCCGCGCAGATCCCCGCCAAGTACAAGAAGGAGCCGTGGTCGAACCTCGGCGTGAACGTCAACGATAACTTCACGCCGATCTACGTCACCTCGCCGGGCAAGAGCAAGCAGATCAAGCTGCTCAAAGACCAGCTCAAGAAGGCCGACGCGCTCTACCTCGCGACGGACGAAGACCGCGAAGGGGAAGCGATCAGCTGGCACTTGCTCGAGCTGCTCAAGCCCAAGGTGCCGGTCCACCGCCTCGTGTTCCACGAGATCACCAAAGACGCGATCCAAGAGGCGATCGCCAACCCGCGCGACATCGACGACGGCCTGGTCCGCGCGCAAGAGACCCGCCGCATCTTGGACCGGCTGTACGGCTACGAGGTGTCGCCGCTGCTGTGGCGAAAGGTGCGTCCCAAGCTCTCGGCCGGTCGCGTGCAGAGCGTCGCCGTGCGGATGATCGTCGACCGCGAACGCGAGCGGATGAAGTTCGTCTCGGCCACCTGGTGGGACCTGATCGGCACGTTCTGCAAAACGGACGACGAGAAGCAGCGTCTCGAGACGACACTGGTCTCGGTCGACGGCAAGAAGCTGCCCAGCGGCAAAGACTTCGACCAGCACACCGGCAAGCTGAAGAACGACGCCCTCTTGCTGATGGACGGCCCGGCCGCTCAGGCGCTCGCCGACCGCATCGCCTCGGGCGAGTTCCGTGTCGCGAGCGTCGAGGAGAAGCCGTACACGACCAAGCCGTCCGCCCCGTTCACGACGAGCACGCTGCAACAGGAGGCGAACCGCAAACTCGGCTTCACCGCCCGGCGGACGATGCAGGTGGCCCAGGCGCTCTACGAGAACGGACACATCACTTACATGCGTACCGACTCGACCAACCTGGCCAAAGTGGCGGTCGAGGAAGCGCGCAACTTGGTCAAGAGCGAGTACGGCGACGACTATCTCCCCAGCGAAGCGCGCACCTACACCGGCAAGGTAAAGAACGCCCAAGAGGCTCACGAGGCGGTCCGCCCCGCCGGCACCCCGTTCGCCGTGCCGGGCGTGCTGCAGAGCTCACTCAACTCGGACGAGTTCAAGATCTTCGACCTGATCTGGAAGCGCACGATCGCCAGCCAGATGCAGGACTCGCGCGGCCGGCGGATCGTGGTCACCATCGAGGGGGGCGGCTGCGTCTTCACCGTGAGCGGCAAGACGATCGACTTCCCCGGCTACCTGCGGGCCTATGTGGAGGGCTCCGACGACCCCTCGGCCGAGCTGGCCGACCAAGAGAAGTCGTTGCCCTCGGTCGAAGTGGGTGAGCAGCTCCGCTGCCTCGACCTGTTGGCCAAGGACCACACGACCCAGGCGCCGAGCCGGTTCAGCGAGGCCGCCCTGACTAAGGCGCTCGAAGAGCGCGGCATCGGCCGGCCGAGCACGTACGCCTCGATCATCGACACGATCCTGCTCCGCAATTACGTCTTCAAGAAGGGCGGCGCGCTCGTGCCCACTTGGGTGGCGTTCAGCGTCGTGAAGCTGCTCGAGGATCACCTCACCGGCCTGGTCGATTACCAGTTCACCGCCCAGATGGAAGACGACCTCGACGCGATCAGCCGCGGCGAGCAGCAGCAACTCGAGTACCTCAAGAACTTCTACTTCGGCAACGGCAAGCCGGGGCTCAAGAAGCAACTCGAGAACAAGGTCGACGAGATCGACGCCCGTTCGATCAGCCGTATCCACGTCGGCACGGCCGAAGACGGCGAGGACGTGTTCGTCCGCGTAGGCCGCTACTCGCCGTTCGTCGAGAAGGGGGAGAAGACCGCGTCGCTCCCCGAAGAGCTGCCGCCGGACGAGGTGAAGCTCGAGTACGCCCTCGACCTGCTGGCCCAAGCGGCCAAGGCCGAGGAGCCGCTAGGAACGTGCCCCGAGACCGGCAAGCCGGTCTACCTGAAGGTCGGCCGCTTCGGCCCGTACATCCAACGCGGCGAGACCGACGACGACGAGAAGCCTAAGAACGCCTCGCTCCTGAAGGGCATGTCGCCCGAGGACATCACCTTCGAGACGGCGCTCAAGCTGCTCTCGATCCCCCGCGAGCTGGGCGTCCACCCCAAGCTCGAGGACACGATCACCGCCTACAACGGCCGCTACGGGCCGTACGTGAAGTGCGGCACGGAGACCCGATCGCTGCCGGCCGACGTGTCGCCGCTCGACGTGACGCTCGAACAGGCGATCGAGTTGCTCAACCAGCCCAAGCAACAACGCGGCCGCGGCCAGGCGAAGCCGCCGCTGAAGATCTTCGAGGAGAAGTCGCCGGTCACCGACACGCAGGTGCAGATGCTCGACGGCCGCTACGGGCCGTACGTCACCGACGGCGAGACAAACGCGTCGCTGCCCAAGGGGCAGGCGCCCGACGAGCTGACGTTCAACGAGGCGCTCAATCTGCTGGCGGCCCGCGCCGCGGCGGGAGGGTCGAAGAAAAAGAAGAAGACGACCAAGAAGAAGGCCGCCAAGAAGACCACTAAGAAAAAGGCGGCAAAGAAGACCACCGCCAAGAAGAAGGCGGCCAAGGGGACGAAGAAACGCACGACGGCGAAAGAAGAATGAGCGCATCGCGATAAAGGGTGGCCCCGACAGATTGGCGCGGTGTGGGGCCGGCCTGCATTAGATGCTTGCTCGACAATTTGGCGGGGTCGGGTAGCGACAAGAGGCATTCGAACCGCTGTCGCCTCCTGTGATTCGCACACGGACAATCGGCCGAAAGGTCTTTGCTAGATTGCGAGATCACCCGAGGCCGGCTGTCCGTGCCAGCCGGGACGAGTTGGTAGTCGCTAGGCGCTAGTTGTTACGGCAGCCGCTTTAACTAACGCCTAGCAACTACCAACTAGCAACCACGCGCAAGCGGCCGCGCTCAGTACGTCATCTCGCACGACAGGCCCACGGCCGCCGGGTCGACACGGTAGCTCCCCTCGCCGCCGTAGATCCGCTTGTTGAGCGTGTTTTGGAACATGCCCAGCAGGTTGTAGCCCTCGAGCCGCAAGCGGATGTTGCGGTCGACTCGGTAGTTGAGGGCGTGGTTCAGGAACACGCTGTCGAGGTAGGGCCTGTCCCAGTCGGGTCGAGTCGCTCCGAAGGCGCCCCCTCCGGCGTTCGCCCTGTCCTGCACGTCCTTGGCGCCCGCGAAGCCCCAGTAGTACCTGAGCGAGGTGTCGCTGCTGAGCTTCGGCGTCAGCTGGCACTGCACGAACAGCTTGGTGATGTGGTTCGACCAGTTGTTCAGGTCGTTGCCGTAGCCGTCGGGCGACGCGGTGATGAACGGCGTCACGGTCGGGTCGAACCGCGTGAACTTGATCAGTTTCGAGAACGAGTGGCTGCCCTGGAGGGTCCAGCAGCCGTGCTTGTAGTAGGTCTCGTACTCGATGCCGTACTGCGTTTGGTTGCCGGTGAGTGTGCTGCTGTTGGTCACGCCGTTCCAGGCGATCGCGTCGAGGTCGAGGTAGAAGATCGACATCGCGTGGTTGAAGCACTCGGTCGGAGAGCGTTCGAGTCGCAGTTCGTAGCTCCTGAGAATCTCCGGCTGTCCGTCCGTGCGGTTGCTGAGCCACTGGGCGCGCAGCTCCTCGGCGAAGTTCATCCGCTGCGAGCGGTTCAGGAGCAGCTTCCAGGCGGTCTTGTCGTCGGGCGTGTACACGACGGCCGCCTTGGGCGAGTACATCCACCCGGTGTAGGTGTTCTTGTCCCAGCGGCCGCCCATGAAGGTGGTCCACTCGTCGTTGATCTGCCACTGGTCCTCGAACAACGCGGAGTATGTTTGCGTGCTCCACGGCGTGAAGTCGGCGCCCAGCCGCCCGTTGGTCGGCGGCACGGGCAGCAGGTGCGACTCCAGGCCGAACCAGTCGTAGTAAATCTCGCCGCCGTAGGCGATCTGATGGTCGCCCAGGGTGCTGACAAACACCGCCCGGCCGTTGAGCTCCTCTTCGGCGTACGACTCGGTGGGCCCGACAAACAGGGTGCGTGCGAACTCGGAGTGGTCGAAACCGAGCGTGGCGATGAACTTGAGGTCCTCGTGGATCTCGGTCTCGTACTTCGAGTGGAGTGTGGCCTGCTGCGTGCCTGTGCTGTTCTGTAA
The DNA here is from genome assembly GCF_007859945.1 of Pseudobythopirellula maris. Classification (GTDB taxonomy): domain Bacteria; phylum Planctomycetota; class Planctomycetia; order Pirellulales; family Lacipirellulaceae; genus Pseudobythopirellula; species Pseudobythopirellula maris. Next base: position 1,320,489 of record NZ_SJPQ01000001.1, on the reverse strand, counting down.
CTCGGTGACATAGTTGCCATAGCCGGCCGGCGAAAAGAGGCCAGCCGTGGGGGCGGTCGCGTACTGCACACCGCCGCGGGTGTAGCGGGCCCAGATCTCGAGGTCCTCGTATTTGTAGTCGATGAAGAACTTCAGCGGCAGCAGGTTGTCGAACGCCTCGTTGTAATGGTTGATCTCGTTCTGGACGTTGGTTTCAGCAATGTAGTCTTGGTACTCGACCGTAGTGTCGCCGTCGCCCGGCCAGCCCGGGTCGCTCGTGCCGAACACCAGCGGGGCGTAGTCCTGGTCGGCGCCATCGCGCGATCCGACGCCGGCGTAGAACAGCATGCCCCCCTCGGCGCAGTCCCACTGGAACGCGTGCGTCAGCTCCAGCGTGGAGTACTCGTCGATAAAGCCCTGCCGCGCGTGGAACCGCGTGCCGGTGAAGGTCTCGGCCGTCTCGGTGTAGATGGCGATCACCATCGAGACGGCGCCGGGGCCGTAGATCGCCGAGCCGGGGCCGCGGACCACGTCGATGTGATGGATGTCGCCCAATTGCGGCAGCTCGCGCTCGCTGGCGGCGCCGTAGTGGGTCTTGTCGTTCATGATGCGGCCGTTCACCAAGAGGAGGTACTTATCCTCCCGGTCGCTGATCACGCCACGCAGGCCGATGTGGCTCTGCTCCCAATGGTGCAGCACCCACTGGAAGTTCGGCACGTAGATCTCCAAGAGTTCGTTGAGACCGCGGGCGCCGCTGCGGTAGATGTCTTCACGCGAGATCGTCGTGATCGCCGCCGGCGAGACCGAGCGGCCCCCTTCCTCGGTGCGGACCTCGGTGAGCGCGGCAGACGAGAACTCCTGCGTCGTCACCTTGACCTGGCTGAGCTGGTCGAGGTCCATGTCGAGAAGCTTGTCGAGGTCGTCGCCTTCTTCGCTGTCTTCGTCGCTGCCTTCATCGAGCTCCGAGTCGTCGACGGAGTCCGTGGCCACCGCGGCGCCGGGAATGGGGGGCAAGTCTTCGGCCGCGCCGACAGGCGCCGCGCTCGCCATAGCCATGAGCAGGGCGACGCCGATCAGACGCGCTACGCACTGATTCCACCGATCAATACGCATCGACGTCATGGCGTTTCATCCCTGAACTCGGTCTCAGAATAGATCTGCTTCGGCAGATACGCGTTCCTCCAGAACCGCGCTGTATCGTATTTACCGTATCGTCTTGCGATCAGTCATCGTGCAGCAATTAACGCTACGGATGAACGTATAATTTCGATTGTAGGGACACGTCTTGGATAGCTGGGAACTCTAGCTAGTTGTTTTCATAATGGCGCCTAAAGACTTGATGTTTGACGACGAAGCTCTGCCATTGAATGAGCATATCCATCATGCGTGTACTGCGAATTGTGAGGGCGGCGAGCGACGTGACAGAACTAAGTAGATGAGCAGACGCAACGCACACGACGACAGCGGGTACTGCTTTCGGCAATCCGAACGGACACCGCTATCCACCGGTACGGACATGCCGGAAGTCGTGTTTGTCGGAAGCGACGCGCACGACCCCGCGTGACTGTTTTAGAAACGGCCTCGTGCGCGCTAGGGCTGCCGGCGCCGATTACTTGGCGATCCGACGCAGTTCTTCGAGCTCCTGCTCGAAGCCGTTCGAGAGGATCGGGAAGCGACCCCAGCCGCGCGGGTCGACGCTGTGGTCGTCAACATGGAACGCGGCGGCGAGGCGTTCGCGTTTCCACTGGTTCGCGTTCCAGAGCCGGAAGAAGCGTTCGACCCACTCGGCCATCTGCTCCCTGCTCACCTCGGGAAACAGCGGCGCCACGAGACGCAACGCGTCGAGCGGCGGCCGCAGCTCGACGAGCGCCGCGCGTTCGATTGCGTCGAGCACCGGGTACGGCATCAGGTCGCCCTCGTCGGTCTGCGCGGCGTCGGCGGGTCGCAGCTCGGCGGTTGGCGCCTGAGCGTTGACCGCCGCCAGCTCGGCAACGGCGTAACGTCCTGAGGTGAGGTCCGGACCGGTGGTCTCCATCCAGTCGAGCCACTCGCGGAGGTAGGCCTTGTCGACACCTCCGATCGGCGCCAAGCCGCCGCAGGTGTCGCCGTCCATCGTGGCGTAACCCACGGCCGCCTCGCTGCGGTTGCCGGTCGCCAGCAAGAGCGCGCTGCGCAGGTTGGCCAGCATCCACGCCCCGGGGCCCCGGGCGCGGGCCTGGATGTTTTGCAGGGCCGCGTCGTCGTGTTCCCAGTCGGGGCGTGCTCCGCGGGCCTCGCCGACGGCCGTGGTGTAGCGGTCGACCATGGGGTCGACGTCCCAGGCGAGGAACTCGGCGCCCAGGGCGTGCGCCAGGCCCGCGGCCGCGCGTCGTGTGGTTTCGCTCGAGTTGCGTGTCGACTGATAGACGCACGCCAGCAGCCGGTGGATCAACTCCTGCGGATCGGTGACCCCCTCAAGCCCCGGCACGGCAGGCAGCCGCTTGGCGAGTCCCTCGGCGCCCAATTGCCCCAGTCCCTCGCGCGCCATCAGCGAGACCAATAGCGCCACGGCGGCCGAATCGGCCCCGCCGCTGAGCGACACGACGAAGCCGCGCGTGCGGCTTTTGCGCAGGTAGTCGAACAGGGCGAGCGGCACGGCGCGGGCGAACTCCTCGTGCTTCAGGTCCGCCGATCCTTCCCACGGGTCTTCGGGGGCGTGCGGCGCGGCGAGCGGCGGGCTGGGGGAGTCGTCCTCGCTCGTGCGAGGCGAGAAGTCGCAGACGATCGTGGCGCCCCCCGCGTCGGCGGGGCGAGGGCCCGCCTCGAACGCCTGCGATTTGAGCCGGCGGCATTGATCGATGTCGACCGCCGCCGAGCTGAGTGTGAAGTCGTCGTAGCGCAGCCGCCGCCCGGCGGCGACCATGTTGCCCTGCGAGGCGATCAGCGTCCCGCCGTCGAAGATCGACTGACCCGACTCGTTGCCCAACAAATTGCAGTAGGCGTAGGCGACGCCGAAAGTCCGGGAGCCCTCAATCACGAAGCGGCGGCGGACGTCTTGCTTGCCGAACGAGAAGTGGCTCGCGCTGGGGTTGAGGATCACGTCGGCGCCGCGCTGGGCGAGCCGGCGACCGGGCCGGTCGGCGACCCATGCGTCGCGGCAAACCTCGACGCCGACCCGCACGCCGTCCAGATCGTAGAGCAGATCCCCCACCGGCGTTTCGCCCCCACCCACGTTGATGGCGCCCACGGCGCCGGCGGGCCAGGGGCGGAACCAACGCGGCTCGTAGTGCAGGCCGTCGGTCGCCAGGTGCTGCTTGCAGGTTATTCCGAGCAACCGCCCGTCGGCGATCATCGCCGCGCCGTTGTAGAGCCGCTCGTCCACGAACAGCGGCAGCCCGACGCAGACCGCCATGCCGTGCGTGGCGGGCAGCAACTCCACCAGCGAGTCGAGCGCCCCGCGCTGCACCGCGGCCGAGAAGTGCCAGTCTTCGCAGCCGTAGCCCGTCACGGCCAATTCAGGAAGCACCAACAAACCGGCGCCCTTTCTCCGCGCCTCCTCGATCGCCTGCACGATGCGCTGGCGGTTGCCTGCCCAGTCGAGCGGTGTCTGGTTGAGCGAAGCGGCGGCGAGACGGAGTAAGTTCATGCGGAGTGAAGGCGGGAAGGGATGAATGGTCGGGTCGCTCGAAGGCGTTGTAGTGCAATGACGAGTGACGGGATAACACGTGCTTCGTCATCGCTTATCTCTATTCTAACTCGCTCGAACCGAGCAGCCGGAGGCGGAGCAGGTTCAGGGCCGTTTTGGCGAGACGCGCTTTGAGGATCGCCGGTTGGCCGAGCGTGCTGACGCTCCTGGCCTTGCCGCCCGCGGCGCTGGCCATGGCGACCGGCACGGTCGGGTCGTCGGCCGCGTTGGGCGAGCCGATCGCCAGGGCGTAGTCGACGCCCATCGCGACGCGTTTCGCTTCGGCGGCGTTGAGGGCCCATTCCTCCGTCGTGCAGTCGCCGTGGGTGGGGAGGAACTCGCCACTGCGGTAGACGGCGCCCGCCTCGTCCGCCTCGGCGAGCCAGTGCGACAGCAGCCCCGAGGTGGCCGCCTCGACCGACACGATCGTCTCGCCGCGCTCTCCCAGGAGCCGCACCACGGCGTGCTGCAACTCGTCGTCCTCCGCGCCGAAGACCAGCATACCGAGCGACTGGTGGATCACGTCGAGGGTGGGTTCGATCACCGCCAGGCAGGCCGCCTCGTCGGGGCCCCCGGCCGTGACGCGCAGCGTGAGCGTGGCGCCGCTGGCGGTGACGCCGACACGCGGCTCGCGGCCGCGGCGGATGAGGTCGGGCAGCATCTCTTCGAGCCGGCTCTCGCCCACGCCGAAGCATTTGAGTTTTCGGGTCACGAGCACCCGCGCCTCGGGCGCCATCGCGGCGACGGCGCCCCGCACCGTGGCGGACCACATCTCGTGCATCTCGGCCGGCACGCCCGGCAGGCAGAACACACGCGACTTGTTGCCGTCGGCCGAGCGAACCGCCATGTCGATTCCCGGCGCCGTGCCGTGGGCGTTGGGGATCTGCCGCGAGCCGTGAGGGAAGAGGGCCTGCAGCCGGTTGTTCGCGGGCATCGTGCGGCCGCGCGAAGCGAACATCCGTTCGATGTGCGCCAGCGCGACCGGGTCCTCGACAAGCGCGGCGCCCACGGCCTTCGCCAGGGCGTCGCGCGTGAGGTCGTCGGCCGTGGGGCCCAGCCCGCCCGTCGTCACGACCACGTCCGCCCGCTCGAAAGCGGCGCGCAGGATCGCCACGTGGTCTTCGAGGCTGTCGCCCACGGTGGTGTGGAACGCCACCTCGACGCCCAACTCGCCGAGCCGCTCGCTCAGCCATTGGGTGTTCGTGTCGAGCCGTTGGCCGGAGGTCAGTTCGTCGCCGATGGCGATGATTTCAGCGCGGAGCGGCATAGCTTGCTGCGGGGGTGGGGGAGCGGACGTCGTGGAACCACGATCTTCTCGGATCGACAGCTCCCCAGGCAGGGGGGGCCGGGGGAGTGTTTCGTCGGTTGCCCAAAAGCGAAGAGCGATTCTCCAGCGGCCCCTGCGGGACCGTTCGGGGTATGATAAGGAGGTGACCCGGAAAACAAATCGTGTGCGAGTCCTCAGATATGAAGAAATTCTCCCTCTACCGACTGCTCGGCCTGCTGGTGCTGGCGGCTTTTGTGGCGGCTCCGGTCGACGCCCAGCCGCCCGGCCGCGGCGGTCCGCGTGGCGGGGGCGACGGCGAGCAGAGCCAGCAGGACGACGGCCCACGCGGACCCAGGGGTCGCGGCGGACGGCCGTCCTGGGGAGGGCCGCCGGGCGGCGGTGACGACGCCGACCGTGGCGAGCGACGCAGACGCGGCGGCGACAACGGCGGCGAGCGTGGCGGCCGCGGCCGTGGCGGCGATCGCGAAGGTCGTGGGGGACGCGGCGGGCCCGGGGGCGGGTTCCTCTCCAGGTTCGACAAAAACGGCGATGGCAATCTCAGCCCCGACGAGGTGCAGGGACGCATGCAACGCATGGTCGAGGGGGCGGCCCTCTCCGCGGGCTTGAAGCCGGGCCAGCCTTGGCCGATCGCCAAACTCGAGGCGGCCATGTCCGCCGAGCGTGAGCGACGCGAAGCCGAGCGTGACGAGGCGCGGGCTGCCGTGCAAGAGTGGCGCGAGGGCGCCGAGCCGATGGCTTTTGCGCCACCCGAGGGGCCGCCGACGGTGGCCGCTTTCGGCGAAGAGCCCACCACGACGAACAACGCGCGTCCTGCCGCTGCGCGGGACCAAGATCGCAACCAGGATCGTGGCGACGATGGCCGTGGCAACGAGAGAGAGCGTGGCCGGTTCTCACGCCGTCGGGGATCGGACGAGCAAGCCGACAGGGGCGGCAACCGCTCTGACTCCCAGGCTTCGACAGCCTCGAGGTCGTACCGCTTCTTGTCCCCCGCCGAGAGGCTGCCGCAGGGCGCCCCGGCGTGGTTCACCCAGAAGGACCGCGACGGCGATGGCCAAGTGGCGATGCACGAGTACGCCCGCTCGTGGAGCGACCGCGAGGTCGACCGCTTCTACGCGTACGACAAGAACAGCGACGGCGTGATCGATGCGGCCGAAGTGGCGAGCGATTCGTCCCGGCGGTAGATTCTGCAGGCTCCCGCCTGGGGAGCGTCGCTGCTGGGGTTTACCGTTGTGGTCAGTGGCCGTGAGCGTGCGGCTCGCCCGGTGTCTCAGCCGCCCCGTGGGCCGCCGCCGCGACCACCGCCGCCTTGGCCTCCTCGACCGCCGCGACCCCCACCGCCGCGACCGCGGTCACCCCCTCTGCCGGCGCCCCCTTGATTGCGTTGGATCTGCCTTTGCATCTGGCGTAAGAACTCGCTCCGGCGTTGTTGCTGGGCGCGGTCCTGGCCGTTGGCGTTGCCGCCACCGTTGGGAGTGGCCGACTCCGAGGCCGACGCGGTCTCGGGCTGCGAGCCTAGCAGCGTGGCGAGGGCCTCTTTGACGAGCTGGGGATTGGCGCCGCGCACGGTGACCACGCGGGTCGACTGCGGCACGCCGATGCCCTCCTCGTCGAGCCGGCGGACCAACGCTTCGACCTCTTCGTAGAGGGCGTCCGACGCGCGGATCACGATCGAGTTGCTGCGATCGTCGACGCCGAGCGACATCTTGTCCGGCTCGCCGGCGGGGCCCTCGCTGTCGCCGCCGCCGCGGAGCATGCGGAAGATCTCCTCGGGGTTCGGCTCGCCGCCCCCACCGCCGCCGCTCGATTGCATCCGATCGCCAAACACCTGCTTGACGACCTCGATGATTTCCTTGGCCTGCGTGTTGTAGACCGGGATCAGCCGCGTCTTGCCGCCCGCCTCAACCTGCGCGGGCCCACGCTTCTGATCGATCACTTGCAGCAACTGCTCGATCGTGTCGAGGTCGTCTTGGCGGGCCCGCACGATGAGGGCGTTGAGCCGCAAGTCGGGCACGATGTCGACCGAGGCCGAAGAGAAAGAGCCGCTCGAGCCCCCCTCGCCCCCCATGCCGAGCAAGCCGCCCACCAACCCGCCGCCCGAGCCGCCCAACGCGGCGCCGGCCAGGTCACTCATCAGCCCACCCCCGCCGGAGGAAGAGGCGCCGAAGACGTTGGCCAAGATCTGCGCCGCGACCGGCGCCGAGGCGTACTTGAGGTAGAAGACCGCGTACTGCCGGGTGGAGGTGAGCGTGCCGGCCGTGGAGCTCGCCAGCAGCCGCTCGAAATCGTCGAGCGCCTCGATGTCTTCCGAGGCGATGATCAATCCGCCGCCGCCCGGGCTGATGAAGATCGGCGCCGGGCCATCGCCGGGTGTTGATTGGTCTGAGCCGAGCGCCTCGGCGACAAACCGCGCAGGAACGCGGCTCCGGCCTCCGGTCAGGCGGTCGCGCCGTTCGTCGGTCTTGGGCGGAGGCGTTTGGCGGCGGCTGGCGCCGCGGGCGGGTGGTTCGCCAGCGCCGGGTTCGCCAGCGCTGGGGTCGTCAGCGTCGGGTTCGGCCGTGCGCTCATCGGCCGGCTCGGTCGCTTGGCTCGGCGTGTAGCTGGGGATGCGCTTGGTGGGGTTCACCATCCGCAGCGGATTCGCTCGGAGCGTGCCCCACACGCCCTCGATCTGCTCCAGTGCGCCGCTTGCGGCGCTGGGGCTCAGCGGCAAGATGCGCACGTTGCCGTCACCCCCCAGCCCGATGCCGCCCCGCGAGCCGCGCGACGCGCCGAGTTTGTCGAGCAAGGTTTGGATCTGCTCGAGCTGCGCCGGGCTCGCTCGCACCAGCAGCGTGCGGGTGGTGAGGTCGGCGTCGACGAGCGGCGCCGACGGGTCGGGCTCGCTCTCGCCGGGACGCGAGTACATCTTGTTGATCGCCAGCACCGCGGTCTGGGGGTCGACGCCCGAGAGCGGTATGACGTCGATGCGGCGCGTTTCTTGACGCATCTCGTCGAGCGTGGCGCGGATCGTCTGATGGTCGTCGGCCGTGGCGAAGGCCACGAGGTTGCCGGTGGCGGGGTCGACCGCGAGGCGGGTCTGGTCGTTGCCGGCGAGGATCGTCTGCAAGACCTTGAGCGCCGTTTCCGAGTCGACCCCCACGGCGGTGTAGACCCGCAGGCTCGGCTCGAAGTCGGCCGCGTCGAAGTCGACGGCCGAGCCGGCGTCGATCGCCTCGATCACGCCGCGGATCGTGCGGATGCGGCCGGCGGTCTCGGTCACCTGGATCATGCCGGCCCCGGCGAGCACGAGCACCTTGCCCTGCGGGCCGACCAGCTGGCGGAGCTCGGCGGCGGCGGTCTCGGGGTCGAGGCCACGCACGCGGAACAGCACCCGCACGAGCTCGTACTCGCCCCGCTCGCCCAGTTGCGAGAGGGGCACGTCGGTGACGAGGTTCGGCGGGATCTCGTCTTCGAGATTCACCAGCAACAACATGCGGTCCTTGCGCAGCAGCGTGTAGCCCTTGGTCTGCAAGACGCCGTTGATGACGTCGAGCGCCTCGCCGATCTCGTACTCACGGGTGTCGCGGTAGTTGAATGCGCCGGGAGGCGAGCTGTCGAGAATGAGCGACAGATCGGCTCGCTCGGCGAACCACTCCAGCACGTCGCGCCACGGCTGGTTGTGGAAGTTGAACGTGATCTTGCCGTCGAGCGCGGGCCCGCGTGACGGCCCCCGGGGCGGACCCCGACGGTCGGCGCCTTCACGCTGCGGACGATCACCCGCACCCCGCCGATCATCCGAGCGGCCGCGTTGGGGGCGGTCATCGGAACGCTCATCGGCGAGCGGTTCGTCGTAGGCCGGCGTTTCGCCGCGCGAGTAGGCCGGGTTGTCTTGCGAGGCGCGCAGCTCTTCGAGCGCTTCGCGTTGCGTGGGCGTGAGGAGCCGCAAGGCTTCTTCCTCCGACTCACGCCGGTAAGGCGCCAGCCGGGCGAGCTGCTCGTCACGCGGCAGGTCTCGCACGCTCATCGCCAGCGAGAGCCCGGCGAGCTCGCGCTCGTCGGCTACTTCCCACAGCTGGTCGCGCTGCTGTTGGCTGAGCCCCAGCTCGTCGGCCGTCTCACTCTCTAAGGCGAGGGCGAGCACACCCAGCAGATCGGGCTCCTGAGCGCGCGCAGACGCCGAAAAAGCCAATAACGCGGCTACCAACGCCGCCAGGGGGAGGAAGCGTGTGGGCGAATGGTGATAGAGCTTCTGCCACATGCGGGGCGTTCGCGTTCGGGAGACCGATCTTGGCCTATACCCTTGCGGGGCGAGGCGGGGGAGAGCTGGAAAACCACAGGCGGGCGTAGCGGGCGGGAAAGTCCATCCTAATTGGTCCGGGCGTCACGCTCCACAATTAATAACCCCAGCCGTGGCATGGGGTTCTGAAGATCGCCGCCGAATCTGTCCCCCTGCGACCAAATGCCCATGGGGCCCCGGATTTGGGGTTTTTGGCTCGGGGGGAGCCTGTTTTGGGAATCTCAAGCAGGGTGGTTGCCTGCCCCGCCGGTTTTCTTACCACTTTGGCGGACACACCACCGCAACGGGCAAGAGACCGGCGCCTTGAGATCGGCTACCGGTTTTGGACGAGGCTAGCCCGCTTGATCGGCCACTCCTCGCCTAGGCGTGCCTGGGGGGCCCTCTTTTCCATTGGATAGACCGGCCAATACGCGGCGCATCAGTAAACGCTCTGGGGCCGTGCGAGTCATCCCTCGTGTCAGGAACGTGGGGTTCACGGGAGTTGGCATGGAGCTTGCTTTTAAGAACCCCTGCCTTGAGGCAAGCCCCCTCCCTTGAGGCGGCGGGTGAGAAGACGGAGTGCTATCACCTCA